>CALQGY020000064.1 GCA_943330235.2 Candidatus Kuenenia stuttgartensis
CGCTTCCGGCAGGGTGGGAGAATTCGCCTCGGAACAACGCCTGTCCGTGTGGGTCTGGTAAGAAGTTCAAGAAGTGCCACGGCGCCCACCTGTAGCCGCTGTGTTGGGCGGCTGGTGACTGAGGGGGCGGGGCTGCTCTGCGCCGCCCCTCTTGCGCCCTGCGGGGAAAGGTGCACATTTTGGTACATGCGTACTAACTATCGCACTTCCGTACCCATCTTTCGCGTTTGGAGTGACCCGAGATGACGGCTCGCCATCGCCGAACCACGTTGCTGGCTACCGCGCTGCTGCTGATGCTGTTCGCGGCGGTGCGGCCGGCCGTCGCCCATGCGCAATCGGGGGCGGGTGACGGGTTCCTCTTCCATGCGCCGCAGGCGGCGTTGTCCTTGCGGCTGGGACGCGCGTGGCCTTCGGCCAACAGCCGGGTGTTCGATTTCACCGCCCAGCAGCTGACGCTGAATCGCGGTCATTTTGCGGGATTCTCCGCGGCCGCGGACTTGGATGTGACCCTGACGCACCGATTCGCCCTCCAACTGGGGGCGGCGGTCAGCTCTCGCGAAGCGGGGTCAGAGTACCGCGACTTCGTGGACAACAAGGACCTCCCCATCGAGCAGCGCACGACGTTCGAGCGGGCGCCGCTGACCCTCGGGCTGAAGTGGTTTGCGAAGAGTCCCGGTCGCTCGCTCGGGCGCTTCGCCTGGGTCCCGTCCAAATTTGCGCCGTACGTCGCCGGTGGCGTGGGGATGATGTATTACCGTTTCCATCAGACTGGCGACTTCGTCGATTTCAGTAACTTTGACGTCTTCCACTCCACGATGGAATCGAGCGGCTGGACGAACATGGCGTATGGCGCAACGGGAGTGGATTATGCACTCTCTACGCGGCTTGGCCTGCTCACCGAAGCGCGATATGAGCGGGCGCATGGTCCGATGAGCTCGGACTTCGTTGGCTTTGACCGCATTGACCTTTCCGGCGTCTCGGTGACGGCCGGCCTTCACCTTCGATTCTGAGCCCGCCATGCGAGTTCTGATTCCGTCGTCGCCCCGCATCATGACGCGCGCGTCCGCGCTGGGGCTCCTTGCGGCGATCTGCGCCGTATCTCCGATCGTCGGGGCACAGACGGCCGCCGTCGTTGCGGTCCATGACGCGCGCTGGCAGCCGTGGTTAGGCTGCTGGAAGCCGACGGGCGCCATCGTGCCCGTGGTCTCTGCGGGCGAGTCCGTCTCACCGGCCTCGGCGACCATGATCTGTGTCGTGCCCGGTCCGGCATTGAGCAGCGTCGAGATCGTGAACTTCGCGGGCGGCTCGATCACCGATCGCACGGTTATCAATCCCGGCGTCGTCACCAGCAAGAAGTCTGATGAATGCGTCGGCACGGAGACGGCCACATGGAGTGCCGACGGGCGTCGCCTCATGCTCAAGGGCACGTTTTCCTGCGGGCGTGGCGTCGAACGTGTCGAAAGCGGCGTGATGTCCATTGATGCCGACGGTCAGTGGGTGCAGGCGCAGAGCGTCAATGTGAACAAGAACGTCACGACGTTCATCGCGCATTTCCGCGATACCGGCATTGCACTGGAGGGCATTGCTGGCGGCGCCATCGTCGAGCGTCCTATCCTCGATGTGTCGGGAAAGCGCCTGTCGCCGCCGCGCGATGGGTGTCGCGGTGCTGACTCACAAACCCCGTCAGCCGATGGGCAGCGTATCAGCGTGAAGTCCGATTACACCTGCAGCAATGGACTCCACCGTGTGGCGGATGCCGAATTCGGTCGAGACCGCGACGGACAGTGGATTCGGGTGAATGGTCCGTCGGTGTTCTTTGGCACCGCATCGGTCCGCGCATTTGCTGGGGCGCCGGTGACGACGCAGGACGTGCTGGAAGTCTCTAAGGCGGTCGATGCGAACTTGACCGAGGCGTGGCTGACGGATCGTGGACAGGGATTCGAGCTTACCGGCAAGGAATTGGTGCGACTCGCGGACGGCGGCATGCCGTCGCGTGTTATCGATATGCTGGTCGCGATTTCGAATCCGAAGACGTTCGTGCTGCAGCGGAATGACGGGACGCCGAACGTGAACATCGATCGGCTCGCGCCGAGCGCGCGTGGCGCGACCACGGCAGAGAACAGCTGCGCCTCTGCGCGTGGGGCATGCTACGGCATGACGGGTCTTGGGTGGTTGTACGGGGCCGACCGTTATTACGGCTGGAACCCGTACGGGTACCAGTACGACATGCCGTTCTATCGCTACGGCTATGGGTACGGGTACGGCAACGGATATCCCGGTTATGGCTATGGCGGCTACTCGGGCCCCGGGTACTACAGCGGCAACGGGCCGGTGGTCGTTGTCGTCTCGCCTGGCGGAAACGGCAGTGCCGGATACGAACCACGTGGCAAGGCCGTCTACGGTCAGGGATACACGCGCAGCGAGAAGTCCATTCCGTTCACGCCTCCACCGTCATCGTCGGGCGGCGGGTCGCCTGGCAGCTCGGGATCGGGCGGCTCCAGCGTCGGCGGCTCCAGCAGCGGCGGCTCCAGCGCCGGTGAGGCGCGCACTGCGAAGCCGCGCGGCGGCGGTCAGTAAACGATCGCGACACAGCACAGGGCGGGCCGACGAGCATCTCGTCGGCCC
This sequence comes from Candidatus Kuenenia stuttgartensis, assembly GCA_943330235.2. Classification (GTDB taxonomy): domain Bacteria; phylum Gemmatimonadota; class Gemmatimonadetes; order Gemmatimonadales; family Gemmatimonadaceae; genus Gemmatimonas; species Gemmatimonas stuttgartiensis_A. The sequence goes on from CALQGY020000064.1 coordinate 2,626, forward strand.
GCTTTCGTTTGCGCCCCGAATCGCCATGGATCTCACGGTGTCTGGCGTGATATCGAGCCGACGCGCGATGGGACGATACGTGTAGCGATCTGTGCGAACGCCATCATCACGAGGTTGCCACTCCTTCTTCTCATTTCCGGAGCACCTTTGTGATGATTTCGGCCGACTCCTCCAGTAGCCAGTCCGCGCCGCGCGGAGTAACTATTCGTGAACTCCCACACACGGAGCGTCCACGTGAACGGATGCGGTCGCTGGGCGCGCAGGCGCTGAGCACCACCGAGCTGATTGCGACGATTCTCGGCAGCGGGGGTACCGGAGGGTCGGCGCTGCAGTGCGCGCGTGCGGTGTTGGAGTGTTCGGCTGGGTCGCTGGGTCGGTTGGCGGCCATGCCGATGGCGGCCCTGACGCGTGTGCACGGCGTGGGACAGGCGAGGGCGACGGCCGTTCATGCGGCGCTCGAACTCGGTCGGCGGATGTCGATGGAAGCACGTGAGGCCGGCGTGCCGTTGCGTGGTCCTCGCGATGTGGCGGCGGTCTTCGCACCGCGGTTGCAGGAGCTGCCGGTGGAGGAATTCCACGTGGCGGTGCTCGATGCGCAGCATCGGCTCGAGCGCGATGTGCTGGTGACGCGCGGGTTGCTCAATTCCTCATTGGTGCATCCGCGCGAGGTCTTTCGGGAGGCAATCGCCGAGCGGGCCGCGGCCGTCATTCTGGTGCACAATCACCCGAGCGGCGATCCGACACCATCGGCGGAAGATCGCGCGGTGACGGAGCAGTTGGTGGCGGCCGGGCGCTTGCTGGATATCCCGGTGCACGACCACATCATCGTGGGGCGTGGACGGTACATGAGTTTTGCGGAGGCGGGTCTGCTGTGACAACGATTGCGCTGCACGAAGCCATTCCCGGGTTCGGACCGAGTGCCAACAGCTCGTACGACAAGCTCGATCACGAGCTGCTCGTGCGCGCGTACCGGTACTCGGATGCAGCGCATGCCGGTCAGGTGCGGCATTCCGGCGAACCGTACGTGTCGCATTGCATCGAGGTGGCGCGCATTCTCGCCGATCTGCAACTGGACACGGCAACCGTCGCCAGCGGTCTGCTGCATGATATTGTCGAAGACACCGACATTACGGTCGAGGACATCGAGCGCGAATTCGGTGCGGAGATCGCGCAGATCGTTGATGGGCTGACCAAGATCGCGAATCTTCCGCTCTCGTCGCGGGAAGAACGTCAGGTCGAGAATTACCGGAAGCTGCTGCTGTCCATCGCCAAGGATGCGCGTGTCATCCTGATCAAACTGGCGGATCGTCTGCACAACATGCGGACGCTGGATTGGCTCGCGCCGGAGAAGCGACGCCGGATCGCGCAGGAGACGCGCGATCTCTATGCGCCGCTCGCGCATCGGTTCGGTATGGCGAAGATGCGGTGGGAGCTTGAGGATCTGGCGTTCAAACATCTCGAACCGGAAGCCTACAAGACCCTGGCCAAGCTCGTGGCGGCCAAGCGCGGAGAACGCGAGACGCTGATCTCGCAGATGAAGGAACCGTTGGTGAAGCGTCTGTTCGACGCCGGCATTGCGGACGTCGAAGTCACCGGTCGCCCAAAACACTTGTGGTCGATTTACAAGAAAATGCAGCAGCGGGATCGTCCGTATGAGGACATCTACGATCTGCTGGCCATTCGCGTGATCGTACCGAACGTGCTCGAGTGCTATCACGCGCTGGGGGTGATTCATGACGGCTGGACACCGGTGCAGGAGCGTATCAAAGACTACATCGCCCAGCCGAAATCCAACGGCTATCAGTCGCTGCACACCACGGTGTTCGGTCCCGGTCGTCAGCTCTTCGAGATTCAGATCCGGACGCGGGACATGCACCGCACGGCCGACTTCGGTATCGCCGCGCACTGGCTGTACAAAGAGTCCAGCAAGAATACGGACGAACTCGATCGACATCTTGCGTGGTTCCGTCAGGTGCTGGAGCTGCAGCTTGACGCCGAGACGCCGGGTGAATTCCTCGAGTTCCTCAAGCTCGACTTGTATCAGGATGAGATCTTCGTGTTCACCCCCACCGGCGACGTCATTCAGTTGCCCAAGGGGGCGACGCCGCTCGATTTCGCGTTTGCGGTGCACACGCAGGTCGGTGCGCGGTGCGCGGGCGCGAAGATCAACGGTCGCATTGCGCCGCTGTCGCGTGCGCTGAAGAATTCGGAAACGGTCGAGATCCTGACCAACCCGAACGCGAAGCCCAGTCGTGACTGGCTGGCGCATGTGCGCACCGGGCGGGCGCGCCACAAGATCCGGCAGATGCTGCGGCTTGAAGAGCGTTCGTCGGCCATGCGTTTGGGGCGCGAGATCATTGAGCGCGAGTTGCGCCGCCGGCGCCTCCCCAAGGTCGACGACCACGGGCTGTTGCCGGCCGCGCGTCTGCTCAAGCTCAAGGATGCGTCGCAGCTCATCGCGTCCGTCGGTGTGGGTGACGTGCACATCATGCAGGTCATCAAGGCGCTGCATCCCGAGCTGGAGAACGCTCCCGAGCCGCCCAAGGAGCCGGGCACGATTGAACGGTTCGTCGATCGGGTGCGCGGCACGGGCAAGGGTATTCGCATTCAGGGCGCGGATGGGCTCCTGGTGCGCTATTCGCAGTGTTGTCAGCCGGTGCCCGGTGATCGAGTGGTGGGCTATGTGACACGCGGACGCGGCGTCAGCATTCATCGCGGTGATTGCCCCAACCTGCTCTTGCTCGCGCACGAGCCGGAGCGTCGGCTGGAAATCGACTGGCACGAGATGGCCGGAGAGCGCTTCATCGTGCGGCTTGCGCTCGAGGGCAACGATCGGCGCGGGTTATACGCGGATGTCGCTGCCGCCGTCAGTGCGACCGGCACCGACATCAAGAGCCTCGAACTCAAGACGATTGACGGCAAAGTCAGCGGCTCCGCCATGGTGGAGGTGGAGAACCTGGTGCACCTCGAGCGGATCATCAAAGCGGCGCGTCGCGTGAAGGGGATCGCCGCCGTCAGCCGACGGGAAAAGATCACGTCCGAGGACTGATCGGCTTCGGGATGTGGACATTGCAATGTCCCCGAAGAAATCCCGATGGCGTGCTATATTTCGCGCATGTCCGCGCCCTACCGCCTCCAATCGCCGTTTTCCCCCGCCGGTGACCAGCCCCGTGCGATCGTCGAACTCGCGAGTGGACTGACCCGCGGGGACCGCATCCAGACGCTGTTGGGAGTCACGGGCTCTGGCAAGACCATGACGGTCGCCAACGTCATTGCGCAGTGGGGACGCCCCACGCTGGTGCTGTCGCACAACAAGACGCTGGCCGCGCAGTTGTACGGTGAGCTCAAGAGCTTCTTTCCGAACAACGCCGTCGAGTACTTCGTCTCGTACTACGACTACTACCAGCCGGAAGCGTACGTCCCGTCCAGCGATACGTTCATCGAGAAAGACGCCAGCATCAACGAGGACATCGACCGCCTCCGGTTGCGCGCGACGTCGTCGCTCATGGAGCGCGACGATGTGGTGATCGTCTCCACGGTCTCGGCGATTTACGGACTCGGCGACCCTGTATCGTATCGCGAGCGCATGGTCTCGCTGAGCAAGGGGCAGGAGATTGCGCGCGACGATATTCTGCGCGCGCTGGTTGGCATTCAGTATCTCCGCAACGACGTCGCCTTCGAGCGTGGTACGTTTCGCGTGCGTGGGGACACGGTCGAAATATTTCCGGCGTACGAAGAGCAGGCCGTACGTCTCGAACTCTGGGGCGACGAGATCGAGCGTATTTCGAAAATCGATCCCGTGACCGGCGAGACCATCGCGACGATGGATCGTACCGCCGTCTATCCGGCCAAGCACTTCATCACCAACCGCCCGACCATCGAACGCGCGTCGCGGGCCATTCGCGACGAGTTAGCCGCACGCCTCGAGGAGCTCCGCACACAGGGCAAGTTGCTCGAAGCCCAGCGACTTGAGCAGCGGACGCAGTTCGATCTCGAGATGATGGCGGAGATCGGCACCTGTGCCGGCATCGAGAACTACTCGCGTCATCTCAGCGGCCGCCAGTCGGGCGAGCGCCCCGCCTGCCTGCTCGACTACTTCCCCGATGATTTTCTGGTGGTGGTGGACGAATCGCACGTCACGTTGTCGCAGATTCGTGGCATGTACAACGGCGACCGTGCGCGCAAGCTCACACTGGTTGACTACGGCTTTCGTCTCCCCAGCGCGCTCGACAACCGTCCGCTCGTCTTCGACGAGTTCATGGCCATGGTGCCGAAGCTGATCAACGTCTCGGCGACGCCCGGTGAGCTTGAATTGCAGATGTCCGAAGGCGTCGTTGTGGAGCAGGTCATCCGACCGACGGGGCTTCTTGATCCCGTGCTGGAAGTCCGACCGGTCAAGGGGCAGGTGGATGACCTGCTCCACGAGATCCGTCTGCGCGAACGCAAGGGCGAACGAGTTCTGGTCACGACGCTTACCAAGCGCATGTCTGAAGACCTCACCGACTACCTCCAGCAGATGGGCGTTCGCGTGCGCTATATGCACTCCGACATCGACGCTATCGAACGTGTGGAGATTGTGCGCGGGTTGCGCCTCGGTGAGTTCGATGTGCTCGTCGGCATCAACCTGTTGCGCGAGGGGCTCGACATGCCCGAGGTCTCGCTGGTGGCGATTCTTGACGCGGATCAGGAAGGGTTTTTGCGCAGCGATCGCTCGCTGATTCAAACCATCGGGCGCGCGGCGCGACACATTCACGGCATGGCCATCCTGTACGCCGATCGGGTGACCGGATCTATGGAACGGGCCATCGGCGAAACCGACCGACGGCGCGCGATTCAGCGCGACTTCAATACGGCCAACGGCATCGTGCCGTACGGTGTCACCAAGAGTGTCGACGAGGTGCGGTTTATCACGCGCGTTGCCGATGCGCGCATTGAGCGCGACGGCGCGACCGTACCGGCCCCGCGTGCACTCGATGGCGAACGGGCGGCACGCACGCGCGCGGAGCTCGAAACGCTCGTCGGGGAGTTGGAGGTCGCCATGCGTGAGGCCGCGACGGCGCTCGACTTCGAAGCCGCGGCGCGTTTGCGCGATCAGCTCTTCGAGGTGCGCACGGCGCTCGGCGAGCGACCCGCGCAGGCGCGTGGTGAGCTGGCCGCCCCCAAGCGCCCCCCAGGTTCGGCGCCGGGGCGACGCCCTCCCGGGCGGAAAGGACGATGAATATCAACGACACCCCCGCGGACACCCTGGCTGGACTGCTCGGGCGCGGCGCGCCGCGCGCGCCTGATCGCGCCTCGCTGGAGGCGTGGGGACAGGCGCTTGGCGCGGTCTTGCCTCGTGCCAGCGTGATCGCGTTGCTCGGCGATCTCGGCGTCGGCAAGACGACGCTCGTGCGCGCGATTTGCGAAGGGCTCGGGGTGTTCAATCCGTCCGCCGTTACCAGCCCCACCTTCGCGCTCATTCAGGAGTACGCCTCGCCGCTTGGTCGTATCGTGCACGCCGACCTGTATCGGCTGCGCTCCGGCGCGGAGCTCGAGGCCCTCGGCTGGGATGAGCTGGTGGAGTCGGCCGCCGTGGTCCTCGTCGAGTGGCCGGAGCGCGTCGCGGATACGCTGTCGCCGGATACCATCACTATCGAGTTGCGCCACGATCCGGACCACGCGGATCGACGGAGTCTGAGCGTCCGTTCCGCGCGGTAATCGCGCGGCCGTCGCCTGCGGGCGGTGACGAAACGCCACGGATGACCGTCGTTCACGGTTCACTGCAGTTCGTGTGCTTTCCCGGCTTCCCGCGCGCCCGTGTCCGAGCAGTCCCCGTCATTCATCGCGGCGTCCCGCGTGCCGACCGTTCGCTTCGCCGAGGTGATCGCGGCGTTGACGTACGCGCTGGATCTCACTGAGGGGCAGCGCCCCGGCCATACGCTCCGTACGGCGCTGATTGCCATGCGTTTGGGGCGTGAGCTCGACCTGGATGCGTCGACGCTCGGCGCGTTGTACTACGCGGCGCTCCTCAAGGACGCCGGCTGTTCGAGCAACGCGGCACGCATGGCGTCGCTCTTCGGGTCGGATGATCAGCAGGTGAAGCGCAACATGCGTCTGGTCGACTGGCACGATCGGTGGCGCCTCGCCATGCGCACGGCGCGCAATTGCGGTGTCGGGAGAAATCCTATCGCACGCCTGCAGCATTTCATGCGCATCGCCCAAACGCCGCAGATGACGCGCGAGATCATTCAGGCGCGGTGTGAACGCGGTGCACAGATCGCCGTCGCGCTTGGGTTCCCCGCGCTGACGTCAGAAGCCATCGGGCATGTCGATGAACACTGGTGCGGACTCGGGCATCCTGTCGGTCTGTCCGGTCGCGAGATCCCGCTCTTGTCGCGCATCCTTCTCGTGTCGCAGACGTTCGAGGTGTTCTGGACCGAAGAGGGACTCCGCGCGTCGCTGGAGATGCTGCGCGCGCGCAGCGGCACGTGGTTTGATCCGTCGCTGGTCACACGACTCCTCGCCTGGCATCGCGATGCCGACTGGTGGTCGGCGCTTGCGGACCGCGTGCACCTCGAGGCGGCGGTGATCGCGTTGGAGCCCGGCGGATCGCCCATGATGGCGACCGACGAGCGACTCGACGCGACGGCGTACGCGTTCGCGGCCGTGATCGACGCCAAGTCGCCGTTTACCTACCGGCATTCCACCAATGTGGCGCGCTATGCCGTCGGCATCGCCACGGCCATGGGCGCGGACGATCCGCTGCTGCAGGATGTATTGCGTGCGGGATTGCTCCACGACATTGGCAAGCTGGGGGTGTCGAATCGCATTCTCGACAAGCCGGGTCGCCTCACCGATGCTGAACGGGACGAGGTGAAGAAGCACCCGCTCTGGACTTGGCAGATTCTCGAGCCGGTCTCGGCGTTTCGACGGTTCGCCGGGGCGGCGGCGCAGCACCACGAGCGCCTTGATGGCCGAGGCTATCCGTGGGGACTGTCTGGGGCGCAGCTCGACTTCACGGCTCGCGTCTTGGCCATTGCCGACGTCTACGAGGCCCTGACGGCCGATCGACCGTACCGCGACGGGATGTCGGTGGAGAAGGTCCTCGGCATCATGACGCCGGACCGTGGAACGGCGTTTGATGGCGCGATGCTGGATGTCGCCGTCGGCATGGCGGAGCAGGGGACGTTCGCGGCGATGGCCTCCACCGGCGGGGATGCGATCGCGCAGATCGCGTCGATGCAACACGCGACGCGGACTCGGCCGCAGATCGCGGCCGCCTGAGGCTTCGCGCGCAGCGTCGCGCGCAGCGACGCGCACGGGTGCGGAAGGTGCGAGAGGGGGCCTGGGCGGTCACCGTCTCGTCGCTGCCCTTGCCGACGGCGCGTAGGCAGGAGATCGTGCGTCATGCCCCCGCTCGCTGTTTCCGTGTTCCGCCGATGATCGTGCCCGCCGAATCGCCGGGCGCCGGATTGACACTCGTTCTTGAAGCCTCGACGGCGTCCGCGTCGGTTGCGCTGCTAGACGGAGATACGTTGCGCCACCGCGCCGATGTCCCGATGGGTGTCTCGCGCGAGGACGCGCTCTTCCCGGCCATTCAGGCGATGTTGGCGGCCGAGGGCTGCACGGTGCGCGATCTGCGCGCCATCGTCTGCGGCAGCGGACCGGGGAGCTTCACCTCCCTGCGCATCGCGGCCTCGCTGGCGAAGGGGCTCGCGGACGCCGCGGCGGTGCCCTTGTACGCCGTTCCGTCGCTGCTGCTGGCGGCGGCGTCTTGGGGGGCGCCCGGACAGTATCTGGTGCACTCGGACGCGCTGCGGGGGGAGCGGTACGCCCTTCGGGTGTCGGTCGACGCGGCGGGGATGGCCCGTGCCGAAGGGGAGGTCGAGCGCCTGCACGTCGATGCGCTGGCGACCGCCGCCGACGGGCGCGTGCGATTAGCCGTTCCGGGTGGCGCGGCCGTGGTACCGGATCAGCCGGTGGTTCCTGACGCGGGACGCCTCATGCACGTGCCAGAGTGGCGTGAGCGCGGGCGCGTCGATCTTGCCTCCTGGGAGCCGGCCTATGGACGCTTAGCGGAGGCACAGGTGAAGTGGGAAGCCGCGCACGACCGGCCGCTTCCAACGTCGTGACGCCGACCAAGGGGGCGCCGGTGTCGACCGTGCTCCGGCCGGTCCATGCCGATGACCTTGAGGCGATCGCGGCCATCGAACAAGTCGCATTCTCCGATCCATGGTCGGCCTCCGCGTTCGCGGATCTGATGACCTATGGACACGCGAGAACGATCGTGGCCCTCGATGCGGCGGGCGAGGTCCTGGGCTACTGCGTGCTCCTGCACGTCCTCGATGAGGGGGAGATCGCCAACATCGCGGTGGCGCCGGCGTTCCGGGGGCGCGGGATCGCGGCGCGCCTTCTGGATGATGCCCTTGGCGCGGCGGTCAGGATGGGGTTGCGAAGCGTGTTCCTCGAGGTGCGCCTGTCTAACGAGGCGGCTCGCGGCCTATACGGGTCTCGCGGATTCTCGTCGGTCGGGCGCCGTCGCGGCTACTACCAGGATCCGCTCGAAGACGCCCTAATCCTACGCTGGAATGCCCAAGCGAGCAGCGAATCCCACGTCGCCGCCGCGGGCGCGTAGAAAAGGGACGGAGTGCGGCGCGCGGGTTTGGCGCTTCTGACGAACCCTCCTAGGTTATCCCACACGCCCGGCACGTCAGCTTCCAGTCCGGATCCATTTTGTTTTGCGAGGAGGTACCATGAGCCGCAGTTTGAACAAGGCCATTCTCATTGGCAACGTCGGGAGCGATCCCGAAATCAAAACCGTCGGAACCGGCGGTAAGGTCGCGCAGTTCTCGCTGGCCACCGGCCGCTCGTGGACCGATCAGAGCGGCAACAAGCAGGAAAAGACGGAGTGGCATCGTTGCATCGTGTGGAACAACAGCACCCGGGGTTCCGGGCTGGCCGACGTGGTCGAGCGCTACGTCAAGAAGGGCGAGAAGATCTACGTCGAAGGCGAAATCGAGTATCGCCAGTGGCAGGATAAGGACAACCAGACGCGCTACACCACCGAGATCCGTGTCAAGGAGTTGATGCTCCTCGGCGGCCGTCCGGGCGGCGGTGATGACATGGACAGCGGCGCACCGCGACGCTCGGCTCCGTCGGCGGCGCCGGCGGCTCGTAGCAAGCCGGCGGCCAAGCCCGCGGCGGGCGGTACGGGGGATGACTTTTCGGATTTCCCGGGCGCGTTGGAAGACGAAGACGACGATCTGCCGTTCTGAAAAACCAGGTGGCACGGCGCGGCCCCTCGCAGTGCGAGGTGGCCGGCGCCGGTTGGACTCCGCCGTGAAATGGTCCGGGCCAGCACGGTGACATCACGCGCGTGACGCGTGTGCGCGGCAAGCGTCTGCCGATGGGGGACCACGTGCGCGATGTCTGTGCACGCGTCCTCCATCCGCACCGCCAGTGCCGCGGTGTATCGCTCTTCCCACAGAGAGGCCCGCCGATGCGCGCTGCCGAACAGGCGCACCTGTCCCCGAATCGTTCCGATGTCGATCGAGTCGCCGCCGTGCGGCTCACGCTGCTTCGTGTTGCCGTGGCCGTTTTCGCCACGCTCGCGTTGCTGCTGATCTGGCACCCGGTCGTACTGCATGCGCAGGCAACCCCGCCCGTCGCGAGCCGTGATTCGGCGACCACGCCGACGGCCCCTGTGCGCGGATCGCCGGCCGGCGTGCCCAAGGCCGCGTCGAGTGCACAGCAGGACTCGACCACCACGCATACCGTGAAGGCAGGGGAGACGCTCTGGAGCCTCGCCGTGCGGTATTTCGGCGACGGACATGCGTGGCGTACGATCGCCAAGCGCAACGGCATCGCCTTGTCGAGCGATACTGCGCTTCGCATCGGCGCGGTCTTGGTGGTTCCTTCGCGGCGATCCGTCGTCGCGGCGAGGAGCACGCTGCCGGTCGCGAGCGATTCGACGATCCCTCTGGTCGCCACGACGCCAGCGTCATCCGCCCAGAAGCAGGCGCCCGCGGTCACGCCAGAGTTCGCGGCGCCGCCTCGGCGAGTCGGGGCACTGGCCGCACAGACCAGCGGCCGCGCCGACGCGCGCGAGATGACACCGGCCGCGGCCAAGGCGGCGGCCAAGGCGGCGGCGAAGGGCGGGAAGGCGGCCGCCAAAGGGTCGCCCGTCCGCGTCGAGGTTTCGACAGGGGAAACCGCCGATACCGCCTCCATGACCGAGCGTGGAGCACTGCGCCCGCAGGTCAAGGCCGAGCGACTCATCAGCCGCGGCGCCTCGCATGTCGGTCTTGTCACGCGCGCGGATCTCCGGGCGGCGCGTTCCGACAAGGAGGTGCGCACGGTGTTCGTGCTCGATCTCCCGGATGCCGCCGAGGCGGCCGAAGCGGCCCGGCGCGCATCGCAGTCGGCGGCGCCGGCGCCGAGGCGTGGCGAGTACTTGTCGGCGCCCTTTCATGTGGCCGAAACACGTTGGGCCCAGAGCGGGCGTGTCGGGCGTCGTATCGATGACGCTGGGCCGTCGCTCCACAATTCGGCTCGGCTGCAACTCGCCGACGACGTCGAGATCACTCCGCCGCAGGGCAAGACCTTGGCGGTCGGGGATCAGTTGGTCGCGGTGCTCCCCAACGGCGTGCTGAGTCCGACGGTTGGCGTGGGACTACCCACGGGCACGCTGCAGGTCACGCGCGCCGATCCTGGCAAGCCGGTCCGCGCGGTGGTGCGGTCGCAGACCGGCGTCATCGAGCAGGGACAGGCGCTCTTCGTGCTGGACGGCGCGGCCGCGCCGGTGGATCAGCGTCCAGCGCGTGTGGAGGGGAAAGATCTCGAGAGTGTGGTGTCGTGGATCGAGCCGACATCCCTGTTGCCCACGGTTCAGAGCTTTCTGTTGCTCGCGGCCGGTGAAGCGCAGGGCGTGAAGGCGGGCGACGAGTTTGCGCTCGTCCAGCGCTCCGCGACGACCGGCGAGGATCGCATCGCGGTCCTGCGGGTCGTCCGGGTGAGCGCCCTCGGGAGTTCGGCGATCGTTGTCGGGCAGTCTCGCCCCGGCATTGAAGTCGGTACTATCGCGAAGCGGATCCGTCGGATGCCGTAGCGACTGAGGGAAGGCGATCGGAGGAACCATTCTGTCGCCGTTTTGGAATCTGGATATTCTCGTCACGCGCTCGCGACCCGTTGTCGCGAGCGCGTGTGTACATTGCGGCATTCCGAGCATCTGCATGCCCGGCGCGCAGATTGTGCCCCCGGTCAATGCCGGATGTGGCAGCCGGCGCTTGGTCGTGTGACGCGGTCGACAACCCAGACGTGAGGGGCAGACGGCATGGCAAAAAGTGTATTGGTGACGGGCGGCGCGGGCTTCATCGGCTCGCATGTGGCGGATCGGTTCTTGGCCGAGGGCTGGTCGGTCACGATTCTTGATGACCTGTCCAGCGGCCGGACCGAGAACATCCCGCCGGACGCGCGCTTCGTACGCGGGGACATCACGACGCCCGACGCCGCAGCGCTCGTTCGGGACGGTGGCTTCGATGTCATGTGTCATCTCGCGGCGCAGATCGATGTGCGCCGCAGCGTACTCGACCCGGTGTTCGACGCCACACGCAACATCCTCGGCACCCTCAACCTCATGCAGGCCATTCAGGCCAGCGGCCACGCCACGCGCGTGGTGTTCTCGTCGACCGGCGGCGCGTTGTACGGCGATTTCGATCCGCCGCCGAGCACGGAAACGTTTTCGAAGGATCCGGAAGCGCCGTACGGGATCGCCAAGTTGTCGGTGGAGTACTACCTCGCCTACTACGGACGCGTGCACGGACTCGATACGGTCGCCTTGCGCTACGGCAACGTCTACGGGCCGCGTCAGGATCCCCATGGTGAGGCGGGCGTTGTGGCCATTTTCTGCAATCGCATTCTCGATGGTCGTGCACTCACCGTATTTGGTGATGGCGAGCAGACGCGCGATTACGTCTATGCGGGTGATGTCGCCGGTGCGAACTTCGCGGCAGCCACCTCGACGTCACTGCCGAAGCCCGGTCGACTCGACGCGCGCGCCTTCAACATCGGCACCAGCATCGAAACGTCCGTGAACACGCTCGCCACCACGCTGCAGTCCGTGGCCGGCGCGACGGCGGCCATCGACTACGCGCCCGCGCGAGCCGGCGAACTGGCCCGCTCGGCGCTGCAGACCGACAAGGCGCGCTCGGTACTTGGGTGGTCGCCCAAGGTCTCGCTGGCGGAGGGGCTGGCCAATACGTACCAGTACTTCTCGGGGCGCCGCTCGGGCGCCATCACGCGCTGATGCTGACGAACGCCGCGATGCTGGCCTTGCTGCAACTGAGTGCGAAACCGGCCGCAACGTCCACGTCGTTGGTGTCGCTGATCCTCGGGGCGGATGGGATCACGAAGGCGGTACTTGTGCTGCTGGTGGTGCTGTCGTTGTTGTCGTGGGCCATCATGTTCGCCAAGTGGCGTGCCTTTCGTCTGGCCGAAGTCAGTGGTCGCGCCTTCGTGCGCGAGTTCGAACGGGCGCGGGGCATTGATGAGGCCACGCTGCTCGCGCAACGCGCTACCCCGAGTGCGTTTACCGCGGTCTTTGCTCGGGCGGTCCAGTTTCTGAACGATACCAAACCTGCGCTCGGGGCCACATCCGATCGTACCGCGCGTCTCTCCGGTTCGCAGGTGGAGGCGCTCCGCTTGGTGCTCGATGCCGAGTCGGGCAAGGAGCGCGAGGAGCTTGGGCGTTTCATCACGTGGTTGGCGACCGTTGGCAGCGTGAGTCCGCTCATCGGACTTCTGGGGACCGTGCTGGGTGTGATGAGCGCCTTCGCCGGCATCATGGACAAGGGGTCGGGGAACATCGCGGCGGTGGCGCCTGGTATCGCGGCGGCACTCTCCGCGACGGCAGCGGCGCTGGCCGTCGCCATTCCTGCCGCCTTCGCGTACAACTCGTTCGCTGCGCGCTTGAACCGCTTCGACGGCGCACTCGAAGGGTTCGGGTCGGAACTCATCGCGCTGATGGTGCGCGAGGGACGTATCTAGGCCCCATGCGCGGACGACGACGCGGGGATCGCATGGGGGTGAACGGCGAGATCAATGTGGTCTCGTTGATCGACGTCATGATGCTGCTCATGGTCATTTTCATGATCACCGCCCCGATCATGCAGGGCGGCGTCGAAATTCAGTTGCCGAAAGCCGATGTCCGGCCCCTCGATGCCAAGAGCAACGTGGTCGTCACGATTGATCGACGCGGGCGGATCTACGCGGACGAGGTCCTCCTGTCCGATCAGGAGTTTGCCGGCAGCATCAAGGCGCTCTCGACGCGCAAGGGCGGAACGGGCGTGACGGTGCGGGCGGATGAAGGCGTGCCGTACGGCGTGGTGCTCCGCGTGATCGCGTCGATCAAGGCCGCCGGCATGGACGTTGGGCTGGTCGGTGAACCCGAGTCGCCATTGTGACGCGGTCGACCGCATCGCCAGCGCCGTCGCTATCGCGATCTCGCGCCGCGGGGGCGATGCGCGCGGGTTTCGCGCTGTCGGCGCTGGTGCACGTTGGCGTGGTGGCGGCCGTCCTGCTGTGGGGGCTCCAGCACGACGTGCCGCGACCGCCGGTGTACCGCGTGGAGCTGATTGGCGCGCCACCGGGGCCTCGGCAAGCCGGGGTGGTTGCGCCACAGGCCCCCGACGCGCCGACCAAGGCAGACGCACCCTCCGGCGCGGAGCGGGCGCCCGTGGAGAAGGCGCTGCCCACGAAAAAAGCACCCGCGCCGACGCCGAAGGCCACCCCGATGCCAAGCCGATCGAAGGCGGCCGGCGCGAAGGCCGCGGTGGCGTCGAAGGCGGTCGCCGCGCCCAAGGCGGGCAGCGGGCGAGACGGCGGAAAGGGCGCGGATGTGAGCAACATGCGCACCGAGGGGATCGCCTTCCCGTACCCTGGGTACCTGAACAACATCGTCCGCCAGATTACCCTCGCCTATTCGCCGCGTCGCGTGGCCGCGTCGTTGGTGGCGGAGGTGAAGTTTCTGATTCGTCGCGATGGCTCGGTCGCCGGGATCGACGTCGTGAAGTCGTCGGGCGACCGTCTGTTCGACCTGGAAGCACAAGCCACCGTCGAGTCGGTGGGCGTGGCACGCGGATTTGGCCCACTCCCCTCGGGGTGGGCGGACGACGTGCTCATCGTCTACTTCACCTTCGACTACGCCCTCCGTCCGTAACTCTCGATGTCATCTGTTTTGTCGCGCGCCGTGAGGCGCCTCGTGCTCGCCGTGTGCGTGGTGTCGGCATCGCCGCTGGTCGAGTTGTCGGCGCAGGACCGCACGCTCCCCGGGGTGACGCTCGGCTTCACATACCGAGCGGGCCAGAAGACCGGGCTGCTGGTGCTCCCCATCTCGGGCGCCCTCGGCGATTCGCTCACGATCATGCTGTCGCGCGATCTGCAGAACAGCGATCGATTCACCATGGTCGCCTCGTCCAGTGTGGCCGCGGTGCCGGGGCCCGCGAATTACGCGCTCTACGCGAAGCTCGGTGCCGATGGCATCGTCCAGGGGACGTTGCTCCCCTCCGGCTGGCTGCGGGTCGCACTCCACGACGTGGCGAAGACGGCGGTCGTCAACCAGCGCGACTTTCCGCTGCCGGTGCCCGCCGGTTCGCCGCTCTGGCGTTTGGCCGTTCACGGCGCGTCCGACGGCATCGAGGAGTGGATCACTGGACAGCGCGGTATCGCGCAGACCCGCATTGCCTTCGAGCGCGGGGGGCGCGTCTGGACCGTCGATAGCGATGGCGCCAACGTCACGCCCGTGACATCTACGGGCATGTCGCCGCAGTGGCTCCCGTCCGGTCGAGGTCTCGTCTACGCCGTCTTGGGCAGCGAGCGGAGCCCCATCATGACGGTCGATTTAACCACGGGGGCGCAGCGCGTACTCACCTCCGCGCCCGGCACCAACGACGTGGCGCCGGCGGTCTCACCCGATGGACGGACGGTGGCGTTTGGTCGCGTCTCCGAAAATGGGACCGATATTTACGCGGTCCCCATCGAGGGCGGGACGCCGCGTCGGGTCACCGTAGGACGCGGGCGTATTAGCATGCAGCCGTCATTCAGTCCTGATGGACAGCGAATCGTGTTCATGAGCGACCGCTCCGGGCCGAGCGATGTGTATATTAGCGATGTGGATGGCACGAATGCCGAAGTGCTGAGCGCCGCTACGTACGGTGATCGAAGCTTCCGCACCGGACCGGATTGGTCGCCGAATGGTCAGTTAGTGGCGTTCCAGTCGCTGAACGGCAATACGAAGCAGATCATGACCGTAAATCTGCGTGACCAGTCGGTGCGGTCCGTGGCCTCTGAAGGGCGGAACGATGACCCGAGTTGGGCGCCGGACTCTCGGCATGTGGTCTTCACGTCCGATCGGAGTGGTGTGCGACAGTTGTGGGTGGTTGATATCGAAACAGGCAATTCCCGTCAGTTGACGCGTGGGGCAGCGGCCCGATTGGCGGCCTGGTCTCCTCGTCTTGTGATGCCGTAGTCTCGTCCAGCGTGTTCCCCCCCTTCCACCTTTGGAGCTTCCCGACATGATCCGTGCGTCTCGTCTGTTCGTGCTAGTGGCCGCCTCGTCGTTGGCCTTTGGCGCATGCAAGAAGAAGACGACCGCCGTCGCGCCTCAGCCGACGCCCGTCCAGCCGCAGCCGGCGCCCCCGACCCGAGCCGAGACGCCTCCTGCGCCGCCGAAGCCTGATAACTCAGCCGAAGTCGCGGCGCGCATCGCCGCCGCGCGTGGCACGGTCCTGAAGACGATCTACTTCGAGTACGACGCGGACGAACTGCGCGATGATGCGAAGGCGATCCTTGACGCCAAGATCGCCGTGCTCGCGGCGAACCCGCAGCTGCGCGTGCGCGTCTCCGGCCATTGCGACGATCGTGGAAGCGATGAGTACAACATCGCGTTGGGACGTCGGCGTTCGGAAGCGGCCAAGCGGTACCTGACGGATCACGGCGTCGATGCCTCCCGGATCGAGACCACGACGTTCGGCCGTGAGCGTCCCGCGGTGCAGGGGTCGGGCGAGGAGACGTGGTCGCAGAATCGTCGTGATGAGTTCGAGATCATCGCCGGCGGCGACCAGTTGCGCGCGCCGTGAACGCCGTCGCTACGCTCGGAGACGTCGCACGCGGTCTGACCTCGCGCGGCCGTCGGGTGTGGCGTGTTCTTCCCCTCGTGGCGCTGCTTGCCACGGGGGGCTGTTTTGCAACGCGCAACGACGTCCGTATTGTGCAGAGCGACGTCGCGTCATTGCGAACCGAACTGCTGCGCAACGACGTGCAACAAGCCGAAGCGTTGACGCGCGCCACCAAACTGATCGCGACCCTCAGCGATTCGTTGGCGCGCCTCAGCACCAGAACGGTGAGTCTGCAGGGGGATGTCCGCGGGGAAATGCGCGGCATCAAGGAACAGCTGCTGCAGGTGCAAACACTCCTCGGTCAGAGTCAGGCGACCATCGCGCGGCTCCGCGCCGAGCTCGAAGCACGGAACAACGCCATCGCCGCGGCCCCGCCGGCGCTGCCGCCGGCATCGTCATCGGGCACGACGGGCGGCGCCTCTGGAACGGGTGCAGCGGGTGGGGTCACCCCGCCTAGCGACTCCACCGCGCGCGGACCGGGACCGGCCCAACTCTTCCAGAACGGGAAAGATCAACTCCAGCGCGGGAGCACCTCCACGGCCCGCACGATCTTTCAGGAACTGCTGTCGAATTTCCCGGCCAGCGACTTGGCGCCGGATGCGCAGTTCTTCATCGGGCAATCGTTGCTGACCGAAAAGAATCTCGCGGGTGCCGACGCGGCCTTTGGAGCCGTGGTCGCGAAATACCCCGAGTCGCAGCGCGCGTCCACGGCGTTGTATAAGCAGGGCGACATTGCGCTGCAGCAGGGTAACAAGACCAATGCGCGCAAATACTTCAGCGATGTAGTCGCGCGCTATCCGAAGAGCCTCGAGGCGAGTCTCGCCGCGGACCGGCTCCTCGAGATCCGCTGACACGCAATCTGACGCACGGATACGGTAGACGATGGTGGGGACCAATCAAGCGGAAATGCCGTTTCTCGACCACCTCGAGGAACTGCGCTGGCGATTATTCCGGGTCGCCCTCGCGATCGCGATCGGGGTGGGTGGCGCGTTTCTGCTGCTATACACCAAGCAGGTGGATGTCATCGAACTGCTGGCCCGCCCGGTCAAGCCCTACATGCAGGGGCCGCTGATCGTCACGCATCCCAGCGACCTGTTCGACATCGTGATGAACGCGTCGATCGCCATTGGCTTGGTGGTCGCGTCGCCGGTGATTGTCTGGCAGATCTGGGGCTTCCTCTCGCCCGCACTGTACGGACACGAGAAGAAGCTGGTCATCCCCATGTTGGTGGGCGCAGCCCTGCTGTTCTTCGCAGGTATGACGCTCGCGTACGTGTATGTGCTGCCGGTGACGTTTGCCTTCCTGCTCGGATTTCAGAGTGCCTCGGTAAAGGCCATGCTGACGGTGCACGAGTTATCCGGCTTCGTCATCTCGATGTGTCTGGCATTCGGCGTGGTGTTCGAGATGCCGATTGTGATCCTGCTGCTCACCACGATTGGTATCGTCAAGCCGCAGTTCCTGTCGAAATTTCGCCGGCATGCCTTCGTCGGCTGCATCATCGCCGCGGCGCTGATCACGCCGGGGCAGGATCCCACCTCGCTGGCCCTGTTGACCGCTCCCTTGTATTTGCTGTATGAACTGAGCATCGGCTTGTCACGCCTGGTCTTCTCGCGGCGCGAGCGGCGACTCGCGGCCCAGGACGACGCGACCGCGTGATGACGCGCTGTCGCGCGGCGTGGCTTCGTGTGCTGGTGGCGTGCGTGGTCGGGCTCGTCGCTGTCGCTCGTGCCGGGGCCACGCAGCCACCCGCGAAGCCGCGCGTAACCCCGCGCCCCGCCAGTGGCGCGGCCGGTGGCGCGGCCAGTGGCGCGGCCGGTGCCGCCGGCGGTCGCCGCGCCGCGAACGACACGGCCGGCGCGAAGGCCAAGGCCGAACTGCGTTTTGATTTCGATGCACCTGATTCCACCATGCGCGAACTCATGGCGCGCACCGGCTATCGCAAGGTGCAATATCAGGGCGGTCGGGTGGTGTTCGACGCCAAGACGAAGGAGCTGGTCCTCAAGGGTAAACCGTCCGCCGTCAAGCGCGACGAGACCATGCTGGTCGGCGACTCCATCTCGTACAACGACTCCACCAAGAAAGTGATCGCGCTCGGAGATTCCGTCTGGTTACGGGATCCCAGCAAGCAGGGCGCGGACGACTTTCTCGCGCGCGGGCATATCGATTACGACCTCGAGACCCGCTCTGGTGAGACCGGTGCCTTCTCGACCGCGGTGGAAACCGGGCAGAAGCTCTACATCACCGCCAAGCGGAGTTCGATCTTTTCCGACACGCTGGTGCAGGGCAAGCACATCATCTTCGCCAAAGATGGGTCCTTCTCCTACTGCGATCACGACGAGCCGCACTTTCACTTCACGTCCAAGGACATGAAGTTCGTGTCGCAGAACGTCATGGTCGCCCGACCCGGCGTGCTGTACATCGGGGAAGTCCCGGTTTTCTGGATTCCGTTCTTCTTCCAGGATGTGCGCACTGGTCGACGAAGTGGCCTGTTGACACCCAATTTCGGTATCGCCGAGCTGTTTCGGAACAGTCCGTCGTATCGACGGAGCGTGTCGAATATCGGCTACTTTTTCGCGATCAATGATTACATGAACGCCGAGGCGTCATTCGATTGGCGCTCCGGCGCGCGCAGCACGCTGGCCGATCCTGGATTTGTGCGCAGCAATGTCGAATACCACTATCGCTGGTTAAATCGTTTCATCACCGGTGAAACGGCGGTGTCGTATCTCGCGCAGCGCAATGGCACCACCAACACGTCCATTACCTGGAATCACAACCAGGATTTTTCCAAGCAGACGCGCCTCACGTCTCGTATCAATCTGGTGCAGAACACGCAGGTGCAGCGCGCGACCACCATGAATCCGGCGGTTGCCAACGCGACCATCCGCTCGGATCTCGCCTTCCAGACGCGCGTCGGCCCGGCAATGATCAATCTCGGCGGCAACCGGACGCAGTATCCCGGGCGTAGTCAGGTCGATCTCAACTTCCCCTCGCTCAGCGTCTCGACCGGCACGCTCGGCAAAGGGCTGGTGAGCTGGACGCCGGCGCTGCGCTTCTCCGTGTCGCAAACGCAGAAGATCGATCAAGGGCTGCAGTTCCCGTTCGTCTACAACGCGAAGGTGGGCGGCGGCGTGGACAGCGCACGGTTCCGCGCGGACCGGCGGTCCACGCAGATGAGCTTCGACACGCCCATTAAAATCGGCTCGTTCGTCTGGCAGAACTCGTTCGCACTCAACGAAACGTTCCGCGATTATCCCGAGCAGCGCGAGATCATCGGCGTGCGGGATACATCCCAGCGCACGACCCGCATCTTCTCGCGCACGTTCGAGACCAACGCCGACTGGAACACCTCGTTCAGTCTGCCGGCCTTCTTTCAAGGCTCGTGGAATGTGGCGCCGTCGGTGCAGGTGTCGAACGTCGATCCGGCCTCCGGCTTGTTCGTGCGCACCGAGCGTAGCGGCGGACAGTGGGTCATGCAGTCCAAACGGCTCAGCTATGCGCTGGGGGCCTCGCCAAC
>CALQGY020000065.1 GCA_943330235.2 Candidatus Kuenenia stuttgartensis
CAGCTGGCGGCGATTGCCCCCGGGCCATGCTGGCCGAAAGACCCAGGCAGAGGGCAGTGCGCGGCAGGACGCGCCCCAGCAGACGGGAAAGGCCGCGCGCAGACGCGACGGAACGACGTGACATGGACCGCTCGGAGAGGGAGAAGGGGTGGGGCGGAGGCACTCGGCACGGCCCCGCGACGGATCGAATATGCATCCGGAGGCCCTCGCGGCGAGCGGCCGACACGAGGACCCGCGCGGCTAGTGACGCACCGGCACCGTCGGCTTCGTCGCTCGGATGAACGCGGCCATAAACTTGCCGTCGATGTCGGCCAGGTTGCCGACGGCGTCGAGACCCGCGTCCGCCAAGAACTGGCGCGCGTCCTCGCTCCGGTAGATCCGCGTCGGCTCGATGCTCACGTCCTCGAAGCCCGTGTCCGACAGCATCGCCTGAAACTCGGTTTCCTCGAGCGCGCCGGCCACGCAGCTCACCCACAACGCCATGCTCCGACGCACGGCCTCTGGAGGATGCCCGCGGACGACGACGTCGCTGACGGCGAAGCGACCGCCCGGCGTGAGCACGCGAAACGCCTCGCGCAGCACGGTGCGCTTGTCCGCCGACAGGTTGATGACACAGTTCGAGATGATCACGTCCACCGCGTTGTCGGGGAGATGAATACCCCCCGCGCCGCCGTTCTGCACGACCTTTTTCCCTGTAACGGAGGCGGCGCCGTCGTCACGCTGTGGGCACAGACTGTAACGCGCGGCCCGCGCAATCGTCGTCTGCACAGTCAGCGAGGTCTGTTCCGGTGGCAGGCGGCGACCGGTCCTCGTTCGCGCACGGTTCCTTGTGCGCGCTCCGTTTGCCCGTGAATGCCGTGGCCCAACTTGATCGTGTACTGACGCGTCTGGAATCCGGCGCGGCCAGTCAGGTGCTGCTCGAAGCCGACGCGCCCATCCGGTGCATGACCACGACCGGCTTGGTGGCGGTCACGCAGCAGGCGATGACGCGCCAGCAGCTCCTCACGCTGGTGGGCGAAGTCGCGGCCCCGGAAGAGCGGGAGAGCGTGGCCGCGGCCACCGCCATTCGCTTTCTGTACACGTTCAATGGGCAGCGCTATCTCGTGGGGCAGGACGCCGAGTCGTCCACGCTCAAGTTGATGATCCGGAAGTGGGTGGAGAAAGGCCCGAAGGATCCGGAGGCGCCCACGGGCGCGCGGCATTTGCGTCGTCGGGCCAGCGACGTGCCGTTCGGGCCATTCGCGGACGAAGCCGCGGCGCGCGGCGCGCTTGAGCGCCTGCTGCGGCTGCAGGTATCGCGCGGCGCCGCGGATCTTCATCTGCGCACCGGTGAGCCGCCGATCATTCGTCTGGGCGGCGACCTGATTCGCATCGAGGGGGATGCGCCGCTGGACAGCGATACGATTTCCGGTATGCTCTGGGCCATCATGCCCGACAAGAACAAGGCCGAGTTCGACGAAGCGTGGGACACGGACTTCGCGTACGAGATCTCTGGCCTGTCACGCTATCGGGTGAATGTGCTGCGCGATCGCCATGGCGTCGCCTCGGTGATCCGCACGATTGCTACCGGCACGGTGACCGTCGAGCAGATGGGGATCAGTCCGGAAGTGCAAGCGCTGTGCAACCTCACCAAGGGCCTCGTGCTCGTCACCGGCCCGACCGGGTCCGGCAAGTCGACGACGTTGTGCGCGTTGGTGGATCTGATCAATCGCACACGCTCCGATCACATCATCACGATCGAAGATCCGATCGAGTTCGTCCATCAGAGCAAGAAGTGTCTCATCACGCAGCGACAGGTGGGCACGCACACGCAGTCGTTCAAGAGCGCTCTGCGGGCCGCGTTGCGTGAAGATCCGGACATTATTTTGGTGGGCGAGTTGCGCGACCTCGAGACCATCGCCATCGCCCTCGAAACCGCGGAGACCGGACACTTGGTGTTTGGCACGTTGCACACGTCCACGGCGGCGAGCACCATCAATCGCATCGTCGACCAGTTCCCGGCCGACCGGCAGGAGCAGATCCGCATCATGCTGGCGGAGTCGCTCAAGGCCGTGGTCTCGCAGACGCTGTGCAAAAAAATCGGCGGCGGACGCGTGGCGGCACGCGAGATCCTCCTCGTGAACAAGGCCGTGAGCGCCTTGATCCGCGAAGGGAAAACCGTGCAGATCCCCAACGTGATTCAGACCCAGCGCAAGCTCGGCATGGAATCGCTCAACGATGCGCTGCTGACGCTGGTGAAGCAGAACCTCGTCGAGCCGGAGGAGGCGTACGTGCGCTCGGTGGAGAAGAAGGACATGGCCGTGAAGCTGCGTTCGAACGGCTTTGCGCTGACCGTCGCCGGCAGCGAGGAGTAGCGCCGGCCTGTCGGGCCGGCCGCGCAGTGCTTACGCGGCCTGTCCGATCTTCTGCAGCATCGCGCGCGCGTACCCGCTGACGGTCGCGTCGCGGTCTTGCGCCTCGATGCGCAGGAAGGACATCGCGACGGTGGGGCGCAGCTCCAGCAGCGCCTCCAGTGCTGCGCGACGCACGTGCACGCCGCGCCCTGCGCTGGACGCTGGCGAACAGAGTCGCACCAGCTGATGCACGGCGTGTGGTGTGCCGAGTTCCCGCAGGCCGCTGACGACATCCATCTGCACGTCGGTGTCGCGCTCGAGATCCAGCGCCTCGCTCAACACCGCGGCGGATCGCGCCAACCCCTCGCTGGTCAATAAGCCGCGCAGTGCCTGCCGGCGCACGGCGGACGACGTATCACGAATGATGCGCTCGAGTGCGCGACGCCCGTTGGCGCTGCCCAGCTGCAACAATGCCGTGGCGATGGCGGTGCGCACGCGTTCATCCTTGTGCGTGAGCCGCGCGATCAACGCCGGCTCAGCGTCTTCAGCGCGCATGGCGCCCAGCAGGCACGCCGCGTTGCGCACGACAAACCAGCGCTTGTGGTCCAGGTGCGTGACCAGCACGGACCATCCGGTGCCCACTTCCACGATGGCATCAAACAAAATCCGCCGGTCCATCGCGAAGGGTGTCGCCGACAAGTGCACCATGAGCGTCGACGTGGCCGACGGTCCCGCGCGGCGCAGAATGCGCACGAGCTCTTCGCGCGAGAAATCCATGGTGGTCAGCAGCCCGACCACGAGCTTGATCGCGGGCTGGGTCGTCAGATGTTCGACGATGTCGGTCCAGCACGCCAGCAACGCGTGCGCATCAGCGGAGCCGGTGCGGTTCGCGGCGTCCATGGCCGCCCGCTCCGTGCGAATCGCACGCGACAGGACGGTCGCGACCTGCACGGCGTCCCCCTGCTCGACGGCGCGGTCCAGCGTCACCACGAGTTCCGTGGCCAGCCAGTGCGCATCATCGAGGTCGCCCAGCTCGACGGCGGCCGGCGGCGCCGGTGGCGTGATGTTGGCCGCGGCTCGCGTCTGGTCGTCGCCGCGCACCGTGAGATGCCAGAACCCTAAGCGCCGCGCGGCTTCCACCACGGATGGCTGCGCGGGATCCGCATCGCGCACCGCCAGCAAGGCGGCAAACTGGAGCAGCTCGCGCGGCGTGGCGCCCATCGTGAACGCCATGCGCGTCACGCCGTGGCGCCGACATGCGGCCACCAGAGCGGCCGCGTCCGGTGTGGCGGCGGTGTCCACGAGCGTCTCGTCGGCGTACAGCGCGTCATCGCGCAGCTCCAGCGTGACCGTTCGGCTTCGCACCTCGTGGACGATGGCCGCCAAGCTCACCCCGAGCACGTCATTGCCAGCGGCCGACTCGAGGTCGGCAATCAATCGACCGAGGGCGTGCGCGTGGGTGTGGGTAGGAAGCATCTGGGGGAGTTTCGGCTCGGTCCCCCTCGGACTTCAGTGAATCGCCACGAATGACGCCGTCCCCTGGCGGTCGCAGATGGTGACGCGAGTCCGGCGGCCGGCGCATATTCCGGCAGCCGTTCCCCCTCGCTCAGAATCCTTCCTGCCATGCCTCTCCAGTTCTGCGGTTCACGGACGTCGATCCACGCGTTCGCGTCGTGCCAGCTCCTTCGGCGCGTGCGCGTTGCCGCCGCCATTGGCCTCGGGGCCGCTGGCCTCGCGCTCCCCGTCGCGCTCTCCGCGCAGCGCAGCGATGCGGGCCCGAGACCGGGGGCAACCGCCGCCGTCGCCAACGTCAACGCGATGCCGCCGCGCGCCATCCGTCGTGATATCCCCATCACGAATGCCATCCGCCGCGCGCTCGCGGCCGGCTCGCGCGATTCTACGGGGCGCCCCGGGCGCAGCTACTGGCAGATGCGCACGGACTATCGCATCGACGTCTCGCTGGACCCGGCCACGCAGCGACTGACCGGTAAGGCGCGCATCACCATTCACAACGACAGCCCCGATGCGCTGTCCGTGATTGGCCTCCGCCTCGACCCGAATCACTTCCTCGGCAATGCGCCCCACGCGGCGCCGTGGGTACCGGCCGAAGTCACCGACGGCATGGTGATCAGCCGGTTGGTGGTGGACGGCAAGGCCGCCAATCTGAGCGCCAGTGGCGCACTGGGCGACGGCAGCTCGGGCGCCCGCGCTCTTGCCACCGCCGCGGCCAACGCCGCCGGTGCGCCCGCCGCTGCCGAGCCGGTACTGCAGAACCCCAAGTCCACCGCCGCGCGTGTGCGGTTGGCGACGCCCATCGCCTCCAAGGCCACGGCCGTGCTGGAGATCGATTGGTCGCACAAGCTCCCCGGCGGTCCGGGCTCGGGCCATCGCATGGTGCAGCGCTGGGCCGATACGCTCTTCCAGCCCACGCAGTGGTACCCGCGCGTCGCGGTGTACGATGACCTGCGCGGGTGGGACCCCGAGTTGTATGTGGGACCGTCGGAGTTCTACAACAACTTCGGCAGCTTTGACGTGAGCATCGATGTGCCGGCCGGGTGGATTGTGAGCGGCACCGGCGTGCTGCAAAACCCCAACGAGGTGCTGACGCCGCAAGCGCGTCAGCGGCTGGCGCAGGCGCTGTCCAGCGATGCGAACACCACCATCGTGGGCCCGGACGAAATCGGTCCGGGGCAGGCCACGGCGATGGGCGGTGCCTCTGGTCGGCTCACGTGGAAATTCCACGCCGACACCGTGAACGACTTCGCGTGGGCGACGGCCAAGAAGTTCGTCTGGCAGACCACACGCGCCACTATTCCCGGCAAGGGCGTCGTACCGGTGCACATGCTGTATCTCCCCGGTCGCGCGAACGTGTATGCGCGTGCCGGCGAGATCGCACGCCATGCACTGCAGTTCTACTCGGCGCTCTGGTTCCCGTATCAGTTTCCGCAGCTGACGCTGCAGGACGGACCCAGCGCCGGCATGGAGTACCCCATGGTGATCAACTCCAACCAGGGCGCCGCCGACCACGAGACCGGACACCAGTGGTGGCCGATGGTGGTGAGCAACAACGAGACGTGGTACGGCTGGATGGACGAAGGGTTCAATCAGTACATGAACATTTTGTCAGATGCTGATGCAGCGAAGAAAGCGCCTTCGCACAACGGCGGCGGCCAGTCCTACGGCCGCACCAGCGGCACGGAAGCCGAGCCACCGATGATGTGGAACGCCAACTATGCGGGCCCGTCGTTCTACGGATTCACCACGTATCAGAAGACGCCGCTCATGCTCTCCATGCTCGGTGGCATCGTGGGCGATACGGCGGTGCAGCGTGCGCATCGCGAGTGGGCGAACGCGTGGCTCTTCAAGCATCCGTCGCCGTGGGACTACATGTTCTTCATGAACAAGGCGCTCGGCCGAGACCTGGGGTGGTTCTGGTACTCCTGGCTGTTCACCACCGAAAGCGTGGACGGGCGCCTGGCCGATGTGAAGACGGCCGGCATGCGCACCACCGTCACGGTGGCGCAGGACGGACAGATGCCGTCGCCGGTGGTGCTGGAGGTGAAGTTCGCCGACCGCGGGCCGGCCATTCGCCCCATGAAGAATGCGGTCATGACCGACAGCGTCACCGCGGTGATCACGTGGCCGGTGGATGTGTGGTTTACGGGGAAGCGGAGCTTCTCGGCGGACCTCGTGTTCGGCGGACGCAAGATTGAAAAAATCACGCTCGATCCGAACGGCCGGTTTCCCGACCGCGATCCCAAAGACAACGTCTGGACGCCGACGCCCTAACCGCGATGGGCTAGGGCCGTGACCGAAACCAGCGTGGCGCGGCCCTGGTTGAGAGTTGTGACGCCAGCAGGTGCTCCAGCTCGTCGCGGAATTCGGCCGCCGACGAGATCCGCGCGCTCGGGTCCAGCCGCAGCGCGCGCCGCAGTAATGCCTCCAATTGTTCCGGCGCGTCCGACCGCCGAGTGCGCAGGTTGACGACGGGGGCCGCTGGGACGTCCGGCGGCAGCGTCTCCTCCTCCGGCTGACTTTCGCTCCAGCGCCATGCCGTTCGGCGGAGGCGATCCCGGCGGAGTTCGTGGCTGGGGGAGACGCCCGTGAGCGTCTCGTAGAGCATGGCGCCCAACCCGAAGATGTCCGCGCGGCCGTCCATCGCCGCGCCGTGGCGCCACTGTTCCGGTGCCATGTAGGCGGGCGTGCCAACAATCGGGTCGGCGTCGTCCTCGGAGATACTTTCGGCGTGCGACGTGCAGACGAGTCCGAAGTCGATCAGGACCGGGTGCCGCCCGTCGAAGAGCACATTCTCCGGCTTGACATCGCGGTGAATCAGCCCGCGGGCGTGGAGTGCCACCAGCGCGTCGGCGATGCCGACGCCAATACGCAGCGCGTCCACGATGGAGAGGCGGCGGCTGGCGCGAATGCGTGTCCGCAGCGAGGGCCCGTCGATCCAGGGCATCACGAAGTAGCGCAGGGCGCCATCGAACGCCCCAGACGAGAAGAGCGGTACGATGTGCGGGTGCCGCAGGGCGGCGAGGGCATCGACCTCCAGCTGTGAGTGCGGCCCCTGCGTGGGGTGCAGCGCCTCCAAATCGATGACCTTCACCGCCACGTCACGATGGTTCGCGATATCCCGCGCGCGATAGACCAGCCCGAACGGACCGGCCGCGACCGTGTGCTGCACCATGAGGCCCGCGGCCTCAAGCTGTTCCACGTGCGGGGCCGGCGGCCGCTCGAGAACGGATGACGCCAAATTCGTCGTGCGCATAACCATGCCTGCTGGAACGGGGACGCCGTCGTCGACGAGATGTCCACTCGCCATTTCGCATGGATCATAGGACGTTTGGGGCCGTCCGCTATCGGGGAATTACGCGACAGCTGCGGGGGATTCTGAACCACACGGACCGATGTGTAACGGCGATGCTGTGCGGTGAATCATCAAACTCATGGGTGGCGCCCTCGAGGTGGTCGCGCCGGCGGCGAGGTCGAGTACATTCGGGCATGCCTTCCTCCTCCACTCGACGCGGCGCTCGGCGCCAACGGCTTCAGTGCAGTCTGGCGATGGGTCTGCTCGCCACCGCTGCCCCCGCGCTCTCTGCCCAGCCGACGCGCGCGCGCGCCGATGCGGCCACGCAGTTCCGGCTTGAAGAAACCACCATCGCCGACGTACACGCGGCGTTCCGGGCCAAGACGCTCTCCTGCCACACGCTGGTGCAGCGTTATCTCGATCGCATTGCCGCCTACGACAAGCGCGGCCCGGCCATCAACGCGCTGATCACGATCAACCCGGCCGCGCTCAGCGTCGCCGATTCGCTCGACCGGCGCTTTGCGCAGACGGGGCCGGTGGGCCCGCTGCACTGCATCCCGATGATCGTCAAGGACAACTTCGAGACAACCGATCTGCAAACCACTGCGGGATCGCTGGCCCTCGAAGGGTGGCGGCCGCCGCAGGACGCGACGATGGTGCGGAAGATTCGTGAGGCCGGTGCGATCGTGCTCGCGAAATCGAACCTGGCCGAGTGGGCGTTCACGCCGTATGAGACCGTGAGCTCGATCCTGCCCGGATACACGCACAATCCGTATGCGCTCGATCGTGTCACGGCCGGCTCGAGCGGCGGGACCGCCGCGGCCGTCGCGGCGAACTTCGGCGAAGTCGGGTTGGGCAGCGACACGGGCAATTCCATTCGCGGCCCGTCGGCGCATCAGGCGCTGGTAGGCATTCGCTCCACCATGGGGCTCACGTCGCGCGCCGGCGTGGTGCCGCTCAATGCAACGGCCGACATCGCCGGCCCTATGGCGCGCACCGTGGCTGATGCGGTGGCCGTCTTCAACGTCGTGGTGGGCAGCGATCCGGCCGACTCAGTCACTGCGCCCGCCGATGCGAAGCGCGAAGCTGATTACCGCGTGTTCCTGCGTCGCGGCTCGTTGCGTGGCGCGCGCATCGGCATTCTGCGTCAGGCCTACGAGCAGCCCACGCTCGACGGCGAAGTGAAGACGGTGTTTGAGCAGGCCGTTGCCGCCATGCGCGCCGCCGGTGCGGTGATTGTGGATACCGCGCGCGTCGACTCGCTCAACGCTATTCAGCGTCGGCAGCAGGGCGGCTGCAATCGCTTCCGCGCCGATCTCGAACGCTACTTTGCCGCACGCGGCCCCAATGCACCGGTGAAGACCATCGACGAGGTGCTCAAGAGCCGCAAGTATCATCCCACCGTCGAACAGCGCCTGCGCGATGCGGCGCCTATCACCGAGTCGCCCGAGCAAAGCGCCGGATGCCAGAGTCGCGAACGCGTGCGCGCCGCACTGCGTATTGCGGTGGTGCAGATGATGGATTCACTGAAGCTCGACGCGTTGGTGTACCCCACGTGGAGCAACCCGCCGCGACTCATCGGTGATCTGAACACGCCCGCCGGTGACAACAGCCAGCTCTTCTCGCCAACCACCGGCTTCCCCGCCATCACGGTGCCGATGGGCTACACGCGCGACGCGCAGTTGCCGGCCGGTATCACGCTCTTCGGTCGCCCGTACAGCGAAGGGAAGCTCATCGCCCTCGCGTTCGACTTCGAGCAGTCCACGCACGCCCGTCGCGCCCCCGCGTCGGTGCCTCCTCTCCGTCGCGCTCGGTAACTGTCATGACTCACGTCGCACTGCTTGGTACCGGCCTCCTTGGCCGCGGATTCGTTGAAGGGCTGCTCTCGCGCGGCGGCACCACGGTCTCCGTCTGGAACCGCACACGCGCGCACGCCGAGCCGCTCGCCGCGCTGGGCGCCACCATCGCCGACACACCGGCTGATGCCGTGCGCGGCGCCGATCGCGTGCATCTCGTGCTGCTCGATGATGACGTCGTCGACGCCACCATCGCGGCGTTGCGTCCGGGGCTCTCCCCCGATGCGGTCATCATCGATCACACCACCACGCAGCCGGCGCGTACCGCCGCGCGTGTGGCGGCGCTTGATGCCGATGGCATCGCGTATCTGCACGCGCCCGTGATGATGGGGCCGCCGGCCGCGCGCTCGGCCAAGGGCATGATGCTCATCAGCGGCGCGAATGACCGCGTGGCGCGCGTACACGAGGCCCTCGCCGCCATGACGGGGGAGCTGTGGCATGTGGGCGAACGCGCTGATCTCGCTGCCGTCTACAAGCTGGTGGGCAACGCGTTGCTGCTGAGCGTGGTGGGCGCCGTGGCCGACATCATGAACATGGTGGACGCCGCGGATGTGCCGCGTAGCGCTGCCCTGGAGATGATGGCGCGCACGAATCCGGCGGGGACCATCGCGTTCCGCGGTCCCATGATGCGCGACAATACCTTCGAGACGAACTTCGCGCTGACGGTCGCGCGCAAAGATGTGCGGCTGATGCTGGAGACCGGCGACGGCTATCCCATGCCGCTGGTCCGCGCACTGGCCGAGCGCATGGACGCGCTCATTGCCGACGGGGACGGGGCGCAGGACTTTGCCGTACTGGGCCGACAGGAGACGCCGCAGAGCGAGTAGTCTGGCGCTTCATGCAGATTCGCAGACCCCTCCGCCGGAACGCCCGTGCCGTTGCGCACGGGCGTTCTGGCGTTCACACCCATCAGCTGCTGTAGTACGCCGCGTTCTCTTCGATGTAGCCCTTCGTGAGATCGCAGCCGAACGCGTGAGCCGTGCCCGTGCCAACGCCCAGCGTGACTTCAAGGTCCACCACATCACGCGATAGCGTCTCGCGCACGATGGCATCGTCAAACGTGAGACGTTCGCCACCGGCGACGACCTGAAATCCGTTGATGGACGCCGACGTCGAGGCCGGATGGATCGTGCAATCGAAACACTTGCCGACCGCCATCAGCAGGCGACCCACGTTCGGGTCGGCGCCATGCACCATGGTCTTGATGAGCGGCGAGTTCACGATGGACTTGGCGACGATGTGCGCCTCGTGATCGGAGAGCGCCTCTTTCACGCTGACGCGAATGAGCCGCGTCGCGCCCTCGCCATCGCGCGCCAGAATTTCCGTCATGCGCACGCAGCCGGCGCGCAGCACCGCCGCGAACGCGGCTTCATCGACGGTACCGGCCAGGCCGTTGGCCATGATGACGCAGGTGTCGGACGTGCTGGTGTCCGTGTCCACCGAGAGCGCGTTAAACGAGCCTGACACCGCGTCACGCAGCAGGCGGTCCAGCGTGGCGGCGTCCAACGCCGCGTCGGTGAAGATGTACGACAGCATGGTGGCCATGTTCGGCTCGATCATCCCAGAGCCCTTGGCGACCCACGTGATGGTCGCGTCGCCCACCGAGGCGGACAGCGCCTTGGGGTGCGTGTCCGTGGTCATGATGCCTTCGGCACCGACCATCGGATCCCCTTGCAGGTCGGCGGTCATCCCCACCACGCCACGCTCGATCTTCTCGATGGGGAGCGGCACACCAATTACGCCGGTGGAGCTCACGAGTACGCGGTCGGCGCTGGTGCCCAGCTCCGCGGCCGCGGCCACCGCCATGCGCCGTGCGTGTTCCACGCCGCGCGTGCCGGTGGCGACGTTGCTGACTTTGCTGTTCGCGATGATCGCGCGCAGCGAGCCGCCACGAATGGTTTCGCGGCCGAGGATGATGGGCGCGCCCGGGAAGTGGTTGCGCGTGAACACGGCCGCCGCCGCGGCATCGATGTCGCTGGTGAACAGCGTCAGATCACGGGCGGTGGGCTTGAGGCCGACGTTACGGCTGGCGCAGCGAAAGCCGCGCGGAAACACCGGGGTGGTGTGAAACCCGGCTGAGCCGGAAGGGTGGCTGGAATTCATGCGCGAAAGCTGCTCGGCCTCCACGGCACGCGCCAGCCGACGCGCTACATTTCGCCCATGCCTACCTCGCCTCGTTTCTTCCGCATGACTGCGACCGTGACTGCGCTCGCGCTCATCTCCGCGGCCTCGCTGCACGCGCAGGCTGCCACCCCGCCGGCCCCCGCCGCACCGCGGCCGCAGTCCGTCGCGGACACCTCGGTGTTTGCGCCTCTGGTCCTGCCCACGGCCAGCGATCAGCGCGCCGGCAGCGGCGCCCCCGGTGCGCGCTACTGGCAGAACCGCGCGGACTACACGCTGGCCGCCACGCTTGATACCACGGCCAAGACGGTTCGTGGCGAGATGACCCTGCGCTACACCAACCACTCGCCCGACACGCTGACCTACATCTGGCTGCAGGTCGAGCAGAACGCGTTCCGCGACAAGTCGCTCAACTCGTACATCTTCCCGCAGGACTCGCGCTTCGGCGCGCGCGGCTTCGAGGGCGGCTACCAGTTCTCGCGTCTCGAACAGTCGTTGCCGACGGCCAAGGGTGCCCCGAAAAAAGTCGCGCTCACCAAGCGTGTGAACGAAACGATGATGAAGGTCAACCTGGCCGAGCCGCTCGCGCCAGGGCGCACGGCCACCATCGAGGCCGCGTGGTCATTCGCTGTGCCAGAGCATGGTGCCGACCGTATGGGGCGCGACGGGGCGCTGTACGAGATCGCGCAGTGGTTCCCGCGTGCGGCGGTGTACGACGACGTGCGCGGCTGGAACATCGAGCCCTATCTCGGGCAGGGCGAATTCTATCTCGATTACGGTGACTACAACGTCTCCGTCACCGTGCCCGCCGGTTACATCGTGGCCGCCACGGGCGCGTTGCAGAATCCGCGTGACGTGCTCACGCCCACCGTGATCGCGCGGCATGCCATCGCCGCGAAGTCGGACACGGTGGTACGCCTGATCACCGCCGAGGAGTTGGCCAGTGGCGCCGCGCGTCCGAAGAAGACGGGCATGCTGACGTGGAAGTTCGCCGCCAAGAATGTGCGTGATGCCGTGTGGGCCGCGTCGCCGGAGTTTCAGTGGGATGCGTCCAGCTGGAAGGGGATCATGGCCTACGGCTACTATCGCCCCAGCGCCGCAAGCAACTGGAAGGACGCGGCCGACCAGTCGCGCATGTCCATCATGGAGTACTCCGAGCGCTGGTTCATGTATCCGTGGCCGCACATCTCGGCCGTCGAAGGGCCCATCAGCGGCATGGAATACCCCATGATCGCGATGGAGAACAAGAGTCAGGATGTGTACGACCTGTACAACGTCGTCACGCACGAAATCGGCCACATGTGGTTCCCGATGATCGTCGGTAGCAACGAGCGCGTGTACATGTGGCAGGACGAAGGGTTCAACACCTTCATCAACACGTTCTCTGAGGGACGCCGTTACCCCGAGAAGGGCGACCAGATGGCGCGTGCGGCCGAAGAGCGGCGCATGGTGGAGCAGTACATCACGGCCGCTGCCGATAAGCCGGTCAATATGAATCCGGATCGCATCGATCCGCGTCTGCTCGGCGAAGCCTCGTATGTGAAGCCCAGCGTCGGACTGCAGTTGCTGCGGCAGGAAATCCTGGGCCCCGAGGCCTTCGACGATGCCTTCCGCACGTACGTGAAGCGCTGGGCCTACAAGCACCCCACTCCCACCGATTTCTTCCGCACGATGGAAGACGCGGCCGGTCGTCGTCTCGACTGGTTCTGGCGCGAGTGGTTTATCGAGAATTCCCGCTTCGATCAGAGCATCGACACCGTCATGGTCCAGCAGGCGGGTGACACCATGAACGTTGCGGTGCGCTTCGGGAATCGTGAACGGGGCGTGCTGCCCATTCGCGCGCGCTTCACCTTCGCCGACGGCTCCAGCGAAGACGTGGTGTACCCGGCCGAAGTGTGGAGCACCAACTCGCGCCGATACACCCGCACCTACAAGTTCGCCAAGAAGACCTTGGTGCGCGTCGAGCTGGATCCCGACCACCGGTTACTCGATATCGACCGGCGCAACAACAGCTGGGGCAGTCCGCCGACCCGTCCCTGACGGTTCCCCCCGTCCCGTCCTGCCGACTACTGATCAATTCAATGGTCGACAGGATGGGATGAAGCGCGTTAAGATGTCCAAGCGGGCGCGGCGGTTTCGCCGATCCGCGTCGCTCCC
This sequence comes from Candidatus Kuenenia stuttgartensis, assembly GCA_943330235.2. Taxonomy (GTDB): domain Bacteria; phylum Gemmatimonadota; class Gemmatimonadetes; order Gemmatimonadales; family Gemmatimonadaceae; genus Gemmatimonas; species Gemmatimonas stuttgartiensis_A. The sequence goes on from CALQGY020000065.1 coordinate 13,278, forward strand.
CCCCGTGCGCGGCTCCCGTCGGTGTCGCGCGGTTCCCTGGCTCACTTTCCGTCAGCAACCCTTGCCGTCGCAACCTTCTCTTCGCCCGTTTGACATCGCGGTGGCCTTGCGCTTGCTGCTGGTGCCGGAAGAACGCTACGAGCCGCTCGCTGAGGCGTTGGTGACGAGCACGAGCGCGGTCCACCGCGCCGTGGCGCGACTCCAACTGGCGGGCATTTGCCGACAGGGAACGCGCACCGTCGCGCGTCCGTCGCTGCGCGAGTTCGTGCTCCATGGCGTGCGCTATGCGTTCCCGGCGGTGCATGGCCCCGAGCGTACAGGGCTGCCCACGGCGTGGACGCATCCCGAGGTCGGGGCCCTGTTCACCGATGGGGAACTCCCGCGCGCCCTCGTATGGGCCAGCGATAGGGGCACCGTGCGCGGCGAGTCGGTGGTACCGCTGTTCACCAACCTGCCGGCGGTCGCGGCGCGTGATCCGCGGCTGCACGAGCTGCTCGCGCTCATCGATGTCATACGAGCCGGTGGCACCCGCGAGCGTCGATTGGTCAGTGATATACTGGGCGAGCGCCTGCTGTGGGGCGACACATCCGGTGGGGCGGGCGGCGCATAAGCGCGAGGGCTGAGCATCCGTGCTCAGCCCTTTTTTACACTCATTCGCAGGTGAGCGCGTGACAGCGTGAGCGCGAGACAGCGTGAGCGCGAGACAGCGTGAGCGCGTTATCTGACGAACGGCGTAGCCACTGCGGCGCGCGCGTGTGACGCGCGCCACCCCACGTAACCGCCCACCAGATTCCGCCCGTCGCTCCGCCCGAGCCGCTTGAGCACGCTCGCGGCAATCGCTGACCTCGCGCCCGACTGACAGTGCACCACGATGCCGGTGGTCGGCAGCTCTGCCACGCGCGCGGACAAGGCGCCCAGCGGCACGTGCACGGCCGACGGCACGTGCCCCTCGCGCCACTCGGTCTCGCCACGCACGTCCACCACGGTGAGTGATTCGCCGCTCCAGCCCACCAACTGCTCGACGGTCACCTGTGGTACGTGGTCCAGCGTCTGGCCCGCCGCCGTCCACGCGTGGAGCGCGGCCTCGGCCGGCATCCAACCGACCACGCGATCGAGTCCGATCAACGTCAGGTCGTGGGCCGCATTGCGCAGCGTGGGAGACAGGACATCGTGCATCGTCGCCACGTCTTCATCGGCCGGTATCAGGAGCACGATGTCCACGTCGTAGGGCACGAGCGTTCCGGTCCACGTGGAGAACGAGCGCGAATACGGCAGAGAAAGGGTGCCGGGCACGAACTGCTCCGCGAACGCCGCCGCCGGGCGCATGTCCAGTACCCACGACTGCGTTGCGTGCGTGAGAATGGACTCCGGGGCGAGTCGCGGCGGGATGGGCATTCGACCCAGCACCGGCGGGCCGGCGCGGTTGATGCGCTTCATCTCGGCGAAATAGCGCGGCGGCTCCGGCTGGCCGTCCAGCACGGCGGTCACGAATCGCGTCTCGTCCGTTTCCGCCACACCCCAGTTGGCCAGTTTTTCGTAGCCCACCGTGGTGGATGGCACGGCCCCAAGCGCCTTCCCGCACGCCGAGCCGGCCCCGTGCCCCGGCCAGACTTGCAAGTGATCCGGGAGCTGCCGGAAGCGCTGCAGCGAGCGGAACAGCGTGCTCGCCCCCGCGCGCATCGTATCGGCAAATCCCGCGGCGCGCTCGAGCAGGTCGGGACGCCCCACGTCGCCCACGAAGACAAAGTCACCCGTGAGGATGCCCATCGGGCCGGCCCCACGCGGCGTATCGGTCACGATGAACGAGATGTGCTCCGGCGTGTGCCCCGGCGTGTGCATCGCCTCAAGGCGCAGGTTGCCCACCGAGATCACGTCCCCGTCGTGCAGGAGCGTGGCCCCATCTGCCGCGGCGAAGGCGTACTGCCAGTCGGTGCCGCCCTCCGCCGAGAGAAACAGCTGCGCGCCGGTGGCGGCGGCCAGTTCGCGGGCGCCCGACACGAAGTCGGCGTGAATGTGGGTCTCCGTCACATGCGTAATGCGGAGCCCTTCGGCCGCGGCGACGTGCATATACGGTGCGATATCGCGCAGGGGATCCACGACAATCGCTTCGCCGGTCGCCTGGCAACCGATGAGATAGCTGGCCTGCGCCAGCGGCTGGTCGTACAGTTGGCGGAAGAACATGCACCAATCTATCGGCCCGCACGTGGGTGGATGTCGGCGGGCGGCCACGCGGTGGTACGGGGAATCCCCGACTGGGAGGAGACGACCCCAGAATATGCCGCTCGGCCCGCTCAATCGTCCTGCTGGTAACCATGCGGCCCCGTCCAGCTCCATCTCCCGTCTTTGCGTCGTCGGCGCCCCGCGTCGCCGCGCCGCCGCGCCGCGTTCGCGGGCGGGCGTCATGACGCTGCCTTCCCATGCCGACGACCGTCGCGCGCGCCGCGACCGGACGATCCTCTCGGTGGTGGTCGGGGGCTTCTTGCTCTTCGCCATCGTGCTGATGTCCATCAGCGTATCGACGAATGCGAATGAGGCGAAAGCCAAAGCGGCGCTCGATGCCAGCTTCAAGACCGTGCATATCCACCAGTCGGAGTTCCGCACGCTGTTCGGACGGTTCGCGACCTGGCCCGAACTGTCCCAGCGCGGCGTGGAGATCGGACCGCGCCAAACCGTGCGCGAGTCCAACGCGGACGCCTCGCACTGGTTCATCTCGCTGCGCGATCAGGGCACGGGGTTGATTTGCGATCGGACGGGGGAGCTCTTCGACGAGGATTCGAAGGAGCGGGCTTCTATCTGCCGGCCAGCGCGGTAGCGCCGGGGATTCCTCGTAAGGGAGTCCCGCGGGGCAGGTACGCCTCGACTTTTGCCGCGTCCGTCGACAGAGTCCACGCGTGATGAATCTCCTCTGCTTGCGCCGGCCCAGTGCCCGCGCGTCGATCCTCCTGCTGTGCGCCGGCGCCGCCGCGCACGCCCAGGCCACCCCGCCGGTGGATAGCGGGCCCCGCACCGTGCTGCGTCCCGTCACCGTGCATGTTTCACGTGACGCCGCCCGTTCGCCGCTGGAATTGCCGTTTGCGACCACGCGCGTGGTGCCCGACACGCTCAGACCGGGGCAGCGCCGCGTCTCCATGGGAGACCTGCTGATGGGCGTTCCCGGCGTGGTGGTGCAGGAACGCGCCAATCCGTCGCAGGATCCGCGCCTGACCATTCGCGGCTTCGGCGCGCGCTCGGCGTTTGGGGTGCGCGGGGTCCGCGTGCTGCGTGATGGCATCCCCCTCTCGCTGCCCGACGGGCAAACGCCGGTGGATTGGTTGGAGCTCGAGAGCGTGGGGAGTATGGAGGTGGTGCGCGGCACCGCCGCCGCCCTCTACGGCAACGCGGCGGGTGGCGTGGTGGACTTCCGCTCCAGAACACCCATTGCGTCGCCGCTGGCCACCGACGTCCGCTGGTGGAACGGCGGGGGACTGACGCGTACCGCGGCCACCGTATCGGGGGCGCAGGACGCCACGGGCGCCACGGCCGGCCTCCACGACGCGGCGGCATCGCTCACGGCCACACGCACCGCCGGCGACGGTCCGCGGCAGTGGTCGCGACTGGACGCGACGAATGCCTTCGGGCGCGCCTCTGCGCACATCGGGCGCACCCGGCTGGAGGTACAGGCTACGCGTTACGACGCCCCCCGCGCCGAGAACACCGGCGCCCTGACCGCCGCCGAGCTGGCACGTGACGTGCGATTGCCCGACTCGCTCAATATCACCAAGCACTCTCGAAAGGCCGTGCAGCACGACCAGCTGGCGCTCTTGGTCTCACGCGGCGACGACCGGGCCTCGTTCGAGGCGACGGCGTTCGCGGCCGGGCGCACGCTCGATAATCCGTTGCCGTTTGCCATTGTCGCGGTCGATCGCACGGTGTCGGGCGGGTCGCTGCGCGCGTCGGTGCGCACGAAGCGCACGCCCTGGCCGCTCCGTCTGACGGCGGGGCTTGATGTGCAGCATCAGGACGACGCGCGGCTCAACTTCGAGAACTGCGCCGATGTCGTCGGGGCGGCGACCACGAAGTGTCCGAAGATTGGCATCGAGCGCGGCGCGGTGCGCCTCGACCAGCGCGAACAGGTGCGCGGGGCGGGGGCGTTCGCGCGGGCCGAGGTGGAGGCGCCAGGGCGCGTGTTCGTCAGCGCGGCGGCGCGGCGTGATCGCGTGGCGTTCGAGGTCACCGATCACTTCATCACGAGCACGAATCTCGACGACTCCGGTGTGCGCACGCTGTCGGCAACCACGCCCATGCTGGGCGTGGTCTGGCGCGCGCGCCCCACGTGGTCGGTGTTCTCCAACTGGACGTCCGCGTTTGAGACGCCCACGATTACCGAGCTGACGAATCAGGACAATGGCGCTGCCGGGCTGAATGGCATCCTCCTGCCGCAGCGCACGCGCACGCTGGAGACCGGGGCACAGGGATTCATTGGCGGCCATCTGCGTTTGGACGTCGCCGCCTTCCGCGCCGTCGTGCAGGACGAACTGGTGCCGTTTGACGTCCCCAATGCGCCGGGGCGTCGCGCGTTTCGCAATGCGGGGCAGACGTCGCGTACGGGGCTGGAGGCCAGCGCGATGGCGGCGGTCCGTATGGTGGATCTGGGCGTGTCGTACACGCACTCGCACTTCCGCTTTGATCGCTATGCGGTGGGCACGGCCAACTACGCCGGCAAGCCCATTCCGGGCATTCCCGTGCAGCTGCTGCAGTTCTGGAGCACGGCACGCGCACATGACTGGTACGGCACCATCGAGTCCACGATGTCCTCGCGCATGACCGCCGACGATGCAGGCCTTGTGACGGCGGCAGGCTACTCGGTGTGGTCCGTGCGTACGGGCTACACCGGCGCCGCGTGGCTCGGGCGACTGGGGCTTGAGCCCACCGTGGGGATGGACAACGTCTTTGACCGGACGTTCGCCACGAGTGTCGTAATCAACGCCACGCGCAATAAGTATTTCGAGCCGGGGCTGCGGCGACGCGCGTTTGTGTCCGTGCGGGTGACGGGGCGGACCGCCGCGCGATAGGCGCACACGACGTCAGACACGGACACAAGAAACGCGGGCAGGTGCCCGCGTTTCTCGTTTACGTACTCGTGGTCGTACTCGTATCTCGTCCTCGTCCTCGTGGTCCGCGAGACGCGGTGCTCCTTACCGCACGTTCAACACAAACGGCAGCCGCGCATACACGCCGCGCTCGTCGTCAAATGCCAGCAGCACCCCCACCTGTCGCAGCACTTCGCGACTGAGGCGTTGCACGGGGCCACGGCCGGTCATCGCATCCGCGTAGGCGTTCGCGTTCGCCAACGCCGCCACCGGCGCCGGCTTCCGCTCAAACATCTCCGTCAGCAACTCCGCCGTCGACTTTGAACGCGGATACTCGCGGATGTCATAGTCACCGGTGAGTTTGGCCAGCGCCGCCGCACTCTTCACCGCCGCGTCCAGGCCGCCAATGGAGTCCACCAGGCCAATGCGCATCGCGTCCGTCCCCGACCACACGCGCCCTTCGGCGATCGCGCGCACTGAATCCGGCGACAGCGTGCGCGCCTTCGATACGCGATCGATGAACGCCGCATACACCGCGTCGGTGCCACGCTGCAGCACCGCCAACTCATCCGCGGTCCGCGGCCGCGACAGCGTGAACAGGTCAGCGTACCGCCCCGTCTTCACCGTGTCGAACGTCACCCCGTTCTTCTCGGCGAGGCCCTTGATGTTGGGCACCAGCGAAAAGACACCGATGGAACCGGTGATGGTATTGGGCTGCGCGAAGACGCGCGATGCGGCGGTCGCAATCCAGTAGCCGCCACTCGCGGCGACGGTTCCCATCGACACGACAATGGGCTTCGTGCGGCGCAGCAACATGAGCTCGCGCTGAATTTTCTCCGAGGCGATGGCGCTGCCCCCGGGGCTATTGATGCGCAACACAATCGCCTTCACCGACGCGTCGCTGCGCACCCGACGCAACTCGCGCGCGAGGCCGTCGCCACCAATGCTGCCGGAGCCACCCTGCCCGTCGACGATGTCGCCTTCGGCGTAGACGATCCCGATGTTCTGCTTCGCCCCGAGCACCCGCGCGCGCGCGGCGGCAATGGGCGCATACGCTTCCAGCGTGACCTGCGGGAGCGTGGGTTGCGCGAGCAGCGCGCTCACGTCCGACTCGCCCTCGGCGACCTTCGCGACGACACCCGTGTCGCTGCGATTCGAGGGCCGCACACCGGCCAGCATCTCGAGGTCGGCGAGCACTTCGTCGAAGTAGGCCACGCGATCAATCAGGTGCGCCTGCTTCGCGTCGGCCGGCAGGATGATGCCCTGCGCATCCACCAGCGTCTGCAGCGCCGTCGTGTCAATGCCGCGGCTCTCCGCGATGCCGCGCTTCACTTCACTCCACATCTCGCCCAGATACGTCTTGGTCTGCAAACGGTTCTCGGGGCTCATGTCTTTGCGCGTGTACGGTTCCACCGCCGCCTTAAACCGCCCGACGCGACTCACCTGCACCCCGACGCCGAACTTCTCGAGCAGCCCCGCGAAGAACACCTGCTCCGACGCCATGCCGGGCATCAGCAACGAGCCGAACGGATCGAGCGTGATGGACGACGCAGCCGACGCGATGTAGTAGTCACGCGTCTCGGGATTCACGAGATACGCGTGCACCGGCTTCTTGGATTTGCGGAAGTCTGCAATGGCGGTGCGCAGTTCACGCAGCGCGGCATAGCCCGAGCCGTAGCCGCTGGCATTGATGCTGCCGCGAATGAGCACGCTGCTGATGTCCTCGTCGCCCGCCGCGGCGCGCAAGGCGATCATCGCCGACCGCAGCGGCAACGTATTCTTGCCCCCAGCCAGCAGCGCGTCGTCCAGCACCGAATGGTGCTCAGCCGCCGTTGGGGCGTCCACGAACGTCTGATCCAGATCCAGCAGCAGTACGGAGCCGTGACGGACCGTGACTGGCTTGTCGCCGCCAGCGGCCGCCGCAATACCGATGATCAACAGGATCCCACCCACGACGCACAGCGCGATCGTGACAAGGTTGGCCGCAATCGCCGTAAAAAATGCCTTCATGCCAGACTCCGGATACCGGTGCGCACACCCACCCAATGGATACGCGGAGTCTAGCGGATTGCCGGGGATCGCGCCGCCGCGGCCCCCCGCACCGGACCCCGCACCGGACCCCGCACCGGACCCCGCCGCGGACACCCTCGCGGGCCACGCGGTTCGGAGCCGGCACGTCAGGGAAAACATGACGCTGCCGTCGCAATTACGCCTTGCCGAGCACCGCCGGACGCTCCACCTTCAAACCACGTTCGCCCGACTCCGAACCCACGCCCCAGAGGACCCGCTCCATGCCCGCGTACAAAGCGCCGCTCGACGATATCCGCTTCCTGCTGCACGATGTCCATGACGTGGCCCAACTGGCCGCGTTGCCCGGATTCGAGGAGGCAACCCCCGATGTCATCGACGCGGTGCTCACCGAGGGCGCGGCCCTCTGCGAGCAGGTGCTCTTCCCGCTCAATCAGTCGGGCGATGCCGAAGGGGTACGTCTGGACAACGGGGTCGTGCGCACACCCGCCGGGTTCAAGGAGGCCTATACGCAGTATGCTGCCGGCGGATGGACGGGCATCGCCGCCGACCCGGCCTTCGGCGGCCAAGGGCTGCCCGAGGCGGTGCGCTTCGTCATGGAGGAGCTCCTCTGCTCGTCCAATCTCTCGTTCAGCATGTACCCGGGGCTCTCCCATGGCGCGTACAGCGCGATGATGAGCCACGGGTCGGACGAGATCAAACAGCGCTTCGTGGCCAAGTTGGTTGATGGCTCGTGGGGCGGCACGATGTGCCTCACCGAAGCGCACGCCGGCACGGATCTCGGCATCATCAGCACGAAGGCGGTCCCCGCCGCGGACGGGTCGTACGCCATTACGGGCTCCAAGATTTTCATCTCCGCCGGCGAGCACGACCTCACCGAGAACATCCTGCACCTCGTGCTGGCGAAGCTCCCCGACGCGCCAAGCGGCACGAAAGGCATCTCCATGTTCGTCGTGCCCAAGTATCTCCCCAACGCCGATGGCACCGCCGGCGCACCCAATGGGGTGACGTGTGGGTCCATCGAACACAAGATGGGGATCAAGGCGTCGGCCACGTGCGTGATGAACTTCGACAACGCCACCGGCTGGTTGGTGGGTGAGGCGCATAAGGGCATGCGCGCCATGTTCGTCATGATGAACGGCGCGCGCCTCGCCGTGGGACTGCAGGGGTTGGGGCTGGCCGAAGTAGCGTATCAGAACGCGCTCGCGTACGCCAAGGAGCGGCTGCAAGGGCGCTCGCTGACGGGGCCCAAGAACCCCGCCGGGCCGGCCGATCCCATTCTCGTGCACCCGGACGTGCGCAAGGGCTTGCTCCGCATCAAGGCCTTCAACGAGGGCATGCGCTCGCTCGCCTATTGGGTGGGCATTCGCATCGATCTGGAGCACCGGCACCCCGATCCCGCCGTGCGGAAGGACGCCGAAGACATCATCGCGCTGCTCACGCCGGTCATCAAAGCGTTTCTGACGGACGTGGGCTTCGACAGCACGAACATCGCGCTGCAGACGTTGGGCGGGCACGGCTACATCAAAGAGTACGGCATTGAGCAATACGTCCGCGACGCCCGTATCGCGCAGATCTACGAGGGCACCAACGCCATTCAGGCGCTCGACCTCGTGGGGCGCAAGCTGCCCATGGAAGGCGGTCGCCTGGTGCGGCGCTTCTTTGAACTCGTGAAGGCGGACATCGACGCCGCCGCCAGCGACGCCAGCATGGAAGAATTCGCCAAGCCGCTGGGCGCGTCGCTCTATCAGCTGCAGAAGGCCACGATGATGCTGGCCGAGCGCGGG
>CALQGY020000066.1 GCA_943330235.2 Candidatus Kuenenia stuttgartensis
AGCGGCGGCGCAGCGCGGCGCCGCGTGTGGCCCGCATGATCCTCGGCGCGGCCAACGAGCGCTGGGCGATGGATTTCATCCACGATCAACTCGCCGATGGCACGGCGTTCCGCGTGCTGAGCATCGTCGATCTGTACACGCGGGAATGCGTCGGGCTGGTGCCCGCGATTCGGCTGCGCGCCGACGACGTGGTGGCGACGCTGAGCCGACTACGCGACGAGCGCGGGATCCCCGCGGTCATTCAATGCGACAACGGCACCGAGTTCACGTCGGTCGCGCTCGACCACTGGTGCTACTGGAATCAGGTGCGCGTCGACTTCAGTCGGCCTGGCAAACCGACCGACAACGCCGCCATCGAGAGCTTCCACAACAGCTTCCGACGTGAGTGCCTCACCCAGCATTACTTTATCGACATCACCGACGCCCAACAGCAGATCGAGCAGTACCGGTCCGAGTACAATAACGACCGGCCCCACAGCAGCTTAGGCAACGTGCCACCGGCCCACTTCCGGGCTACCGTGGCGACCACCGCCAGCGTCTCCAGCTCCGCATAAAGTGAGTCCGGCTGGACCAGGTTTGGGGGGCAGACCAACCAACCCAACGACTGACAGAATGGTTGGATCAGAGTTTGGGGTCACGTCAGCACCGCTTCCTGTTTGAACTCTTTCGTAAACCGCCGTCTCGATGCCATCGGGCACCTCCGTTTCCAAAGAACACCTTAGGATGGTGTCTACGGAAGCCGGGACAGCTCAATCGGGGCTGACTGAAACAACTTGAGCTGCGATTTCATGACAGACCTTTGAGGAGAAGGCGAGCATTTCACTTGGGGCATCATGCGCATTGCACTCGAATTCGCAAGCACCAATCGTTTGTCATCCGAATCTGTGAAGTCTTTGGGACAGTTGGTCAGGCACCTTCAGTTCACGTGAAATCATCCAGATCGCTCGCCGTCGTATCCGGAATTCCCCAGTAAACTTCGCTAACGCTACTTAGCCAGCCCCGCCGGCAACGCGAAGAGCGCCGCATCGTTGGGCGTGAACGTGACCGATGTCACGGTGATGATGATGTCCCCCTGCGCATTCGTCAGAACCTGCTTGGTAGCCAGCATCTTGTTCTCGAATGCTTTGTAATCGCGCCAGACCGTTTTCTGTTCGCCCGCCGGCGTCTGCACCAGCTGACCGCGGCGTAGGCCGGTGGCCACTTCGAAGTAGTCTACCCGTTCGCGGCCGGCCTTCGTGGTGATGACGACTTTGTAACACTCCACGCCATCGAACGGCTCCTTGGCCGTCACGGCCGCCTTGGCGAATCGCGCCGGATCGAGAAACGCCGCACCGGTGGCGTTGCTTTCAATGGCATATGTAGCGTCGGGCTCCGTCATCTTGGACACGGAGCCGTCGGGCTGAGCGGACCACACGCTGGTGCCGTCGCTCCCCTGCTCCACTTTGCCCATGCCGAGATCGATGATCAGGCGCATCTTCGCGGGCGCTGCGTAGTAGCGCGCGTACGTACCGGTCAGGCCGGCGAACGCAATCAGCGCCGTGCCCTTCTCCGCACGATCCGTCACGGTGGCCCACGCCGCGCGACCACCGACCGCGGTCGCATACTGGTCATACACCTGCTGCACGCTGGGAAGCTGCACGCTGGGAAGCTGCGCGCGGGCACTCGAGACCACCGTAGCACTGCACACCACGGCGAACACCGTCCGTGAGATGGATCGCATGAAAAGCTCTTGAGTTGAAGTCAGCGGGGCGCATGCCGATGATGACATTGTCCCTGTGCGTCCTGCGCGCTCGGGTCCGTTTACGCCGGTATGATGCCATGGAATGGCGCATCCGCCCCGGCACGTAGAGCCTCGATACGTTCTTCGACGAACGTGACCAGCTCACCGATGGTCTCGGCGTCGAATGCCAGCTTCACGCCGGCGGCTTCATACAACTCGGGGAGCGAACGGGTGCCTCCAAGTTGCAAGAACCGCTTGTACGCGGCCACCGCGCTGCCCGCATCGCGCACCGCATTGCGGAACACCTGCAGCGCGCCGAGCTGCGCAATGCCGTACTCGATGTAGTAGAACGGCAGTTCGAAGATGTGCAACTGCCGGTACCAACGCGACACGCGCTCCCGTTCGAGACCCGACCAGTCGACACCGCCTTCGAAACGCGCGCGCATCGCCAGCCACTGCGCGTCACGCGCATCGCGATCCGCACCCGCGGGATTCGTATAGATCCACGCCTGAAACGCATCGACGCTCGCAATGTGGACCAGACTGGAGAGCACGTCCTCGAGATGCTCCAGCCAGGCGACGCGCGCTTGCTCCGGCGTGTAATACCCGTCCGGCACGACGAGATACGGCATGGCCAACAGCTCCATGCTCATGGACGCGAGTTCGGCCGCTTCATGCCCCGTACGCCGCTGCCACGCATACGGCAGCGTGTGCGTCGCGAAGTCGTGGAAGGAATGCCCCGCTTCATGCACGAGCGTATTCACGTCATCCGGCACGCCCACAGCGTTCATAAAGATGAACGGACGACCGCGAAACGAGAGATCCGTGCAGTAGCCACCGGGCGCCTTCCCCGGACGACTCTCCAGATCAAGCAGCTGCTCGTCTGCCATGAGACGGAACTGGCTGCCCAACTCGGGATCCACGCGATCGAAGATGCGCTTCGCCCGCGCGACGAAGGTCTCCACATCCGAGAACGGCTTCAATGGCTCTTTGATATTCAGATCGACGGTCACGTCCCAGGGACGCACCGTATCGAGCCCCAGCGATGTTTTGCGGTACTGCATGAGGCGCTCAACCGCTGGCGTCACCGTCGCGATCACCGCCTCGTGGAAGTTCGCGCAGTCTTCGGGGGTGTAGTCGAAGCGATGCTTGGCCGCAAAGCAATAGCGCTGATAGTCGGCGAAGCCCGCTTCGCGCGCCACCGCTACGCGGAGCGCGTACATCGCATCGAACTGGTCGGCGAGCACATCGCGCTGCGCGAGATACGCATCAGCGCCGGCGCGAAAGGCACGCTCACGCACGGCGCGGTCGGCGGCCTTGAGATACGTCTGCAGCTGCGGAATCGTCTTCGCGTCGCCGTCCCAGTCGACACTGAGCCCGCCGGTGACTTTTTGATACGCCGCCGAGATCTCTTCAATCTGGGAGAAACGCTCCACGTTGGCTTCGCGGAAAATCTCGATGTCCGTCCGGAACCGTCGGAGCGTCGTCTCCATGTCCGGCCGCGACCATCCCAGCTCGAGCAGCCGCCGCGCCAAGCGCACCTGCTGCTCTTCGAGCTTCGGGAAGATCTCCATCGAAAAACGCAGGTACGCCTGCTCCGCTGCACTGTCAGCCGTGTTGCCGGTGTACGCAATCATGGCGAGCGTACCCGCCTCGCTGACCAGATTGTCCAGCTGCGACCAGTGCATCAGCCACGCCTCGATCTCCGCCGATGCGGCGGAGAGCGGGGCGTCAGCGAGCGCGTCGTAGTACGGCTGGATCTCGATCCACGTCGCGTCGCGAAAGACGTCGGGAGAGACAGGAAGCGTCTGCATCGGGTTTCTCATATGCGAGTCATCGCGCGGGTCATTCATGCGCCGTACGGAATCCAAATGTTCTTCACCTGGACCGCGCGACGCAGAAACTCACGTCCTTCTCCCACGCGCGGATCCAGCCACTCGCGACCGGCCCATTCGGTCCACGTCCGTTTGAGATTCGCCGCCGACGCGCGCTCCACGGCCGCGGCACCAGCCTGCGATCCGACAAACCACACCGCATCGACGTCGTCGTGCTCAGCTAGCACCTTCGACAAACTATCGCGACGGCCCGTGATGAGATTCACGGCGCCGGCAGGCACATCGGACGTCTCCAGCACGCTGTAGAAGTCGGTCGCCGCCAACGGATAGCGCTCCGACGGAATCGCCACGACACGATTGCCCGTCGCCAGCAACGGCGCGACGAGTGAGACCAGCCCCAACAAGGGGTACGGATCCGGACAGGCCACGCCGACAACGCCAATGGGTTCATGCATGGCCAGGGACACGGCACGCAGAGGGACATCGTGCACAGCGCCATCGTACTTGTCGGCCCAGGCCGCATACGTGAACAAGCGCGAGATGGCCGCTTGCACTTCACTCGCGCACGCGGCCGACGAGCCGCCGGTCATGGAGCCGATGCGCTGGGCAAACTCATTCTGCCGCGCCGAAAGATTCTCGGCGATGTAAAACAAAATCTGCGCGCGCTGATGCCCCGACAGCTTCGACCAACCCGCGCCGGCATGCGCCGCTTCGACCGCATTCCGCACGTCTTTGCGGCTACCGTCGCCAACCTCGCCCACCGCCACACCGTCAACGTTACGCACGACGTTCGTGTAGCCCGAATCGGGGCGCGCCTGCTTGCCGCCGATGAACAGCTTCGGCGTCCGATCAATGGCTGGCATGGCGTCCGCGCGCGCGGCGTCACTCGACGCGATCGGTGCACTGGCCGCCGCACTCACCAAGGCCACCGGCGGCGCGACCTCAACGTGCGGATACGTGGGCTTGAGATACTCCCAGAGCCCCTCGCGACCGCCTTCGCGACCAAAGCCGGACTCCTTATACCCACCGAATCCGGCCGACGCATCGAACAGATTCGTGCTGTTGATCCACACCACACCGGCCTTGATCTGCGGCGCGATATCGAGCGCAAGATTGATATTCTCGCTCCAGACGCTGGCCGCCAGTCCGTACGGCGTATTGTTCGCGAGCGCCACCGCTTCCGCCGGCGTGCGAAACGTCATCGTGACCAGCACCGGCCCGAAGATCTCTACCTGCGCGATGCTCGCCGAGGGCGCGACATCGGTGAACAGCGTTGGCGGATAAAACCACCCAGCGGTTGGCGCCGACACCATCGGGGTCGCCCAGGTCGGCTGCCAGCACGTCGCGCCGTCCTGCACGCCCTGCGCCACCAGCGACGCAATGCGTTGCAGCTGCACCGGTGCGATCACCGCACCCATATCCACCGTCTTGTCCAACGGTGCCCCCACGCGCAGCCGCTCCATGCGCGCGCGCAGCTTCGCCGTGAGCGTCTCCGCGATCCCTTCCTGCACGAGCAGGCGCGAGCCCGCGCAGCACACCTGTCCCTGATTAAACCAGATCGCATCGACGACACCCTCGACGACGCTATCCAAGTCCGCGTCCTCGAACACGATGAACGGGCTCTTGCCCCCCAGTTCGAGCGACAGCCCCTTGCCCGTGCCGGCCGTCGCGACGCGAATGGCCCGACCCACCTCGGTGCTGCCGGTAAACGCGATCTTGTCGACATCCGCATGATCAACGATGGCCGCACCGGTACGTCCGTCGCCGTTGACAAGATTGAACACACCGGGCGGCAACCCGATCTCGTGCACGAGCTCCGCAAAGCGCAGCGCCGTGAGCGGCGTGTACTCCGCCGACTTCAGCACGATGGTGTTCCCCGCGGCGAGCGCGGGCCCGACCTTCCACGCCAGCATCAGCAGCGGAAAATTCCATGGAATGATCTGCCCCACCACGCCGTAGCCGTGTGCGTCTGGGAATTCACTCTCCAGCAGCTGTGCCCACCCGGCATGATGCGTGAAATGCCGCGCGACCAGCGGAATATCGATATCGCGCGACTCGCGAATGGGCTTGCCGTTGTCGATGGATTCGAGCACGGCAAAGTGTCGCGCATGCTTCTGAACGCCGCGCGCCAACGCATAGAGCCAGCGCGCGCGTGCGTGGCCATCAAGCGCGCGCCACGCGGGCAACGCCGCACGCGCCGCGGCGACCGCCGCATCAACGTCAGCGTCGGTGCCCTGCGCGACCTGCGCAATCTCCGCGCCGGTGGCCGGTTCGTGCACGGCGAAATACTCGCCGCCCGATGGAGCCACCCACTGGCCGCCGATGTAATGCACAAACCGATGCGCGTGCGACTGCAACCACTCGCGGAGCGGCGCGTCACTCTCGGGCGCGGGGCCATAACTCATCGCATCGAACAATTGCCGGACCCGGCTCGGTGTGGTGGTCGGGAGGGACTCTGAAGTCGTCGTCGGTTCCATGCGGTCAGACCATCGGCATGCGATGCGACGCCGCGTACCGGCCCGTCACGAAGTGCTCGAGCTGCCGCTCGACATCCGTGAGCAAGCCACTCGCGCCGAAGCGGAAGAGATGCGGCCGCAACCAGCGATCGCCAAGCTCTTCCTTCATCAGGATGAGCCAGTCGAGCGCTTGTTTGGCCGAGCGAATCCCACCGGCCGGCTTGAATCCGACCTCGAACCCGGCGCGCGCGCCGTACTCGCGGATCATGCGCGCCATCACCAACCCCACCGGTAGCGTGGCGTTCGTCGGTTCCTTGCCGGTGCTGGTCTTGATGAAATCCGAGCCGGCCATCATCGCCACCAGACTGGCGCGCGCGACATTCGTAAGCGTCCCCAGCTCACCGACCGCCAGGATAGTCTTCATGTGCGCATCGCCGCAGGCGTCGCGAAACGCGCGGACTTCCTGGTAGAGTGACGCCCAGTCCCCCGTCAGGACGTGGGCGCGCGTGATGACCACATCAATCTCGCTCGCCCCCGCGTCCACCGACGCATGGATTTCTGCCAGCCGCTGCTCGAACGGCGAGAGCCCCGCGGGAAATCCGGTCGACACCGCGGCGACGGGCACCCCCGAGCCACGGAGCGCCTCCACCGCGGTCGCCACATAGCTGTGATACACACACACCGCCCCGACCGTGAGCCCAAGGTCCGCCACGCCCAGCGCGTCCACGAGGTCCTGTCGCAACGGATGGCGCGCCTTCGCGCACAACCGGCGCACATTCCCGACCGTGTCATCGCCCGACAGCGTGGTGAGGTCCATGCAACTGATCACGCGGAGCAACCACGCCGCCTGCCAGTCCTTCTTCACCGTGCGTCGCCCAGCCAGCGAGGCGATGCGACGCTCGACGGCACTCCGGTTCACGCGCGTCGCGCGGACCAGCGCCAGATCCAGCGGGGTGCCAAGATTGCGCACCGGCGGCGCATCCACGTGAACGATCGCCGAAGGCGATGCCGAAGGCGACGCCGAGGAGCGGGGCGCGTCCGTGTCGGTGGCATCCGGCGCGGCGGTACCGTCGGAGACGGATGACCGGGGGGGCTCAATCCGTTCCGGCTGCGTGGCGGCGGGCTGGTCCGCGAGGGGGCGAGTGTCAGACATAGCAGGGGCAATCTAGGCCACCGGTCGCCCACGCGCCTCCCCGGAATACAGGCAACGCCCCCGCGGCTCAACTCTTGCGGCACAGCGACCGAGACTCTCTATCGGTAATGAGACCCCGAACCACGCCCCCTATGCGCACGCCGACTCGCTCGACCCAATCCTCGTACCTGCTGGCGGTCCTCCTCACGGCGGTGCCGATCCTGCTGGCGTTCCCAGGGTGCACGAAGACCGTTGAGGCCCCAGCCGCGTCGCGTCTGTCCATCGTCCAGGGGAACCTCCAGCAAGCGGCTGCCGGCACGCTCCTGCCGACCCCCGTCGTGCTCCGCGTCTACACCACCACCGGCACCCCGATGGCCGGGATACCCGTCAGCTTTAACGTGGTCCAGGGTGGCGGCGTGGTAGACCCGGCCACGATCGTCAGCGACGCGAACGGCGAAGTGAAGGTCAAGTGGACCCTCGGCCCCTCCTCGCAGACGCAGTCGGTCACTGGCACCGCCCCGGGCGTTGATGCGGTGACGCTGCAGGCGTTCGGCGTACTCCCCGGCGACCTCATCATCGCCCAGGGAAACAACCAGACGGCGAAGGCCAGCACCGCGCTCCCTGTGTCCATCGTGGTGCGCGTGACGGGCGGCTCCAATGTGCCCATCCCCAACCAGACGGTCGCCCTCTCGGTAACCTCCGGCGGCGGTAGCATCTCGCCGCAGTCGGCCGTCACCAACGCGCTCGGCGAAGTCACGGTCCGCTGGACGCTCGGCCCCACGGTCGGCCCGCAACAGGCGACCGTCAGCGCGGGCTCCCTCGGCCCGATCGCGCTCTCCGCGGTCGGCAACTAGCCCACAGCGCCGCCGCGGCGCGAACGGATTTGGCGCGGCGGGTATGATTCGCACGGCGTGATCGTCACCGATCGCGCCGTTTGTCGTTTCATCGCTTTCCTGCCCTCCCCGACGTGGCTGACGCATCGCTCCAGGATCGTACGATTGTCATCACCGGTGCCAGCGATGGCATTGGTCGCGCGGCGGTGCGCGCCTATGCCGCCGCCGGGGCGCACGTCATCATGGTCGGGCGCAACGAGGCCAAGACCAGCGCCGCTGCCCGCGCCATCATGGGCGAGACCAACAGCCGACGCATTACCTGGGAGATCGCGGACCTCTCTCGGCAGGATGACCTGCGCGACCTGGCCGAGCGTCTGCGGACGCGGTGTGCCCGCATCGATGTCCTCGTCAACAACGCCGGTGCGGTGTTTCTCGATCGCGAGACCACCATCGACGGTATCGAACGCACCCTCGCCTTGAATCATCTGGCGTACATGGCGTTGACCATACTGCTGCTCGACCGCCTGCAGGCTCGCCCCAACGGCAACGAGCCGACCGCACGCGTGCTGTGTGTGTCCAGCCGCGCACATCGGGAGGCCAAGCTGGACCTCGACGACCTGCAGATGGCGCGCCGATACGGCGGGTGGCGGGCGTACGCCAACTCCAAGCTCGCCAATATCCTCTTCACGCGGGCGCTGGCCGCGCGCCTCGACCCCACGCAGGTGGTGGTGCACGCGCTCCACCCAGGGGTTGTGTCCACCCGCTTCGCCGTGAACAACGGCCGTCGCGGGCGGCTCATGCGTCGCATCATGGATCTCGTGTCCATTACGCCCGACGCGGGCGCCGACACCATCGTGTGGCTGTCGCGGGCGTCGGAGGCCCTCGCCACCACCGGCGAGTACTGGGTCAAACGGGCGCGCGTCGCGCCGTCGCGCGCCGGTCAGGATGCGCGGCTCGCCGAATCGCTGTGGGCGCAGAGCGCGGCGATGTTGGGCCTTGATCTGCCACGCCGCAGCTAGCCTCGCCATGCGTGCACGGGTACGTGACGGTCTTCGCCTCTCAACCATCCTGTGGCATCTCGGGCCGCTCGCGGTCTCATTACGCCGCGACCATCGCCGCTGGCTGCGCTGGGGCCAGCCGGTCGCGCGCAGCGCAGCGTTTCACGAGCGCCGCGCCACGCGAATCGTCCACGCGCTCGCGACCCTCGGGCCGACGTTCGTCAAGCTGGCGCAGATCTTCTCCACGCGGGCCGACCTCGTGCCCGAGCCCTATCTCGGCGCACTGGGCACCCTCACCGACCGCGTGCCCGCCGTGCCGTGGGCACCGCTGCGCGAGGTATTGCGCAACGCGTGGGGGGCCGATCCAGACACCATCGTCGAGGGGCTCAATCCCGAGCCCCTAGCGGCGGGCTCGCTCGGGCAGGTGCATCGGGCGCGGCACCGCGGCCGCGACGTGGTCGTCAAGATTCTCCGGCCCGGGGTCGAGGACGTCGTCGCGCGGGACGTCCGGGTGGCGCGTCGTATCGTCGACTGGGTCTACGCGCGATTCCCGCACCACCACGTGCTGGGGTTCCGCGTGGTGCTGGACGAGTTCGCGGTACACGTGCGCGAAGAGATGGATTTCGTGCGCGAGGGAGCGCAGTGCACCCGCATGCGGGCCCGATTCCGCGATGAACCACGCCTCCGAATTCCCGAAGTCATCGAGTCGCTGACCCGCCGCGAAGTCCTCGTGCTCGAGTATATGCCGGGCACACGCATCGACGCGCTCGACCGCCGCATCGTCGAGGGATCCGTGAACCCGCGCGTCCTCGTGGAAACACTCATCGAGGTGTACGCCCGCATGATGCTCCGCGACGGCGTCTTCCACGCTGACCCGCATCCGGGCAACCTGCTGGTCGACGACGTCGGACGCATTATCCTGCTGGACTTCGGCATGGTCATCGACGTCGACGTGAAGACGCGAAAAGCGCTCTTCGACACCATCATCGCCGCTATCCGCCGCAACCCCGAAGCGACCGCCGACGGTTTCTACGCGCTCGGCATGGTGGCGCCGGGCACCTCGCGCGAAACGATGCGCGACCTCGTGGCCGTACTGCTGGACATCGCCTACGCGGAAACGGCGATGGTCGAGCGCACCCGCATGATCGCCGAACGCGTGCTGCGCGAGCTCTTCTCGTGGCCGGTGGTGCTCCCCGGGGAACTGGTCTACTTCGCACGGACCGCCGCACTCATCGAAGGCGTCGGTTCACGCTACGACGCGAGCTTCAACAGTATTCGGGTGGCCTCACCGGTCGTGATGAAGCTGCGCCGAGAACTGCTGGCCGCGCTGGTCGGCGACGGGGAGGCCATGCACGACCCGATCGTGCGCTGGGCCGCGACGTTGGGCGCGCTGGCGGGTGGTGCCGTGGGGGGCGCCATGGCGCTAATCGGAACGACGCCCGCACAGTGGGCGGGCGTCGTGAAAGACCAGTGGACGCGGTGGCGTGGCGCAGCGAACGACATGCCGACCGTTACATCGGCCGAGCCACCGGCCGATTGGTCGGTGACCGACGTGGCCGGTCGTCAGCGCTAGCGGTCCCGGCGGGCGCGATGCCGTCGGCGCGCCACCCAGCCCAGCGTGAGCAACCCTGATCCCATCAAGGCCAGCGTGGTCGGTTCGGGAACGATCGAGACTTGGCTCCGCCACGTCATGAATTCCTGATTGCTGTTGCAGGATCCCGAAAACCGTGTGCAACTGTTGTTCGATTCATCATCGGACAAGACGTACCAGTCACGCGTGAGCGAGACGGTGTTCGGGACGTAGCCAATCAGATTGGTGTAGCCCGCGCTCGACGCGGGCGCCGTCGCGGGCTGAAACAGGTACCAAATCGTGCCCTGCACATTCTTCGCCGTGAAGTTCGCATTGAACTGGTCGTAGTACCCTTCAATCAACCACGCCGCCTGCTGGTACTTGGTCTGTGCCAATGCGCGCGTCTTGCTGAAATCGCCGTTGCCGCGGTGTCCCGCGCTGTTGCTCGTCAGCGCTGTCCCCCAATAGCTGTCGGCCACGCCGGTGGACGGCGCGTAATGATTCCAGTCCACGCACCAGATATTGGAGAAGGTGCCCACCGCGTCATCGGTCAGCAGCAGCGGATTGTCGCCGAAATTCGCCACGGTGCCCTTGTAGGGACCGACGGCCGCCCCGCTGATGGCGCCGTTGCTGGCCGAGTCCCCGAGGAACTTGACGGTGCCAAGATTGGGCGCGATTTGCGAGTGCGCCGTCAGGGGCAGCGCCAGCGAGGCAGCAAGGAGAAACGGAGCGAATCCGCGCATGAGCAATGGGGTTGGCGTGAGCAGTGTGCGCGCGACGCAGACCGCGTACTTGAGCGAGCCGAGGCCAGACCGCAGCCTCCCCGCCAGACGACTGAACGCGTCCCACGCAACACCGCCCCCACGCCCGCCCCCACGCCCGCAGCCGGCGCCCACAGCCGGCGCCCGATGCCACCGTCACTCCGCGCGGCTAGAACACCCAATCCCGGAAGAAATCGAAGCCGAATTGCATGCGGGGCAGCCACTCGACACCGAGCCGCGAGCACGGCGCGGACCCCGGGTCCACGCCGATCTGCCCCGAAAAGCCATGCGTGAGACGGTATTCGACGGCCACACCGTACCACAGTGAGGCGCCCCGCGCGGCCGACTGCCCCGTGCCGCGACACACGCCCGTATTCAACCGCAAAAACGTCCGAGAACCCAACTGCTTGCCGGCCGAGATGCTGAGGCTGAGGTTGTCGAGCAGGGTCGACACCGTCTGGCGATCCTCGCCCGTCTGACCACCCGCTGTGCTGACCTGCACCGTGTTGAAGACCGGCAACAGCTTTTGCAGCGCCCCCTCCACCTTGCCGCCCACAGACGGCAACAGCACGCCGGTCACCGCGCGCACGGTGCTCTGACTCTGTCCGTCCAGCGCGAACGTCGGCGCGCCGAAAATCAGTAGCGAAATGATTTCGGACTCCGGCGCGCTCGAGTACAGCGGATCGGTGCTCGACAACGTCACCTGCGGGCGCTCGATCGTACCACCGATGTGCACGCCCACCGGAATGTCATCACCGGTGGCGAGTCGAACGACATTGGTGGCCGTGATATCCAGCGACGGCGCCAGCGCGGGATCCCCAAAGAAGCGCACGCGTCCCGAGTCGATGCTGAACCCGCGCTGCACGACGCCAAGATCAAGCCGGTACTGCCCGCGGTTGGCACTGATCTCCCCCTCGGGGACGATCGCGTCCCCCTGCGTCGCCAGCGCCACCTGGCCGCTCAGCTTCACATTGGCCTCCGGCGTGCGCACCCACACCGCGTCGCCAAGCTCGACCCGCAGATTCGCGACGGTCGCGAATTGGCCAAGACGCGCCATGGTGCGGCCGTTCCCAGCGAGCGTGGGCAACTCACTCGCGGACAAGTAGCCCCGCGCGAGATCGGTCGACAGATCGAGCGCCGTGCTCGCGCCGAGCGGGTCGATGATCAGCGTCGCGCGCGGCACGGTGATCACGCCACTCACGGCCGGCTTGAGCAGCGGCCCGCGCACATCGAGGGCGCTGCTGACGACGAGATCGGTCCCGTCACGCTGGCGGGCCAGGATGGCGTTCTTCGCCGACAGCGCCACGGCCATCATGATGGGCTGGTCGCGTTCGAAGTGGAGCGCACCGCGAATACCGATCGTATCGCCGACGCCGCCGCTCCGGATGCGGAACGACTCGAGGATCAACGAATCCTGCGCCGCGCGGATGATGCCCCGTCCTTCGTACGGCTCGATCCCCAGCGCACGTGACAGCACGGAGAAATCGGACAACGCCATCTGCCCGGTGGCCACCGGACGGTCGACGGTCCCCGTGACCCGGACGCGTCCCGCGACGGCCCCGCGCACACGATCGACTCCCGCCACGGTCACGCCTAACGCGCCCAGTTGCAGGGAGTCCGCCGTGACGTCCGCGTCAACCGCATCGCTCAGCAGTCGTTGCGCCACCGGGCCAATCGCGAGGTCCAGCGGGATGCGCACTTCGCCGCGAAGCGCGCCGCCCAGGCTATCGGTGATGGACGCATGCGCCACCACGCGGCGGTCGGCATAGTGCCCGTCGCTCGCCACCGGCGGCAGGTAGTTCCCGTCCACGCCGAGCGAGTCCCCCAGCATTCGCCAATCGATGACCGGCAGCGCCCGCGTCCCCGCCAGCGCGACATCGCCCGTGAGCAATCCGCTGAGGCGGCGCGTGCCGAGCCCGAACGCCAGCGCTTCGCCCACGGGGAAACGCTCCAATTGCACCGAGCCCTGCACCGCGCCGCGCCGCGGAATCGCCCCATACGCCGCGACGCGCCCGCGTGCAGACGATCGGATCTCCAGCGAATCAATGTGCAGTCCGTCGGCATCACTGAGCACGCGAATGGGCGCGCTGCTGCGCCACGTCACGCTGTCGTACTGAAAGCGCAGCGAGTCGGCAGTCACCGTCGTGGATCCGTCACGCCGCCGATAGCCGCCGCGCACGATGAAGTGCGCCTCATTGGCGGAACTGGCGTCGAGCACGAGCTGTCCGCTGTCAGGATTGGCCCGTTGCACCCGGAACTCGGTCGACGCAATACGCACGGCGCCGATGCCGTCGATCGCGTCCACCGTGGCGACCGCTTCGAACGTCGGCCGCGTAAGCACGTCGCGGGCGCGCAGCGACCCGAACACGCGACCTAATCGAATGGCGCCCACTTGCACGTCGCGTGCGCCAAGCGCGAGCGTGGCATCAAAGTCCTGCAGCGCACCAATCAGATAGCCCGACACCGACGCGTCGCCGCGCAACGTGTCCGCCGCGAACGCGCGGAGCGAGGCCGCCGCCGCGCTATCCAGCGGCGCAAGCGTGGCCGCCACGCGCTCCAACTGCCGACGCACCGTCTCCAACGTATCCGCACGCGCCGAGACCTCCAGCGTATCGACGCCCATTGGGGCCTCGCCCATTGGGGCCTCGCCCGTTCGGGCGTCGCCCACACCGGACGAGTCACGCGGCACCAGGGCACCGGCTACTCGGCGGGCGAGCGCGCCGTGCGCATCCAGCGTGATGCCGCCCACGTGTATCGTCGCGGAGTCCACCTGCAGGCGACGATCGTTCAGCGCGGCACTGACCGTCGCATCGAACGCCGGTCGGTCCGCCGCCTCGGCCTGTCGCAGCGCCAACGTCCCGCGCGCGGCATCCAACGACAGGCCGCCCGCCGCGTCGCGCGTGCCCGTCAACGCCGCCGCCAGTTGCCCGCTGAGCGCCGTGCCGGGAACATCCGTGCGCGCCGTCCACGCACGCAGGTCGATGCCGTCGATGGTGCCCGCGGCCGACACGCGCCATGGGCGAGGCTCTCCTCGACCGACCGCCGTCTCGAGCGCGGCCGTACCCTCCAGGCGCAGCATGCCCACCGCGTCGGTGGCGAGGGACGTCTGCCACGCCAACGAATCCAGCGTGCCGTCAAGGCGCACCTGTCCCACCAGCGCGCTGCTCATGGGCAGCGTGGTGTCGATGCGCGCAAGCGCCCGCATCGACAACGGATCAAACGCCAACGCCGCGTGCACCGTCGGCACTCGGAGTCCAAAGCCCACACGCGCTTCGCCGGCCAGCCGCGATACGTTGCCGGCCGCATCGGTCCACACCAGCGCCACGTCGCGCGCATCCACCGCGTTTAGATCGGCCGCGACCAGGCGCGCGCGCCCCGACAAGCGTCCGTCCGGCGGCACCGCCGTCGAGGCACTCGCCCCACCCGATTTCGAACCCGATGTCGAACCCGACGTCGAACGCGCGAGCGCCGCCATCATCGCGTTAACGCTCCGCAGGTCGAGGTCAAACGATGACAGCTCGAGAGTCCGCGCGGCCGGCGCGACCCCCATCGTCACCGCACCATGCAAGCGCAGCGAGGACACCGCGCCCGGCACCACCGCGTCATCGAAACGCGCATCCAACCGGTCAACCACAAATCGCGATAACGGACCGCCGGTCTCGGCGATCAAGCGCCCCTGCAGCGTCCCGCGCACGAAGGCCGGGACGGCCTCATAACTCAACCGGCGCAGTAACTCGGCGCGCAGCGGAGTGAACGTCAGGTCCACGTGATTGAGCACGATATCCGCCGGATGGACCACGACGTTGATCCGCCCCGTGATCCGTGAACCCGCCGACGACACATCGAGAGGCGACAACGTGTACTCGGCATCGTCCGCGCTCTCCAACGTGCGCATGCGGACGGTGGCCGTCCCGCGGCCAGTAGTCGGGAGCACGTCCCAGATCCACGTCAGGTCCGACAACCCAGCCTGCGTGGTCATGCCGACATCAAAGCGCACGGCACCGGGCTGATTCCACCACACGCGCCCCGCGACCGCGCCCCGTGACGCCGGCAACACCACCGTGGGCACGTCCAGCTGCAGCGAATCCGACGTCCAGCGTACCTGCCCGGCCGCCGCCAGCACGCGCACCGGTGGATCCGAGACCGTGCCGCGTACGCTGTCCAGCGTCATGCTGGACGGGGCGCGATCGGGGCGGGTGATGATACCGCGATGCGCCACGACGCGATCGAGCGTCACGCGACGCCGCTCAAACAACCCCTGCGGCGTATGCGCCAGATCGTGCAAGCTGTCGCGGACCGCGATCACACTGTCGCGCGCCGTCCCCGTGAAGATCGGGTGGGGCGCCCACGGGGCGATGGTCGTGATCGTGCCGGACGTCAGTCGCAGCGTATCAATGCGAATGTCGTCGCCAAACCCCGGCGGTCCATGCACCGTCGTGACGGTATCGCCCGAGATGATGTACGACAGGTTCCACGGTCCCGTATTGTCCTTGCGCAGATCGAGCTGAACCCCCTCCACGTCGAGTGCGACGACATGCACCCGCCGGTCGAGCAAGGCGCGGAAATCCAGCCGACCACTCGCGTGCGCCACGTGCAGCACCGTGACGCCCGCCGAGTCCACGAGCGACACGCTGTCCAGGCGCACCCGTCCCCAGCCGATTTCCTGCAGCGTCCCCACGCGCAGGTGGCCGCGATCATGGAAGCCGCCGTTCAAAACCGGCACAATGCGCGCGAGTAACCACCGTCGCCCCGTGGCCGTGTCGATCACGCAGAAATACGCGACGGCGACGCTGGTCACGAGCGCGGCCAGCACGGCCACCGCCCACCCAAACCGTCGCTGACGGGCGCTCATCAGAACGCCTGCCCGAGGCCAAAATGGAACACCAGACGCGAGAGGACGCCGGTGCCCCGTACGGGCCGGAACGTCTCGGGACAGTCGAAGATGCTGCCCGGATGGCTCGGGTCGACGGACACGGTATTGCCGGGGCTCGCGCACTGGATGGTGCCTCCGGTGCCCTGCACCCCCTTCGAGAGATACAGCGCCCGTCCGGCGCGCGGCTCGTACGGCTGATAGCCGACGTCCACCCGAAACGGTCCAAGCGCCGTGATCACGCGCAGCCCCAGCCCCGGGGTCGCGCGCAAATCGCCGAACTTGAGCGGCGAGGCGCCGCCCTCCCACACGTTCCCGACGTCGACGAATGCCGCGAACTGCAGCTGCTCCGCAAGCCACTGAAAGCCGCGGCGGTACTCGAGATTGGCCACCAGCACCGCCGTCCCCCCGCGCGGCACCGCACGGTCGTACGCGGCATTCCGTCGGGCCTGCACCACCGGAACGCCGTCGTTGACGACACTATCAATCTGCGAAATCACGTACACCAGCGGTCCGAGCAAATTCTGCTGAAACCCGCGCACCGTGTTCTGCCCGCCGGCGAACAGGCGTTCCTGCTGCGGAATCAGCGGTGAGCCATCCACGATCGCCGCGCGTGGCGCAAACGCACGCGCCCACTGCAGGCGCCCCGCGACCACGCCGCCCAGCGCGCGGCGATACATCGACCCCTCACCCGATGCGCGATAGAACCGCACCGAGGCATTGAGTCGTGAGAAGGTCTGTCCGGCGCGCACTTCCCCGCGCAGACGAAATCCCTGCGACGGGTCGGCCGCATTGTTCGTCCGCTCGTGGGTCAGCGTCGAACTGGCGATCCCCACGCCGCGCCCGAAGAGCGACTGGTCATACTCTTCTTTGCGGCACAACCCGAATCGTGAACACGATTCCGCCGGGTCGATCGTCGTCCGGCCATTCTCGTACTGGAGGCCATACGTCGCCGCCGTGCGCGGGGAGATCTGGCGCGACAGCTCACCCAACGTCCCGATGCCGATCTCGCGGACGTACGCATAGGGCTCGCTCCGCCGCTCAGTGTACACCGACATCAACGGCGACAGCGGCGCGCCGAACAGGCGTGTCCCCGAGACCGTCGCGCCGATGTAGTGGTTCAGCACCGTGAACAACGTGTCGCGGCGCAACGTCCGCGAGCACAACGACGGCGCGAAATCCGCCGGAGCCCCCACCCCGATCCGCGAGGCGCGCGCGGACAGCTCCAGACGGCGCCCGACCCCGAGGAAACGCCGGTTCACCAGGCGCCCCTGCGCCCGCATGCACTCCAGCGTCGCCCACCCCGCCCCCACGCGAGCGTTCCGGGCGCGCGACTCCGCCACGGCGATGCGCAGGTCGATCGTCGAATCACTCGGGGGGCCGCTCGCCGCTCCCCTCGCGGGAAACGTGTCGATCAGCACCAGACGGAACGCGTCGGCCCGATACAAGTCGCGCTGGGCCGCGAGGATGTCCGACGCGCGAAAGCGCGCGCCGACGCGCAGGCTCGTCAGACGCCGCACGTCCGCGCTGTCAATGCCGGCGGGGGACGTTCCCACCCCCTGCACCGTCGCGGTCACCGCGCCAATCGTCGTCACGCGGCCGGGCGCGAACAGCACGGCCACGCGCGCGCGCGACGCCGCACTGTCAATCCGCACCGTCAGCGTCGGCCGGACCGCACGCGCATAGCCGGCATCGCGCAGGCGCGCGACGATCGCCGCGATCGTCGTATCCAGACGGATGCGATCGAATCGCTCGCCCTGCAAGGCCCGGAGCGCGGCGCCATACGACAGCGGCCCCGTCGGCTCCGCCGGCAACCCGTCCACACGCAGGCTATCCAGCAGCACCGGCGTCCCCGCGGCGATGTCGAACAGAATATGTGAACCACTCGCCGTCACCGTCGACCGTACCACCACCGCGGCCTGCAGCCACCCCGCCTGTCGATGCAGCACGGCCAAGCGCAGCGCATCCAGCTGCAGGTCGAGCGAATCACCGCACGGCAGCGCGCCGATGCGCAGCATCCGCAACGCGCGAGCGCCACTGCTGGGCGCACGCGTCGAAATGCTGGCGGAGAGTACCGCTGCGCTATAGAGCGGACTCCCCGCGAACCGCACCGTGCGTACCCGTGCGCTCTCGTCACACCGCTCGGCCGGCTGGGCGTCGGCCACGCGAGCCGCGACCGACACGGCCGTCCCCGCGAGCAGCAGGAGCGACAGTGCGCGGGTACGCCCCCTAGTGGACGTGCGCATGAGATTGCGAAGAGGAGCACATCGTATCATCGAAGTCGCAATCTCACCTAACCGCGCCCCCACCGCCAATCCGCGGGGGACCGACGCGCGCGCGCCCTCAGGTTTTGCTACGTTTCAGGAACCCAAGCACGATGACAGGACATTGCGTAGGGCGTTGGCAGACCGAAGTGTTGCCCATGCGGTCATGCGTATTCGTCCTCTGTATCCTGCGTCACAGCGTGACGAAACGGGCCGATCCATTCATCGTCGGTTGAGGTGGGGACGTTAAACTCCCCCTCAGCGCCCAATCAGCAAATCGACAGATCCTCAATTCGTGTTTCTTCACCAAGTCCTGCTGGAGGCAGCTGCATGATCCCGATGGCCGATGTTGCGTGCGCGGTGATGCTCTCGTGGAATGCCGCGGTTGGCGCGACGGCGCTCCCACGGGATACCATCGCCGTGGAACCGCGTATCACGATGGCCACGCTGACCGGGCCGGCCGCCCAGCCTACCGGGCTGGGGCTCCTGGACGCGTCGCCGGCGGATACCGTGCGCAAGCCACGCAAGAAGGCGTTCGTGTACTCCGACGCGTACACCACCCGCGTGACCCTGCACCGGCGACTGGCGTGGACGATGCTCCCGCTCTTTGCCGCGTCGTATTTCTCCGGCAATGAACTGCTCAAGGCGGCGGGCGAGGGGCGGCCCTCGGCGTCGTGGGCGCGCAACGTGCACGGGCCGGCCGCCACCGGGAGCGCCATTCTCTTTGGCGCGAATGCGTTGACCGGCTCCGTCAACCTGTGGGAAGGAAAGGGCGATCCGAACGGGCGGGTCCGTCGCGTGCTCCACAGCGTGTTATTCATGGCGGCCAGCGGCGGGTTCGTCTACGCCGGCACGAAGCTCGCCAACGACGCGGAACAGTCGCAGGACCTACGCATCAAGCACCGCAATATCGCCATCGCCTCCATGGGCGTTTCGACGTTCAGCTGGCTGATCATGCTCATCGGCAACTGACCTACATCCCCACACGCATGTTCGAGACCCTCGCAACGCTCGTTCAGCCCTGGGCGGACTTCTATTCCGACCACTCGGCGGTAGCCACGGCGGTGCTCTCCGTCCACATCCTGGCGATGTTTTTGGGTGGCGGAATGGCCATCGGCGCCGATCGCGGGATCATCCGCGCCGTTCCCGGTACCGCCGACGCGGCTCGCGCCGTCGTCGCGGATCTGGCGACCATGCACACCATCGTGATCAGCGCGCTCGTCATCACCATGCTGAGCGGAGCTGCGCTCTTTCTCGCCGACGTCCCCACCTTTTCCGTGTCCGTGGTGTATTGGACGAAAATGGGTACGGTCGCCGCGCTGCTCATCAACGGCCTGCTCATGCGACGTGGCGAGGATGCCGTCTTGCGTCCGCTCAAGAACATGCCGCTGCACACCGCAGAAATGCCCACCGCGTTCCCGCAACGTGAATGGGCGGCGGTACGGCGCTCCGCTGCAATCAGTCTCTTTTTGTGGATGACGATCGTCCTTCTCAGTGTGATCCTCACCAACGCGTGAGCGGTTCAGCGGGGACGCCTGATGGCCGTCCCCGACCATCCACCTTCGCCCTTCTGACCATGTCCGAACCCACGAAGACTTCCCACTGCGGCGGCGATTGCGACACGGGGCGCCGCGGCTTCCTCCGCGATGCGATCAACGCCGCCGTCGTGCTGGCGGGGCTGGCCACCCTCGCGCCGTTGTCCAAGTTGGCCGCGCTCGAAGTCCGTCCCACCGGCACCGTCAAGTATCCGATCCCGGCCACCGACAGCGTCTCCATCGACAGCAGCAACGAAGTCATTCTGTGCCGATTCGGTGGCGAAATCTTCGCCTTCGCGCTCTCCTGCCCGCACCAGAACACGGCCATCCGCGCGCTGCCGGGCACGAAGGGCTTCCAGTGCCCGCGTCATAAGTCCAAGTACAAGCCCGACGGCACGTTCATCGACGGCAAAGCCACCCGCAACATGGATCGCCTGCACATCACGCGCGAAGGCAATGATCTCATCGTCGATCCGAACATTGCCTACGAGAGCGATACCGAGCCCGCCAAGTGGGGTGCGGCGCTGGTCAAGGTGTAATAGGGACGGTGCGTGTACCGTCGTCCCATCCTCGGAGCCTTTGTGACTGAACTACCGCAGCTCCCCCTCGACGCATCCGCCGATGTGTCGGGGGACCCGCTGTCCATGCCATGCCTTGATCGGCGGGCCTTCTTGACCGGCAGCGCGCTGGCCGCACTGGGCACCATGCTCGCTTCGGCGTGTGGAAGCGGGTTCGGTGCACCCACCGGCCCCAGCTCCGTCAACGTGACGGTGAAGCTCTCCGACTACGCCGGACTGGCCACCGTCGGTGCTGTCGTCCGGTTAAGCGGCACCGATACGCCCATTGCCGTCGTGACCACCGGAGCGGCGACATATCGCGCCTTCTCCCTCATCTGCCCCCATGCGGGCGCAACCGTCGGCGTCTCCGGGTCGAGTTTCCGCTGTCCACAGCACGGCGCGACCTTCTCCTCGACAGGCGCCTCCACGGGCGGGTTGCGCACCTCAGGCCTCTACGAGTTCAAAGTGGCCAGTAACAGCGGCGCCGGGACGATCACCATCACGTCCTGACCGTCGCGCCATGACGCGACGCCGCCGAGGTCAGTAATTTTCCACGCGTCGTTGGCCGGTTGGCCGACGACGCGTTGTCGTTTGCCCTCCGCCCGCCCCACACCATGCGCTTTCGATCGTTCGCACCGCGCCGCACGGCGCCCGTCCTCGCGCGCGTCGCCGGCCTCGGCCTGACGCTGGCTGCCGCCGCATCCTCCAGCGCGCAGTCGAAGCCGGTTCAGCCGCCGACCGCGCTCTCCGCCGACATGGAGCGCGTCGCCAAGCACGCCACCGTCCAGCAAGCCTTCGCCGCCATCGAGCGGGAGAATGCCTGGACGCTCGATCAGCAGGTCGCGCTCTGCGAGATACCGGCGCCGCCGTTCAAAGAAACCGCGCGCGGACTCGCCTTCCGCGATCGGCTCATTGCACTGGGGGTGCAGAACGTGCACATCGACGCCGAAGGCAACGTGATCGGCGAACTGCGCGGTGCGCGCCCTGGTCCCACGGTGCTCCTCAGCGGTCACCTCGACACGGTCTTCCCCGAGGGGACGAACGTGAAGGTGAAGCGCGAGGGCACCAAGCTCATCGCCCCAGGCATCGGCGACGACTGCCGCGGTCTTGCCGTGACGCTGGCGGCCGTTCGTCAGATCGTCACCGCGAAGATCCCGTTCGCGGGGCGCCTGCTCGTGGTGGCAACGGTGGGTGAGGAGGGCCCGGGTAACCTCCGCGGCGTGCGCGCGATCTTCAAGAGCCCGCTCAAGGACTCCATCAACGTCTTCCTCTCGGTCGACGGCACGGGCTTCGGCATCACCAACGGCGGCGTGGGCAGCAATCGCTACCGCGTCAGCTACGTCGGTCCCGGTGGACATTCGTATGGCGCGTTCGGCATGCCGAATCCCATTCACGCCATGGGGCGCGCCATCGCCAAGATCGCCGATCTGCAGGCGACCACCGATCCCAAGGTGACGTTCAACGTCGGGATGGTCTCCGGCGGAACCTCGGTCAACTCCATCCCCGACAAGGGCGTGATGGAAATCGACCTGCGTAGTGAGTCGGCCGCCG
>CALQGY020000067.1 GCA_943330235.2 Candidatus Kuenenia stuttgartensis
CGCCAAGCCCGTCAACGCCAAGCCCGTCAACGCCAAGCCCGTCGACGTCGGCACGGTCAGCATCGCGCGCGGCCTGTCCAAGCTGGGCATCTGCTCGCGCAGCGAAGGCGAGCGGCTGGTGGAGGCGGGGCGGGTGTCGGTGGATGGCCGCGTGGTGCGGAATCTGGCGTTTCGCCTGCGCCCGGAGACGGCGACCATCGAGATCGACGCGGTGCGCGTGGGGGCGGTGGAGCGCGTCTACCTCGCGCTCAACAAGCCGCGCGGACTGGTGACGACGCGCGACGATCCGCAGGGTCGGGCAACCATCTACGACTGCCTCACCGACCCGTCGCTGCCATTTCTGGGTCCTGTGGGGCGGCTCGATAAGGCCAGCGAAGGGCTGCTGCTACTCACCAACGACACCCGCTGGTCGGCGCACGTCCTCGACCCGTCGTCGCATGTCGACAAGGTCTACCACGTGCAGGTGCGGGGTCAGCTGGATGCAGCGGCCGTGGAGCGCGTGGCCGCTGGCGTGGTGGAAGCGGGCTCCGGCGAACGACTCGACGTCAAGCGTGTCTCGCTGCTGCGCGTCGGATCGCGCAGCAGTGCGTGGCTGGAGGTGGTGCTCGATGAAGGGCGCAATCGCCACATCCGCCGACTCCTTGAGGCGCTGGACATCGAGGTGCTGCGCCTCATGCGCGTGTCCATCGGCCCCTTGGCGCTTGGCCCGCTGGCCAAGGGGGCCTGGCGGCATCTGACGCCCGACGAGGTCCGGGCGTTCCGCGCGCCCGGACCCCTGTAGCCCGTTCGGTGCCTTACCGCGGCATCGTCTGTTCGAGGTCCGCGGCGATGTAGGCCATCACCGCCATCACCGCCACGCAGCGCTGCACCTCGGCGCGATCGAGCTTGTCCGGCGTGTCGGCGTCGGTGTGGTGGAACCAGAAGTAGCGCGTGTCGTCGACGTTGAGGCCCATGCCCGGCACGCCGGTGGTCATGATGGGGCCGATGTCGGCGCCGCCGCCGGACGCGCCGATGGTGCCGGCGTTGATGGGGGCGAGCAGCCCGCCGATGGCCTGCACGAGGGCGCGCGCGGCCGGCGAGCCGGTGAAGCCGAAGCCGGTGGGTGAGAAGACGCCGCCGTCCGATTCAATCGCCAACTGGTGTGTTTCGCTCTGGTGCGCGTCGCGATACGCCGCGCCGCCGCGCCCGCCGTTCTCCTCGTTGGTCCACCCCACCACGCGAATGGTGCGACGCGGCGTGAGCCCGAGCTTCTTCAGCAGCTTGATGGCCTCCCACGCCACCACGATGCCGCCGGCGTCGTCCATCGCGCCCTGCCCGACGTCCCACGAGTCGATGTGGCCGCCCATGACCACGATCTCGGCCGGCTTCTCGCGACCGCGCAGCTCGCCCATGACGTTGTGGCTCTGCGCATCGGGAAGCGTCTGGGCGCTCATGGTGAGCGTCACGCGCACCTTCTCTCCGCGCGCGATCATGCGACGCATCATCATCGCGTCTTCGGCCGTGACGCTGGCGTGCGGAATTTTAGGCGCGGTGGAGTCGTAGCTCATGTTGCCGGTGTGCGGCGTGCGCATGCTGTACGAGGCGGCGCTGCGCGCGAGCGAGGCCACCGCGCCGGCCTTGGCCGCGGCAATGGCCCCGATGCGGCGGAACGACCCGTTGTAGCCGTAATCGCGCCACTCGGCGTCGTACAACACGATCTTCCCCTTGGCTTCCGCGGCGCGCTGCGTCAGCTCTTCAAAGCTGGCCACGACCATCACCTCGGCGGTGATGCCGCCCGGCGGCGTGCCGATGCTGCCGCCCAGCCCGAGCATGGGGAGCCGCTGCCGGCGCGGCGCCACGAGTTCGAGCGATTCCGCGCCACGTACCCAGTGCGGCACCATGACCGGCTCCTTGTGCGCGTTCTCCAGTCCGTCCGCCTTCATGGTGGCGACGGTCCAGTCGATGGCCTGTTCGAGTGCGGCCGAACCGGACAACCGATGGCCGAATCGATCGGTGAGTTCGGCAATGCGATTCCACGCCCCTGCCGAATCGGCCTGGGCCGCGGCGATGATGCGGTTAGCGATAGCGGCGTACTTGGCGGGAATGGCCTCGGCCGATTGCGCGGCGAGCGACGGCGTCAGGCAGGGGGCCGAGCTGGCAATCAGCGCGAGCGCGGCGAACAGGGAGGAGCGGCGAGCCATGGGGCGGTCCACGGGAATGAGGGGAGACTGCAGGTCCCTGCAATCTCAGCGCATGATGCGTCGGCGTCCAACCGGATAATTTCCGGCATGATCAATTCTTGGCAGCAGCTCCGGTATGGTGTGGGGGTCGCGCTGATGGCCATGGCGACCGGATGTGGGGGGACATCGGACGCCCCCGCGGGCCGCGAGGCGGTGGCACCCGCGAAGGCTGCGGCCCCACCCGCGGCCGCGCCTATCCCTGCACCGGCGGCCACCCCCACGCGCAGCCCCGCCACGTTTCGCGTGCAGTTCGAGACCACGGCCGGCCCGTTTACCGTCGCGGTTACGCGCTCGCTGGCACCGCACGGGGCCGACCGGTTCTACGAGCTCGTCACCATCGGGTATTTCACCGACGTGCGGTTCTTTCGCATGGTGCCGGGGTTTGTGGCGCAGTTTGGCATTCACGGGGATCCGGCGGTGAACGCGGTCTGGAACGTGGCCATGATTCCCGATGACCCGATGCGCACCAGCAACACGCGCGGCACGGTGGCGTTTGCGTCGTCGGGACCGAATACGCGTGCGACGCAGCTGTTTGTCAGCACGGGCGACAATACGCGCAAGCTCGATCGGCAGCGGGTGTTCGCGCCCATCGGCCGAGTGGTGGACGGTATGGACGTGGTGGACAAGCTGAACAGCGAGTACGGCGAAGAGCCCAATCACTCACGGGCGGTGGGGCAGGGCAACGCGTATCTCGAGAAGTGGTTTCCCGCGCTGGACTACATCCGGTCGGCCAAGGTTCTGCCGGGGACGTAGGTCAGTGCTGACGCTCGTCACGTGCCCGTCGCCTTCACGATGCGTGCGTCGGACAGGCGGGCGGGCGATATCTTTCCGCAGCGTTGACGTCGCGGACGGTGCACACCGCACCCACTGTTCGCACGGCGAATTTCTCGTTTCCCCCGAGTGTCATTGATGGCGTCGTTGCCCACCACATCGCCGACGCCCACGATCACCTTCCCGTCCGCCGCGCGCGTGTTCGGCGGGATGTGTATCGGGATGATTGGTGGCGTGATCGCGTTTCGCTGGCCGCATGCCGCGTGGACGCAGGTCATCGACACGGTTGAGCCGCTGGGGGCGATGTGGCTGGCCGCGTTGCAAATGCTGACGCTGCCGTTGATGGTCTCGATGCTCATCACCACCATCGGGCGCGCCGGCGTGGACCGCGCCACGCGTCTGGGGGGATGGACGTTGCTCTGGTGTGTCGGGTTTTTGGTGGTGGCGGCTGTCACCACCGTGTTGGCGGGACAACTGCTACTGGCCTGGTTTCCCGTCGCGGACGCGACGCGGCATGCGTTTCAGCTCGCGGTGCAGCACACGCCCGCGGCGACGGTCGCTGTGTCGTCACCCACGCTGCGCGATTGGTTGGTGAATCTGATCCCGACGAATCTCGTGCGGTCCGCGGCGGCCGGTGATCTGCTGCCGCTCATCGTCGCGACCTTGCTGTTCGGTGCGGCGCTGCGCACCGTGTCGCCGTCGCGTCGCGGGCTGCTGCTGGATGTGGCCGAAGGGGTGGCGGAGTGGTGCTTCGCGCTGACGGCCGTGCTATTTCGCGTGCTGCCGTATGCCGTGTGTGTGCTGACGTTGGTGTCGACGGCACGGTCGGGCGCGGGATTGGCGTCGGGGCTCGTGTATTACGTGGTGGCCGTCAGCCTGTTGCTGGCCATCGCCACGCTGCTGCTCTATCCCGTGACCGCGTGGCTCGGACGCATGCGGCTTGGCCAGTTTGCCGCCGGTGTCTGGCCCGTGCAGGTGCTGGCCTTTTCCACGCGCTCGTCGGTCGCCTGTCTGCCGGCCATGCTTGACGCGGCGCGTACGCGAATGGCGCTGCCGGAGACGGTGTTTGGTTTCACGTTGCCCTTGGCCGTCTCAACGTTCAAGCTCAACATGGCGATATCGGCAAATTTCCAGATGCTCATGTTGCTGCATCTGTATGGCGTGCACACCGATCCGGTGTCGCTGGCGGTGGGCGTGGCGGCGTTGACGCTGCAGAGTTTCGCCACGCCCGGTTTGCCGAGCGGGGCGATCTGGACGACCACGCCGGTGTATCTCGCGCTGGGGATTCCGATGGAAGGGATCGTGCTGACGAATGTGGTAGACACGATTCCAGATTTGTTCAAGACCATCGCGAACGTCACCGGCGACATGAGCGTCACCGCCATCATCGCGCGCCGTATTCGGCTGGAGCCGGTGGCCGCGTGATTTATGCCCTAGCCTCCCGCCGTGGCGCGTTCGGTGTCGGTGATTATCTCAAGACCGATGGCCAGTCCGTGGCGCCGTTGGTGACGGTGCTGTCGTACGAGGATGTGCTGGCACAGGGCACGCTTGCAGTGGGTGCGTATCTCTTCACCGGGTTAGACGATCTCACGCCCACAGAGACGGCACTCGTGGTGCGCGCGCGTGCGGCATTGGCTGCGGCCTCACCGTCGGTGTCGTTGCTGAATGATCCGACGCATTGGTTGCGGCGCGGTGCACTGCTGCAGGCGGCCTTCGATGCGGGGGTGAATTCGTTTCGCGCCACGCGGGCCACGGTGCATGACCCGACGCGTCGCTTTCCCGTGTTCATCCGTTCGGAGCCCGAGCATACGGGTGCGCTGTCGCCGTTGCTGTACTCGCCCGGCGCCGTGGTGCGTGCCTTGCTCACGGCGATGCTACGCGGTTATCGGTTGCGCGACTTGCTCATTGTTGAATACAGCGACACCGCTGATGCCGACGGTGTGTTCACCAAGTACTCGGCGATGATTGTCGGTCCGCATATCGTGCCGCGGTCGCATACACGTAGTCGCGAGCAGATCACCAAATTCGGCGGACGGCTGGCCGATCTATCGGCGGCGCAGGCGGACGCGGCCTATGTGCGCGACAATCCGCATGAGGCATGGCTGCGGCAGATGTTCGCCCTGGGCGGCGTGCAGTACGGCCGAATTGACTACGCCATGCGCCACGGTGCGCCGCAGCTGTGGGAGATCAACACCAATCCGACCATCGGCGCCAATCTGGCCGTTGAGGCGTTGACCGCACATCTGCCTCCGGCGCCGGGTGCATGGACGGTGGAGGACACCCGTCGCATGGCCCCCGGCAATCAGTTGGCGTACGCGAAGCTGGCGACGGCGATCAGCGCGCTGTCTGATGCGACACACGAGGCGATGGCGCGCGATGGGTCGGCGTCAACGCGCGTAACGCTGTCGGTGTCGCGACGCGAGGCGGCTCAGCTGGTGTCCGAGCGCGCGCTGCTGGCGCGCATTCTGGCTCGGCGGACGGCGCTGGCGGTGCTGGTCGCGCCGCTGCGCGCGGCGTATCGACTTCGGCATTCGCTCCGTGCTCGCGCCTAGTCGACGCGCTCTGGTGCGCGCGCGTCGGCGCTCAGGCGTCTTTGCCGTGGCGTGTCTGCTGCTGTCCGGTCTTTCCTGCACGAAAGCCTTCGACCGGATACTCGAAGGCGAGGCCCCGACCACGGAGCGCTTGGTGATGGCCGTCGATTCGGCCAACCTGACGATACCGGCGGGCGGGTCGGGAACGCTGCTGGCGACCGTGGGTCGCAGTGGAACACCCAGCGCGGCGACCGGGCCGATACAGCTCATCGTCGATCGTCCGCCGGTGTTCGTGACGTCGTCGATTGGTGCGGTGCAAGCGATCGGGTCGCAGTCGGTCGTTCCGGTCACGTTGCGCATTGGCGCGACGGCGGCGCCGGGGATGTATTCCGTGACGCTGCGCGGGACGGCGACCGGTCTCCCCGACGCGCTGGTGACGTTCTTCATCACCGTGGTACCGGCGCCGAGCTACGCGATGACGTTGTCGTCGGACGCCGTGACGGTGGCCCGTGGCGGGGTAGCCCGCGTCAGCGCCACGCTGGCCCGCGCACATTTCAGCGGGCCGGTGTCACTGGCGCTGTCGGGGGCGACGGGAATCACTGGCACCGTCGTGGTCCCGTCGGTGCCGTCAACGGCGACCGATAGCCTATCGGTCGGCGTGCTGAACATCGTCGTGGCACCGGATGTGGCGCCCGGTATTTACCCCATGGTGGTGCGCGGTACGACCGCAGGGGTGGCGGATCGTACCGCGACGCTGCTGGTCACCGTCACGGCCGACCCGCTCCAAGTCATCGTACCCTCGCCGCTGTCGCTGGCACAGGCGGGCAGTATCACGACGGAACTTCTCGTGAACCGCCTTGCCAGCGTAGGCGCCGTCACGCTGCAGATGGAGGGTGTGCCCAACGGTGTGACCGCCGCGTTCACCCCCGCCGTGCTGACGCCGTCCGTGCTGACGCCGTCCGTCGCGGGTACGAACAGCGTGTCGCTGTCGCTGGCCGCGCGTGCCGATGTGGCGCCGGGCACCTATGCGCTGCGCATCCGCGCGCAGGCGGCCGGAATATCCGATGTGGTGTCGCCGCTGTCGCTGGTGGTGACGCGCGCGGGCGTGTCGGTCGTGCTCGCGCCCGCCACGCTCACGATGTTTCAGGGCACGACCACGCGAGTGGCGGCGCGGCTCGTGCGCACGTCGTTCGCGGGTGCGGTGCAACTGGCGATGGAGGGCACGCCCGTGGGGCTTACGGTCAGCGCCGAACCGGCGCTGGTGTCGGGCGACAGTACGACCCTTCGCGTGTCGGCCACGGGCGCGGTGGCGGCGGGTCGGTACGACATCACCGTGCGGGCCACGCCGCTGGGACTGACGGCGGATGCCGAACACCGTGTCACGCTTAGCGTGACGGTGCAGGCGGTGTCCGGTGGGGAGGGGAATGTGCTGCTGGACTGGAGCGGGTGCACCGTGCCCACGTGGATTGCCGCGCAGGACGGCAATGGACCGTGGCAGCGCCTCGTGCCGCTGGCCGGTGCGGTGCGCTTCTCTGTCGCGTCAGGCAAGGGCGCCTACGCGTACCTCGAATCCAGTCGCACCATCGTCGTGCGCTACCGCTCGCAGGCGGAGCTCTCGGCGGGCGTTATCACCATGTGCCCGCCGCCCTCGGGTACGAAGCGCATCACGGGCACCAGCCAACACACCGGCATTGGAGAACTGTGGACGTGGGTCTTGGCGGGTCTCAGCATCACGACGACGCAAGCGCTGCCGACGTTGGATTTCAGCCCCGTCCCCGACGGCGTGCACGACCTCGTGGCTTGGACGCAGTTCGGAACCACGTATCGATTGCTTCTGCAACGCGGCATCGATCTGCCCGATGGCGGCTCGCTGGGCTCCTTGTCGTTACTGGGCCCCGACGGCTTCTTTGCGGCGCAGCGCACCATGTCTATCCGTGGGACGTTCGTGTCCGGCGATCAGCTGTCACATTCGCTGGACTATCTCACGACGGCCGCCTGTACCGTGAACATGATGATGACGCGCGGTCCCGTGGGGACCACGTTCACGTCATACGGTATTCCCGAGCTGTTTCAGATGCCGCGCGATTTCCATCAGATCACCGTGCGCAGCGCCAACACGCAAACCATTCGCAGCACCACGGTGGTGATGCATGCGCTCACGGAGAACATCTTCACGCTGCCGCCCGTGTTGCCGACGCCCGATGTCCGCGCGCTGGCCGGACCGTACAAGCGGCTGCAACTCAGCATGGCGCCGTTGCCATCCACGTACAACGGCGTGCTCGACTTCCGCTATCAAGACGGCCTGCAGAGCACCACGCTCTCCGCCAGTAGCGCCTACGTCGGTGGCGGCCCGCTGACCGTCGCGATGCCCGACTTCACCGACGTCGCCGGGTGGATCCCCTCTGCCGCCATCACCCGCGACGCGTCGGTGCAATGGACGCTGACCGTGGACGGCGGTGATCTCACGACCCCGCGATGCACCGAGGGGCGCACCACGGTTTGGGCGATGCGCCTGGGCGGCGGCGTGTGATGGCGTGTGATCGGGTGTGATGGCGTTTATCCGCGGCACTACGCCGCGACGTGGTCCAGTGGATTGTCGATGCGCGTATCACGCATCAGCACCGCCGTCACCAACGACAGCGCGCACACGCCCGTCACGTACCAGTAGAAGTAGCTCTCGTGACCGGCGCCCTTGAGCGCCAACGCGATACTCTCGGCGGTGCCACCGAAGATGGCGTTCCCAACGCCGTACGCCAGCCCCACCCCCAGTGCACGTACGTGAATGGGGAACAGCTCCGCCTTAAAGAGCCCGCTCACCGACGTGTAGAAACTCGTGATGAGCAGCCCCGCGAGCACGAGCAGGAAGGCTTCGGTGTTGCTCTGCACCGTGGCGAGTGCCTTCAGCAGCGGCATGGTGCACACGGTGGCCAGCCCGCCGAAGATGATCAGGCTGTTCCGACGTCCGATGCGATCTGACAGCGCGCCCACGAACGGCTGCACGAGCATGAACACCACCAGCACGGCCATCAACACACTGGTGGCCGACTCCTTCGACATGCCCGCGGTCAGCACCAGATACTTCTGCATGTACGTGGTGAACGTATAAAAGCAGAGCGACCCGGCGGCGGTCAGTCCGATCACGCTGATGCACGCCGGCAGATGTTTGCGCAGTTCGCGCAAGCTGCCCGCGTTGGGCGCGCGCGTTCCGGCCGTCTCGTGCATATGATGACGGAACAGCAGAATGGTGAACGCGCCCAGCGCGCCCAGGAAAAACGCGATGCGCCAGCCGTACGCACTCATGGCGGCGGCGGGGAGCAGTCGTTGCAGGGCGATGATGACCGCGGTGGCCAGCAGCTGGCCGCCGATGAGCGTGAAGTACTGGAAGGACGACCAGAATCCGCGCCGCGATTTGCCCGCGATCTCACTGAGGTAGGTCGCGGCGGTGCCGTACTGCCCGCCGGTCGAGAAGCCCTGAATCATCCGGCCCAGCAGCAACAGCACGGGGGCCGCGACGCCGATCTGCGCGTAGGTGGGGAGGATCGCGATGAGCAGAGACCCGACACCCATCATCAACACCGACGACACCATCGCGGCTTGTCGTCCGTGGTGATCCGCGTACCATCCGAAGTACCAGCCGCCAATCGGTCGGATGAGAAATCCAACGGCGAAGATGGCGCTGGTCGCCATGATCTGCACCAGCGGATCACTCTTCGGAAAGAATGACGCCGAGAAGTAGAGCGCGGTGAAGGCGTAGACGAAGTAGTCGTACCATTCGATCAGATTGCCGGCCGAGCCGGCGAGGATCGCGCGTAAACGATGGCGGTCGGAGAGCTCGGCGGGCGGGGTGGTACGGGCAATTGGTACGGATGACATGCGGGGTGCCTTCCGAAGGAGAGAGACCAGCAGCCCCACGGGGAGGAGGTGGGGGACATTGGCGGTGCAGCGCGCGCGTCGGCGCGTGTGCGACGGCGCCTGTGCTAATAACGCCGGCGATCACCGACTCGTCCAGATATCTGCGGAGGGCCACGCGGGGCGTCACGCGGGGCGCTATGGTTCTCTTGATCGTTGGTCGTCGGCGCAGGCGATGCCGACGGTTCGTGACGAACGCGCGGGGACACGATCTGCTCCTGACCAGCACGGAGACATTCTGATGGCGGACACCCGGACTCCGGTTGCGGTCATTGGCGCGGGCCCTGCGGGTCTCGCCAGTGCGCGGTATCTGCATGCCGCGGGATTCGCGCCGGTGCTCTTCGACGTCAGCGATGGCGTGGGCGGGCAATGGCGTCTGGGGGCGCCCCACAGCAGCATGTGGCCGGGTATGCATACGAACACTACGTGCATCACGACAGCGTTCAGCGATCTGCCGCATCCCCCCGGGACGGCGGCGTACCCCCGCGCCGAAGACATCGGCGCCTACCTCGAACAGTATGCGGGTGCTACTGGCGGGGCACAGTGTCAGCGCGGTGGAAATCGCGAGCGATCTCGCGCTGCGCGGTGCCTCGCACGTGACAGTGACGGCCAGACGGCATCGCTACGTCATGCAGCGTATGCCGGGCGGCATCCCCATGGACCACGTCGTGTACACGCGCGGCGCCGGCATGGCGTGGGAGCACCTCCCGCCCGAGCACACAGCGGCGTGGCTCAAAGCGCTCATTATCCGCACCAGTGGGCACCCCCATCAGTTTGGCGCGCCGGTACATGCGGACAATGTGCTGGAGGCCGGCTTCACGCACTCGCCGTTTTATCTGGCGCTGGTGGCGGAGGGGCGCATTGCCACGCGTCCGTGGCTGTCGCATGTGGACGGCCGCACGGTGCACTTCGCCGATGGCACCACCGAAGACTATGATGCGATGGTCTTCGCCACCGGTTATGCGCTCGATCTGCCGTTCCTCGGCCCGCGCCTCCGCGCGGCGCTTACCCCCGATGCCTCGCATCTGGCCTTGCATCAGCACACGTTCCACCCCGATCTCGACGGATTCGCCGCCATCGGCTTGTATGAACACGGCGGGCCGTTCTTCTCCACGATTGAGAATCAGGCGCGGTGGATCGCGTACGCGTGGGGCGGTGTGTGCGTGATGCCCTCGCGTGCCCACATGGACGCCGGTATGGCGGCGGCGCATGCGCGCCGTGGCCGGCCGCTGGTGGTGCGTAGCCACATCGTCGCGCGCCTGTTCGCACGCGAGGCGGGCATTGAGCCGGATCTGCGCCAGTGGCCCACGTTGGCGCGCGCCTTGTTGTACGGGCCGCAATCCCCGGCGTCGTTTCGTCTCTCCGGACCCGACGCCCTCCCCGATGCGGCCGCTCGCGTGCGCGATGACGCTGCGGCGTTCGATGCCGTGACCGATGCAGCGTTTCGGGCGGACGAACTACGCGCGTTGCAGTCCATCGCCGCGGCACATGCGTACCCACACTCACACGCACACCCACACGCACACGCACACCGCGCCGATGCATTCGTGGAGTTCGTGGCGGACCTCCTCACCACGCGCGCCGCCTCGCGACGCGCGGAATAACTACCGGCGCGCGGACGACGCCCACGCGCCGCTTGACGGCAACGCGCGGAGAAACTCCATCACCACCGCCGCCGAATTGTCGGCGGCCAGCCGACCGAACAGGCGTGCTTCGTTTTCACCCGGACCACCGCCGGCTAAATCGGACAGCGACCGGAACGCGATGAACGGCACGCGATTCTCATAGGCCACCACCGCCACGGCAGCGGTTTCCATGTCGAGCGCGTCGGCATGAAAGGTGTTCCAGGCCCACTCGCGATAGGCCGCGTTGTCCACGAAGGTGGGGCCGCTCACGCCGTTGCCGCCCACGACAATGCGCGGTTCGCGTGAGAGACATTCACCCGTGGGCAGGCAGCGGGTGAGGTGGACGCGTGCGGCGATTTGCGCCGAGGTCGCCAGCGCGGTGGAGTCGGCGCTAAACCAGAAACGCCGGTCCAGCGAGTCGGGGGCCGCACCGCGCACCGTCACCGAAGTGCCTTGTGTGTACATCATGCCGAAGTTCGCAAACGGCGTGGTCGTGCGCGCGGGCTCGAAGCCGGTGGCCGTGGCGCGCGCAAACACGTTCTCCTGGTAATTGCCCCACTGCGCCGGAACGGTGACATCGCCAATGGCGAGTCCGGGATTCACGCCACCGGCAATCCCCGAGAAGACAATGCCGCGCACGGTGAACCGATCGAGCAGCGCCTGCGTGGTCATGGCGGCGTTCACCATGCTGAAGCCGCTCAGCATGAGCACGACGTCGTGCCCGGCCAGCGTGCCCAGATACATGGTGCGGCCGTTCACCACGCGCGTGCTCGTGATGCGGGTGGCGGCGCGCAGCTTCACCAACTCCGGATCGAACGCCGAGAGGATGACGATGCGCGGCACGTGGTCGGCGGTGGCTGAGGAACGTGTCGGTGTGGCGACGGTGCCTAGGCCACTGCCGCTGCTGGACGCGCGGGCGGTCACGCGCACACAGGCGGCAAGCAGCACACATGCCGCGATGTGGGCGACCAGCGCGACATGTGTGCGCAGGCGCGTGCGAACATCAGCGCGAATAAAAGATGACGACATGGCGGTAGGCAGGACCCGAGGGTAGCACGACAGGATGCGGGGGGAATCTCGCCGTCGCCCTACCGGCGGCACAATGCAGCCGCCGCGGCCTGCCGCAAACTGTGGCGTGCACGATCCGCCGGCACCTCCGACCAGATGATGGAGGCCAGCGATTCCCGCGAGAGCGAGCGGCTGCGTTCGGTGGTGCAATAGACCAACAGCGCGAGCGGCTTCCCCTTGGGGAGGAGGCTGCCCGTGGCCGGCTGCTGCGCGAGGTCCACCAGCTCGGGGACGCCGAAGGTGCGCAGGAAGAATTGCGGATCAGTAATAACTACGGCTCCAAGAATTGAACGCGCACAACATACCCTGACGCCGTCTCGGCAGCGTCAACCCATTGCGGTACAACGCCTTTGCATCAGCCGCGGTGGCTTCCTCACTGCACGGAACTACCGCCGCATCCGCATACTCAGCCGGTTGGTCTCACCCGTGCGCTCGTACGTGAGCCCCTCCGTCATGTTCTCGATGAGCCGCAGCCCCATGTCGTCGGCGAGCTGCGCCCGGTCGATGGGATTGGCCGCCGGCCCAACACTCTCCCACACCAGTTCGATGGCGTCGGTCTTCTCCGCGTAGCCCACCGACAGATTCAGCGCTGCCGCCCCGAGGAACGGCGCGTGCAGCTGCAGCCCCTCCTCCACGATCAGCAGCAGCTTCTGCCGCAGCGCCTTGGGCAGCATGTGCTTCTCGCTGAACGCCTCGATATCGGCATTCATGGCGTACAGGTCGTAGTCGGGCGACGCAATGCGCCACGACACCGTGCGAATGCGGTTGATGAACGCGCGCGTCTTCTCGCGTTGCGGCTGATCGAAAATCTGCTCGGGCGTGCCTTCCTCGTAGATGAGCCCTTCATCCATGAAGAACACCCGGTTCGACACGTCGCGGGCAAAGTCCATCTCGTGCGTCACGATCACCATGGTCATGCCGTCGCGCGCGAGGCGGCGAATCACCGCCAATACCTCGCTCACGGTGGTCGGATCGAGGGCCGACGTCGGCTCGTCAAACAGAATGATGTCGGGGTCCATCGCCAGACAGCGCGCAATCGCCACGCGTTGCTTCTGGCCGCCGGAGAGTTCATCCGGGAAGCTTTCGGCCTTCTCGCCCAGTCCCACCAGACGCAATAAATCCATCGCCTTGGCCTCGGCCTGCGCCACCGGGGTGCCACGCAATTTGATCGGTGCAATGGTGAGATTTTCCAGCACCGACAAATGCGAAAACAGGTTGAACCCCTGAAATACCATGTTCATCTGCTGGCGCAACGTCGACACGTTCGTCGTACGACCAAGCAGGTCCACCCCGTTAATGCGAATCGTGCCGCCACTCGGCTCTTCCAGTCGATTCAGGCAGCGCAGGAACGTGCTCTTGCCCGTCCCTGATGGCCCGATGATGGAAATGACTTCGCCCTTCTTGATCTCGGTGGAGATGTCCTTCAACACCGTGAGATCGCCGTACTGCTTGGTGAGATGCGAGACGGAAATCATGAGCGGGCACTCCGGCGCGCCGCGGCGCGGACTTTGGCGCGTCGGCGCGTTTTCGGATCGGTCCGTCGTTCGAGATAATCAAGCGCCTGCGCCAGCAGACCGGAGATCATGAAGTACAGGACCGCCACCATGATCAGCGGGAAGAACGCATCGAACGTGCGGCTGCGGATGATATCGCTGGCCTTCGTCAGATCCTGCACTGCGACATAGCCCACAATTGATGTCATCTTCACCAGCGAGATAAACTCGCCTTTGTACACTGGCAGAAT
Source organism: Candidatus Kuenenia stuttgartensis (assembly GCA_943330235.2). Classification (GTDB taxonomy): domain Bacteria; phylum Gemmatimonadota; class Gemmatimonadetes; order Gemmatimonadales; family Gemmatimonadaceae; genus Gemmatimonas; species Gemmatimonas stuttgartiensis_A. Next base: position 13,868 of record CALQGY020000067.1, read on the forward strand.
GCGGCGCACCGTCTGCGGCAGAATGATGTTCATGAACGTTTGCACGCGCGAGAAGCCGAGCGAAAGTCCCGCCTCGGTTTGCCCGCCATCGATGCTTTCAATGGCCGTGCGAAAGAGCTCCGCCACGTGCGCGGCAAAGTTCATCCCGAACGCAAGGATGGCCACGAACACGGGACTGATATCCACCGACGCGAACACCACGTAGAACACCAGCATCAGGATGACCAGCACCGGCGTGCCGCGCATAATGTCGATGAAGATGCGCGCAGGCATCCGCAGCACTGCGCGCGCTGACATCCGCATGAAACACACCAGCGCCCCCAAAAGCGTCCCGAAGATCGTCGCACACAACGACAGAATCACCGTGGTCTTGAGTCCGTCGAGAATCAATACGTAGCGGTGTTCCTTGATCAGGTTGGCCTGAAAACTGTCGGCGGTGCGCTGGAAAAACGAACGTTCGATCACCGGCGGCGCTGCGCCCGCCCCGGAGACTGGCACCATGCGGGTCTTCAGCGCCGCCGCAACCGTCGCCATGGAGTAATACGGATCGGAGAAGTCGATGCGCTCTTCGCGCTCCGGCGTGATGAAGATGGCGTTCGCAATCAGATCGACCTTGCCTGCGGCCACCGACGCCACCAGCGCACTGAACTGCATATCCACAATCTCCAGTCGGCGACCGATATGGGCCGCGAACCGTTGCATCAGCTCGATATCGATACCCACCGGCACGTTGTCCTGGATCGCGCTGAAGGGCAGGCCGCCGCCGGCCGTGCCCAAGCGCAACACGCCCGTGGGCGATGGCGATGCAATCACCGGCATATGGGTGTCGTGCTGCGTCATCCAGCGACGGATCATGTCGTCGTAGGTGCCGTCCTTTTTGATCCCGGACAGAAATTCGTTGAACTGGGTGCGCAGCGCATCATTCTTGCTGCGAAAGCCCACCCCCACCCCGAACGTGAACAGGGGGCCGCCCAGTTGTGCGATGGCGGCATCGTTCCGCATGACATCGTACAAGGCATCGGCATCGTAGAGCGCCGCCTCCACCTTCCCCTGTTTCAGCGCCAGCGTGATGTCGGCCGACGACTCGTACTGCAGCCGCTCGGCGTTGGGATACGTCGTGCGCACGTACACTTCGTGCGCCGACCCGACGAGCACGCCAATGCGTCCCTTCGCCAGTTCCTGCAGCGACGTGAGGGGGGCCGCACCCGTCGTGCCGACCGCTACGCCGGCCCCACCTGACGGCGCACTACCCGATGCCGGCGTCGAAGCAGCACTGCACCCGCTTACCGTCGTGGCAACGAGGCACGCGGAGAGGAACCATGATGCAACTCGTGGCATGGAGAGGCCGTCTGGGGATATGGACGGGCCACTGGACCTGCCAATGGCCAACGCGTCGCGTGCGGCGGTGCGCGCGATCATGCCGCGGCGTCGATCTGCGCCGACACATTCAGGGCAAAGCTAACGCCAGCGCACGCCAGTCAGCCATTGCTCCCCGCGCCCATCGAGGTCATCGTGTGAGAGACGCTGCCGCGAACGTGAGCAGCCAACGCCGATTCGCTCGAACGCCCGACCCAGACACATGTCACTCACCGTCGAAGAAATCACCCCCGGGCTGGTCGTCCACGTGGACACCGATCTGCTGCGCACCCTCGGCGGATGCCAGACCAACGCGGTGCTGGGAACCGATGGCGATCGCGCAGTGGTCGGCGCGCACGATTTTCTGGTCGTCCATCTCGATGCGGCCGCCAGCGTCTGCACCGCCGTGCCGTTGTTCTCCAAAACCGCCGTCGGCAATCAGCCGCTTGAGCGTCGGCAGAAGTCTGGGCTCGGTGATGCCTGGCTCGGCACCGACTCATTCTTTTCGCACTGGCAGCATTGGCGCATTCCGACCAGCGCGCTCATCGCCGCCGCTGAGGGTGACGCCGCCACGCCGGCCACCCGCCGTCGCTACGCCGCGACCGATCGCTCGGCACTGGACGACATCCGCAATTGGGAAGGACGCAATCGCGCCGCCTATCGTGCGGTCTGATCCGCGATCCGGCAGACCGGCGTTGCATCAGAAGTTCTGTAAATACGCATATATGGAAATAGTAAAGGTACCGCGATGAAACCGTACGAACGCCTCGGCGAGGCACACACGCCGGACGGCACGCGCCTGGAGCTGTTCCGGCACGATGGCGCCTATCTCATCCGCGCGGACGGTATCGAGCTGATGTCCACGCGTCGGCATCTCTCGGAAGACCGGCTGGCCGAGGTGGCGTGCGCCTCGCTGCGTGAGGGAGTGGCCGCACGCGTGCTGATCGGCGGGCTGGGCCTGGGGTTCACGCTGCGCGCGGCGCTCGCGTCGTTGCCGGATGACGCGGAGGTCGTGGTGGCCGAGCTCGTGGCCGATGTCATCGCGTGGAACGCCGACCCCGCGTACGGCCTGTCGGTGCAGGCGATGGCCGATCCGCGGGTGCGCATCGTGCACGATGACGTGGTGAACGTGCTGCGGGCCAACGCAGATGGGTTCAACGCCATCATGCTCGACACCGACAACGGCCCTGAGGGGATGCTGATGTCGGAGAACGCACGGCTGTATAAGGCGCGCGGGATCGCGCTCACCATGGCAGCGCTGCGCGACGGCGGCACGATTGCCTACTGGTCGGTGGGCGATGATCCGAAGTTCGCCGGCGCGCTGCAGCACGCCGGACTGCGCGTGGAGACGTTGCGCGTGCGTGCGCACGACACCGCCGGTCCCATGCACACGCTGTACGTGGCGACGGTGCGTCGTAAAGCGTAGCCGCATCCGCCCTGCAGTGATCAGCGCCGCGCGCGGGCGGCGCTTGACGGACCCGTCGCTCTGGTAATCAGCCTCAGCGAGGCGTCCCCGCGTCGAAGTACTCCACCACCTTCTGCGCCATGCGTCCAATGGCGTCTTCGGCGTCGCCGTACGGACCGGTGATGGCGTTGCCGAAGAACGAGACCACGATCGGCCCCGACTTCGCGAAGATGATGCCGACGTCGTTGGCCAGCACGGGGGCAAAGTCGCCGGTCTTGTGCGCCACCGCGACGTTCAAAAAATGCGGCAGGCGCCGCGCCCCCGACTGCTGTGCGCGCAGCATGCGCAGCATATCGCTGCACTGCGCTTTCGACGCGACGGTCGGTCCGGTGGCCGTGCCGTCGCTACAGCGTTGGATGGACTCCAGCAGCTGCCCGGTGGCGTGCGGTGTCATCGCGCCAAGCCAGTAGGCGCGATCGCCGTTGGTCTTGGCGTTCGAGGCCTCGCCCGCCGCCAGCGGCGCGTATTTCGCGAACAGATCGGCCGTCGTCTGTGTCAGGTGCAGCGCGTCGCCGTATCCGTTGGTGCGTAGCCAGGCGTTCACCCGCGCCACGCCGCCCACTTTCGCAATCGCGATGTCGGTCGCTGTGTTGTCGCTGGTGATCACCATCTGCAACAGCACATCGCGAAACGTCGGCTGCAGCCCGGCATCGTGAAACTTGAAGATCCCTGACCCCCCACGAATATCCGCCGCCGTCAGTGTGTGGCGCTCGGCCAGCGAGATCGTGCCCGCATCCACCATCTGCATCGCCAGCATCAACACCGGAATCTTGATGACGCTCGCCGAGTTGAAGGATGCGTCGGCGAGTACGCCCGCTTCCACACCGGTGGTCAGCTGCTTCACCCACACGCCGGCTCGTCCCGGGAAGCGCGCCAGCTCCGTGTTGAGCAACTGCTGCAGTCCTTCAGCCGTGGCGGCGCCCGCTGTGGCGGCGCCCGCTGTGGCGGCGCCCGCTGTCGCGGCGCCTGTGGCGGGGGCGTTCGCCGTCGATTGCGCATACGCCGCGGATGACGCGGACGAGACGCTGACTGTTATGCTGATGGCGGCAAGCCATGGTGCGAGCGGATATCGCGAATGTTTCATCGGGGGCGGATCTCCATGATGGCGTGTGCGCATGCGCCAATGAACGGGATGGGCGACCGGTCGGCAAGCATGGCACCAGCCCCGCCGTATGCGCCCGTGGCGTATGCGCCCGTGCGCGCGGTCGCGGTTTCCCCGCGCGCTGATCTGGGCCATTTTTCCGTCTCGCGTTCCGTCTCGCGTTCCGTCTCGCGTTCCGTCTCGCGAACCGCCCTCGTCGTGCTGACCTCCCTCGCCTGTCCTGATCGCTGCCATGACCGTTGCCGCTGCCGCCCGCGCGACCAACCGCCGCATTTTTATGCTCGGTGCCACCGGCACCATCGGCCGCGCCACGCTGCGGGCGATGGTGCGTCGCGGGTACGAGGTGGTCTGCTTTGTGCGCCCCGGATCGGTCGCGACCATTGAAGGGCGGGGGACCGCGGGCGTCGTGGTGCGCGTGGGCGACGTGCGTGATCCGGCGTCGGTCGCGCGCGACGGGTTCTGCGGGGAGCGCTTTGATGCCGTCGTGTCATGCATGGCGTCGCGCACCGGCGCCCCGTCCGATGCGTGGGCCATTGACCATCAGGCGCATCTCCACGTGCTCGCGGCCGCGCAGGCGGTAGGCGTCCCGCAGATGGTGCTGCTGTCGGCCATCTGCGTGCAGAAACCGACGCTCGCCTTCCAGCAAGCCAAGCTGGCCTTCGAGGCGGCGCTGATGGCGTCCGGGCTCACGTACTCCATTGTCCGACCCACGGCGTTCTTCAAATCGGTGTCGGGGCAGGTGGAACGCCTACGGCAGGGGAAGCCGTTTCTCGTCTTCGGCGACGGCACGCTCACCGCCTGTGCGCCCATCAGTGATGATGATCTGGGCGATTACATCGCGGAGTGCCTGGACGATGCGACGCGTCACAACCGCATCCTCCCCATCGGCGGTCCGGGGGAGGCCATGACGCCGCGCCAGCAGGGGGAGCAGCTGTTCGCGCTGCTGGGGCGCCCGCCGCGGTTCAAGCAGGTACCGGTCGGGCTGATGGATGTCATCATCGGGGTCTTGAGCACCCTCGGCCGCGTCGTGCCGGCGCTGGCGGCCAAGGCGGAGCTGGCGCGGATCGGGCGCTACTACGCCACCGAGAGCATGCTGGTGTGGGACGCGGCGGCCGGACGCTACGACGCGGCGGCGACGCCGTCGGCGGGGCGCGAGTCGTTGCTGGACTACTACGGGCGGCTGGTGCGTGGGGAGGCGGTGCTGGAGCGCGGGGACCACGCGGTCTTTTGACCGGTGGCCGTGTGTGTCGCGACCAAGTCGGCTGTCCCGACGCCGATCAATTCGTATTCCGGAAAATGTCAAATGGAAAATAGTGTGATCTGACCACCGACCAGCCCGTCGGATGCGCCGAAACGGCCTGTGTATCCAACAAACCGGCATGTGAGGCAACCGCCGTGCCCGCTGTGAAACGTTGACGGGTCAGGCTGTAACGAACACCTTTTCCGGACACCTCAGCCGTCCGGTCCGCTCATCTCCCGTTTGCTCCCCAGCTCCACCGTGACCCACCCGGGTCCATTCCGTCCCACCAGCGTCCGCATGCCGACGCTGGACGTTGCGGCGTGCGAGCGGTTGTTACAGACGGCGCGCGTCTCCGCCGGAGGGCTCGACGAGGGGGCGGCGCTCACCGCGGACGCGGTGAAGACCATTCTGTCCGGTGCCGAAGCCGAGGCGCGGCACAACAACTGGGCCGTGTCCATCGCGGTGGTCGATCCCAATGGCGACCTGATGGGATTCCTCAAGTTGGACGGTGCGACGCCGTCGAGCGTACAGGTTGCGCAGGGCAAGGCGCGCACGGCCGCCCACTATGCGCAGACGGACATGGGCGCTGGCCGTCGATTGGTGAACCACAGCTTCAATTATCTGCCGGTCGATGGCACCTACGCGCTGCAGGGCGGGGTCCCCATTCGCAGCGGCGAGCGGGTGGTGGGAGCCATTGCCTCCAGCGGCGCCACCAGCGCGCAGGACGAACAGATCGCGATGGCGGGGCTGGCGGCGCTCAGCGCGTAGGGCTCAGCGCGTAGGGCTCAGCGCGTAGCGCTCGGGTTTCGCTGCCTGCCGATTCGTGATGATCTTGTGACGCGCGCGTAGCGGAGGTCCGCACCTCGCGTCATGTGTTCGTGACGCAACGGTGATTTGATGACGGGGTGCGTTCCCCCCTCTCATCACCGAACTGGAGCTCCGATGTTCCGTTCCACCACTGAGCCGCGTGACGTTCGTTCCCGCGCCTCGGTCCCCGCTGCTGCCACGCGCGCCCTTGGTGCGCTCGCGCTCCTCCTGACGCCCTGCCTCACGCTCGGCGCGCAAGGCGCCGTCGTCAACGGCCGCGTCGTTGACGAGTCCGGCCGCCCGCTTGAAGGCGCCATTGTGGGCATCTCCGGCCAGAAGGCCGCCGTGCAGACCGGCAAAGACGGCTCCTTCCGTCTGACCGCCGCCAACGGCGCCGTGATGGTCACGGCCCGCCTGCTCGGATTCCGCGCGGACAGCGTCGCCGTGACCGCGACGGGTTCGCGCGACGTCCTCATCAAGCTCGGTGCCGCACGCACGACGCTGTCCGCCGTGAAGGTGGAAGCGCAGCGCGCCTCGGGGACGGCGCTCTCGCTGGCGCAGCAGAAGATCGCCGACAACGTGAAGAACCTGACCGTCGCCGAAGAAATTCGCGCGCTCCCGAACGCCAACGCGGCCGACGCCGTCAGCCGGCTCCCCGGCGTCTCGCTGCAGCGCCACGAAGGCGAAGGCTCGTACATCCAGATCCGTGGTATCGACGGCAACCTGTCGAACATCACCATCAATGGGGCGCACATCGCGGGTAACGCCGACGATAAAGGCGGCGTCGGATCACGTGTGGCCAAGATGGACGGCATTCCAGCCGAACTCCTGGCCAAGGCGCAGGTCAGCAAGACCCTCACCGCCGAACAGGATGCCGACGCCATCGGCGGGTCGGTGAACATCGATACCAAGACGGCCAACGACGCGCCGGGGCTGACCGCGGTCGGCATGTACGGCCAGAGCAATCTGCAGAGCGCACCGGCCAGTCAGGGCGCGCTGTCGTACGGCGCGCATTTCGGCTCGGCGCGCCAGCTCGGTGTCTTTGTTGGCGGCAGCTACGATAAGAATCAGCGTATCTACGACGACGTGGAGCCCACGTACTTCTACAAGTCGCTCAATGGCGAGCAGGTCATCGTGCCCGCGGGCACGAGCCGCCGCGAGTATTTCACGCAGCGCCAGCGCACCGGCCTCGCGTTCTCGACCGACTACCGCTTTGACGATCGCACCAGCCTCACGCTCAAGGGCCTCTGGTCGCGCTTCGACGATGCGGCCATTCGCTATCGCCAGGATCAGACGCAGGCGTCGGCCACGACGCTCGTGACGTCACCCACCGCCGGTACGAGCACCGGTGGCACGATCACCAGCAACGTGCAGCAGCGTACACCGGTTGACCAGAACTACATGTTGGGGCTCAGCGGCACCGCGGCCCCGGGACGGCTCACGCTGGACTACGCGGCCAGCGTCACGCAAACAGAGCTGGTCCGCCTCGATGCGGGGGACGTCACCTTCCAGCAGAAGGGGCTCAACCTGACGTGGGATCGGAGCGATCCGACCACGCCCATCATCACCACGGCCGGCACCTATCCGACGGACGCGAGCAAGTTCGCGCTCAAGAGCTATGTGATCGCCAACCAGATCGCGCGCGGGCGGGACTACAACGGCTCCATCAACGCGAAGCTGCCCTTCGAAACGATGGGCCACAGCAGTGCGCTGCAGTTCGGCGCGCGCTTCCGGCAGGAACGTCGCACGTTCGATGACTACTCGTCGGGCTATGCGCTCAAGGCGGGCCAGACGTACACGCTGGCCGACGTGCTCGGCAACTTCACCAACCCCGATCACTACAACGCAAAGCTGCCGTTGGGCATCGCGCCCGACGACAAGGCGAATCAGGCGTACGTGCAGGCGCATCCGGAAAAGTTCGCGCTCACCACGACGGACGCGCTCATCGCGCAGCTGAACGTGTACGCGGGCACCGAGCGTATCTCGGCCGGGTATGCCGCCTATACGTTGGA
>CALQGY020000068.1 GCA_943330235.2 Candidatus Kuenenia stuttgartensis
AGGAGCGCAACCGCCGCCCTTTTTAGATGAATCGTCGACATAGGGATTCCGGATTCGGCCGATCGGCTGACCGATCGAGACAGTGCATCACAGGAGATTTCTATCTTCTTGTGATGCACGTTCCATGCCAGCCTGTATGGCAGAGGTCGCCCAGCAAAGCGCTTCCCCGCAACGACTTACGTGGCGACCTGTCACAATCACCACCCAGCGCGGCGCTCAAGCGGGCTCTGACGCCACACAAAGTGTGGCGTAATTGCTACAGCCGAGCTCGCTACCCGCTGCGCTCGGACTCACGTATCCGAGCGCACCCTCCCATCGCGCGTCACACCGTTGGGCGAGCGCAGCCAGCGTCGCGCGCTAGCTCCGCCGCTTGAGCTCATGCAGTCGCGCCCGCGCCAGCCGCCGACCCGTGGGCGTGGCCGCCAGCCCGCCGCCCGCGGTCTCCCGGTAGCGGATGTCCATGGCCTCGCCAATCTCGCCCATGGTGTCGATGACTTCGTCGGCGGGAATGGCGAACTCAATGCCGGCCATGGCCATCTCGATCGCGGCCAGCGCAATGGCGGCCCCCGTCGCATTCCGGAAGACGCACGGCAGCTCCACCAGACCGCCCAGCGGATCACACACCAGCCCCAGCGTGCCCTGCTGCGCGAGCGCGGTGGCATGGCCGGCCTGACGCGGGCTCCCACCCAGCATCTCGACCGCCGCCCCGGCGGCCATGCCGGCTGCGGCACCGGTCTCTGCCTGGCAGCCCCCCTCGGCACCTGAGAGCGACGCCCGTTCGGCCACCACGGCGCCAATGAGGCCGGCGGTCGCGAGCGCGTCGATGACACGCTCGTCGTCGATGCCGCGCGCTGCCGCCAGGCCGGTGAGCACCGCCGGCAACACACCAGCGCCTCCCGCAGTGGGCGCCGCCACAATGACGCCCATGGCCGCGTTCACCTCCTGCACGGCCAGCGCCCGCGCGAGGACATCGCGAAAGGGCGTCCCCGCCAACGGGCCGTCAGGACCTGTGCGGAGCTTGGCGGCATCACCACCCACCAGCCCCGACGCCGACATCAGGTCACCCACCATCCCGCGCTCAACGGCGCCGCGCATGACCACCAGCGCACGCCGGAGCGCGTCGCGGATCTCGGATACCGGGCGACCCTGGTCCTTGGCCTCCGCATCGAGTGCGACCGTGGACAGACTGACGCCGCGTGCCTCGGCATCGCGGATGGCATCGGCCAGACTTTTATACACTAGGAGTTCCTCATCAGGACAGATGGCATCACGCGCTCACCTTGTCGAGGCGAAACGCCCACCGCACCCAGGAGAGGCTACGGATGGCATCGCGAACATTTTCCGCCGGCTCGTGATCGACTTCGATCACCATGAACGCATCACCGCCTCGCTCTTTTCGCGTGAGCTTGAGCGTGGCGATGTTGAGTTCTGCATCGGACAGCAACCCGGCGATCCGCGCCACCGAGCCCTTCACATCTTCAGCCACCAGCACGATGGTGTGCAGATTGCCCGAGACTTCGACGGGGTAGCCGTCGATCGCGGTCACCATCACCCGCCCCGCGCCGAGCGACGCCCCCACCATCTGCGCACGACGGTCGCCGCGTTCGAGCGTGATACGCACCGTGTTGGGGTGCGCCTCTTCGCCGAGCGAGGTCTTCTCGAACGTGTAGTCGAGGCCTTCCGCCTCCATGATCTCGAGCGCGGTGCGCAGTCGTTCGTCATCGGGGCGGAATCCCATCAGGCCGCCCACGATGGCCTTGTCGGTCCCATGCCCTTCCCCCGTGCGTGCGAAGGAACCGTGCAGTTCGACGGTGGCGCGGTCGGGCGTGCCCCCCACCAGACAGCGCGCCAGCAGGCCAAGGCGGCAGGCCCCCGCCGTATGACTGGAACTCGGCCCCACCATGATGGGACCGATAATGTCGAGCAGGCTGACCATAGTTTTTGGTAGGGCGGGAACAGAAGGAGCAGGGAGTCTGGCGTCCGCATGCCGGACGAGAACGACAAGGCGGCGACCGCACGACCGCCACCAGCACCAGCAGCGTGAGGCGTTACACCAGACCGCGCAGATAGTGTCCGGTGTGGCTCTGCTTCACCATCGCCACGTCTTCCGGCGTACCGGCGGCGACCACGGTGCCACCGCGCACACCGCCTTCGGGGCCCATGTCCACAATCCAGTCCGCGGTCTTGATGACATCGAGATTGTGCTCGATGACGAGGACCGTGTTACCGCGATCGACGAGCTTGTGCAGCACTTCGAGCAGCATCCGCACATCTTCGAAGTGCAAGCCGGTGGTGGGCTCGTCGAGAATGTACAGGGTGCGGCCGGTGTCGCGCTTCGCGAGCTCGGTGGCCAGCTTCACGCGCTGCGCCTCACCGCCGGAGAGCGTGGTGGCGCTTTGGCCTAGGTGAATGTATCCCAGCCCCACGTCGCGCAGGGTTTCGAGCTTCTGCGCGATGCGTGGCTGGTTCTCGAACACCGCACAGGCATCCTCGACGGTGAGGTCGAGGACTTCGGCGATGCTCAAGCCGCGGAAGCGCACTTCCATGGTCTCGCGATTGAAGCGCTTGCCTTTGCAGACGTCGCACGGCACGAAAACATCGGGGAGGAAGTGCATCTCGATCTTCACCAGCCCGTCGCCCTGACACGCTTCACAGCGACCGCCCTTCACGTTGAACGAGAAGCGTCCGGGGCCGTAGCCGCGAATTTTTGACTCGGGCAGTTCCGCAAAGAGGTCGCGCACCGGCGTGAAGATGCCGGTGTACGTGGCGGGATTGGAGCGTGGCGTGCGACCGATGGGGCTTTGATCGATATCGATGATCTTATCGAGATGTTCAAATCCACGAATGCGGTCATGTGCACCGGGAATCACGCGTGCGCGATTGAAGTGCCGCGACATGGCGCGCTGCAAGATATCGGTCACCAGCGTGGACTTGCCGGAGCCGGATACGCCGGTCACGGCGACGAAGAGCCCGAGCGGGAACTCGGCCGTCACCTCCCGCAGATTATGCGCGCGCGCCCCTTGCACGACGATGGTGCGCGCGGGGTCGAACGGACGGCGCGTGGCCGGCACGGGAATGCTGCGCGTACCGAGGAGATACGCGCCGGTGACCGACGCCTCAACTTTCATGATGTCGTCCACGGTGCCCGCCGCGATCACTTCGCCGCCATGCTTGCCGGCGCCGGGTCCGAGGTCGATGACGTAGTCGGCATCACGAATGGTTTCCTCGTCATGCTCAACGACAATGACGGTGTTGCCGAGGTCGCGCAGTTGCTTGAGCGTGTCGAGGAGTCGTCCGTTATCGCGCTGGTGCAGACCGATGCTGGGTTCGTCGAGGATGTAGAGCACGCCGACCAGTCGCGACCCGATTTGTGTCGCCAGTCGAATGCGCTGCGCCTCACCACCGGAGAGCGATTCGGCGCTGCGATTGATGGTGAGGTAGTCGAGCCCGACGTCCACGAGAAAGCGCAAGCGTTCACGCACTTCCTTGAGAATGGGACCGGCGATGCCGGGGTCGAGACCGGGGTGACCGGGTGCGCGTACGGGTACGCTGTTGAAGAAGGCGAGCGCATCGACGATGCTAAGCTGGACCACCTCACCGATGTTCTGCCCGTGCAGCGTGACCGCCAGCGACGCAGGCTTGAGGCGACGGCCCTGACAGACGGGGCACGGGGCGGGCACCATGAACGCCTCGAGCTCGCCGCGTACCGATTCGGAGCTGCTCTCGTCGTAGCGCCGCTGGACGTGCGCTACGATGCCTTCCCACGCGCTGGCGCCCGGCTCGTCTTTCTTGGATTTCGTGGCGCTGCTCGCGACCTTTTTTGCGGCCGCTTTTTTGACCGTCTTCGCGGCCTTTTTCGTTGCGGTCTTCTTTGCGGGGGTCGCGTCGATGTCGTCGCTGGACGCGGACGCTGTGTGCGGCGGCGCGGTCATGCCGTGCAGCAGTTGCGTGCGCACGACTGCGGGGATTTTCCCCCATGGCATGGCCAGTTCGAAGCCCATCAGCTTGCCCAAGCCGGGGAGAATGACCTTCCGCATGTAGCCGTCGGGTTCACCCCACGGGAGGACGACGCCCTCCAGAATGGAGAGGGCCGGGTCGCCGATGATCAGATCATCACTGACCGTGCGTGTGGTGCCGAGTCCACTGCACGCTTCGCAGGCGCCGAACGGCGAGTTGAACGAAAAGTGTCGCGGCTCGAGTTCGGGCATGGAGAGCCCGCAGGTCGGACAGCCGTAACGCTCCGAGAACATCTCGGTCACCGGTTCAGGGCCGTCGTAGCGCACGACTTCGGCGAGCCCCTCGGCCAGGCGCAGTGCGGTCTCGAGGGAATCGGTCAGGCGTCCGCGATCGTCGGCGCGCACGGTGAGCCGATCGACCACCACCGAGATGGAGTGATTGAGTCGGCGGTTGAGCGTGGGCGGTTCAGCCAGCTCGATGAGTTCCCCGTCCACCACGGCGCGCACGAACCCCTGCTTGCGCGCGGCCTCGAACAGATCGCGGAACTCGCCCTTTCGTCCCTGCACGAGCGGCGCGCGGATTTCGAGCCGCGTCCCGGCGGGCCATGCGAGGAGTTGCTCGACGATCTGCGCGGGGCTTTGCCGCTGCACGGCGCGCCCGCAGGTGGGGCAATGCGGCGTGCCGGTGCGCGCGTAGAGCAGGCGGAGATAGTCGTAGATCTCCGTGACCGTGCCGACGGTGGAGCGCGGATTGTGGCCGGCGGTCTTCTGCTCGATGGAGATGGCCGGCGACAATCCTTCGATGGAGTCGACGTCGGGCTTTTCCATCAAGCCGAGGAACTGGCGGGCGTACGCCGAGAGCGATTCGACGTAGCGGCGCTGTCCTTCGGCGTAGATGGTATCGAACGCGAGCGACGACTTGCCGGATCCGGAGAGCCCGGTGATCACGGTCAGCTTGTCCCGCGGGATGGTGACGCTGACGTTGCGCAGATTGTGCTCGCGCGCTCCGCGCACGATGAGCGAATCCGACGGCGTCGGGGATGCGACGGGACCGGACGAGATGAGCGCGGACGACATGGGCGCGGCCTGCGGTGTGGCGGCGGATTGCGACTTCTTGGCCATAGGCGTGGAAGGTGCGAAGGGCCCTCGACGGAAACAACCCCGACGGGCCCGTTTTGCGACGAGCGCGGACCGTTACAGCGATAGCCCACGTCCCCGAATGCCGTGACGAACGCCATCGGTTGGGTCGTCAGGCTTCCATGATCCAGATCACGGCCCTCTCCAAGCGCTACGGCACCTTCACCGCCGTGCGCTCCTTAGACCTGCACGTCCCGAGTGGCGAGCTGTTCGGCTTTCTTGGGCCGAACGGCGCGGGCAAGACCACGACCATGCGCATGATCGCCGGCATTTTGCAGCCGACGGCGGGTACGGTGCGCATTGCCGGCCACGATCTGCGTACGGATCCGCTGGGCGCGAAGAAAGCGCTGGGGTTCATCCCCGACCGACCGTTCATCTACGAGAAGCTGACGGGGATGGAGTTCCTGCGGTTCTCGGCGGGGCTCTACGGCGAGCAGGGCGCCCACGTGGACCGGCGTGGCCACGAGTTGCTGGCACTGTTTGATCTGGAGGCGTGGCGCGACGAACTCGTGGAGAGCTACAGCCACGGCATGCGCCAGAAGCTGATCATCGCGAGCGCGTTCGTGCATCGTCCCGCGGTGATTGTCGTGGACGAGCCGATGGTGGGGCTTGACCCGAAGTCGGCGAAGATTCTGAAGGACTTGTTCCGCGAGTACACACGCCGTGGGCACACGGTGATGATGAGCACGCACACGCTGGAAATTGCGGAAGACATGTGCGACCGCATCGGCATCATGCAACGCGGCGAGCTGGTGGCATGCGGCACGATGCCGGAGCTGCGCGGCGCGTCGGGGACGGACGACGCGCTGGAGGACATCTTCCTGCGACTGACCGGCAACCAGGTGGCCCGCGAGCTGGTGGCGGTGCTGGATGCGTGATGTGTCGGTGACGGCGTCGGTGACGGCATCGGTGACGGTGTCGCCGGCCGACGTGGTGTTTCGGGCGCCGGGGGGGCTGTGGTTGCTGCGTCCGAAGTGGCAAATGGCCCGTCATCGCATGGCGAAGCGCGAGCGTGGCGACGTGCGGCGTCTGCTGGCCACCGCGGTGCTGGGCGGCGGGTTCTGGATTGGGAGTTTTCTGCTGGCGTTTCGTCTTGTGCGGTACTTTCGCAGTACGGCCGACATCGGGACGCTGCTGGCGGGGAAGCTGCTGTCGATGATTCTGCTGTCGTTCGGCGGGATTTTGCTGCTGTCGAACACGATTGCGGCGTTGTCGAACTTTTTTCTGGCGCGCGACCTCGATCAACTGGCGGCGGCTCCAGTGGCCCCGTGGTCGATTTATCGGGCGCGGCTGGCGGAGACGGCGCTGCATTCCAGCTGGATGGTGGCGTTGCTGCTAGTGCCGGTGCTGGCCGCGTATGGCGCGGCCTTTGAGGCGGGGTGGGGATTCGTGGGGATCGCGATCGCCGCGGTGGCGCCGTTCCTGCTGATCCCGGCTGCGGCCGGATCGGCGGTGACGCTGCTCCTGGTGAACGTGTTCCCGGCGCGCCGGACGCGCGATCTGCTCAGCGTGATCACCGCGCTCGCGGTGGCGGGGCTGGTGGTGATGCTGCGCGCCTCGCGCCCAGAACAGCTGGCGCGTCCGGAAGGCTTCCAGAATTTCATGCAATTCGTCGCCGCGTTGGATACGCCGTCGTCGCCGTGGATGCCCAGTGAGTGGGTCAGCGAAGCGCTGATGGGATGGATGGCGGGTGATGCGGTGTGGGCCCCGCTGGCGCGCCTCTGGAGTGTGACGGCCGCGCTGGTGCTCGTGGGCGGCGCGCTGCATCAGACTGGATGGACGCGTGGATTCAGTCTGGCGCAAGAGGGGGCGAACCGTCGTCGGGTGAGCGATGGTCTGCGCCCGCTGATTGACCGTCTGCTGGGCATGCTGGGGCCGACGCGCCGCGAACTGGTGCTGAAGGAGCTCAAGGTATTCGCGCGGGACAGCACGCAGTGGTCGCAGTTGATCATGCTGGCGGTGCTGGTGGTGGTCTATGTATCGAACGTGCGGTACTTGCCGCTGAATGGCACTGGGATGACGGCGCTGCTGCGGAACGTGATTCCGTTTTTGAATCTCGCGCTGGCGGGCTTCGTGCTGGCGTCGATCGCAGCGCGCTTTGTCTTCCCGAGCATCAGTCTCGAGGGGCGCACCTGGTGGTTGCTGCGTTCCAGTCCAATCGCGATGGGTGATGTGTTGTGGGCGAAGTTCTGGGTGGGCGCGTTGCCGCTGCTTACGCTGGCGCTCATTCTCGTTGGCGTTACGAATACCATGCTCGGTGTGCCGCCGTTTGTGCACATCGTATCGCTGTCAGCAATCGTCGGTCTCGTGTTTCCACTGACTTCGATGGCATTGGCGTTTGGGACGTTCTATCCGCAGTTCGATTCGGAAAATGCAGCGCAGATTCCGACGTCCTTTGGCGGGCTGCTGTTCATGATGAGCGGCATCGTGCTGATTGGTGCGGTGGCGTATCTGACCGGACGCCCGGCGGCGCGGTACGTGGTGGCGGAGCACTTTGGCTGGTCGCAGGATCCGACGCAGCTGGTGCTGCCGTTTGCGGTTGCGGCCGCGCTCTGCATCTCGGCGACGGCGGTTCCGTTGCGCATGGCGCGCGTGCGTCTTGAGGGCGTGGAGCGCGAGTAGCAGCGCGGCGCGCTTTGGCTACGCTTGTGTGGGGTGGGACTGCCTTGCGCGGATGGCTTGGCGGCAGATGGGGTGGGACTGCATTGCGCGGATTTATTGGAAACAGACGGGATGGGACTGCTTGGCGCGGATGCTTGGTGGCAGATGGGGTGGGAATGCCTTGCGCGGATTTATTGGAAACAGACGGGATGGGACTGCTTTGCGCGGATGCTTGGTGGCAGATGGGGTGGGACTGCTTTGCGCGGATGGCTTGGTGGCAGATGGGGTGGGACTGCTTTGCGCGGATGCTTGGTGGCCGATGGGGTGGGACTGCCTTGCGCGGATTTATTGGAAACTGACGGGATGGGACTGCTTTGCGCGGATGGATTTGAGACCGACGGAAAATGATTGGATTGTGCGAGCGGATTGGCATGCGCATTACCTGGGTTGGCTGTTCATAATTTTCAGAGCAGTATCCCCGCTGTTTCCCGTAGTTTCCGCGCGTTTCCGCGCAAAGCAGTTACCGCGCGAGACCGTTCAGGCCGCATCCAGTTGCCAGCACTGGTACCTTGGAAGTCGTCGCACTGGATGGCGCTGCCCCCTGCTCCGCCGCCGATCACGTCCAACGCGTTCCGAGCTTGCCGACCATTCCCGCGAAGACCGCGAAGTCCGCGAAGACCGCCAACGCTGCAAAGGCGGCAAGAAAGGCCGCGACGTCTACGAAGCGGACGGCACGCGCGGCCACCGCGGATGTACCAGCGCTCTCCGATGCCGCGGCATCGCGGTTCCGGCGCGCCTTGCACGCGTGGTATCGCGCCAATTGCCGAGACCTGCCGTGGCGCGAGACGCGCGATCCGTATCGGATTCTCGTATCGGAATTGATGCTGCAGCAGACGCAGGTGTCGCGGGTGCTCGATTTTTACGCGCGGTTCCTGGAGCGTTTTCCGGACCTCGATACGCTGGCGGCCGCGCGGCCGCATCGCGTGATGGAGGCGTGGGAGGGACTGGGGTACTACGCCCGCGCGCGGAACCTGCACGCGCTGGCGCAGCACGTCACCACCGAGGCGCAGGGGGTGATCCCGAGCGACCCGGAGGCACTGCGGGAGCTTCCAGGCATCGGCGCCTACACCGCGGGCGCGGTGGCCTCGTTCGCCTACGAGAAGCGTGCCGCGCTGGTGGACACGAATGTGGCGCGCGTGCTGCATCGCGTCTTCGCCCCCGACATCGCGCCCAAGAGCGGTCCGGGGAGCAAAGTGCTCTGGGCCATCGCGGAACGGATTCTTCCGAGAACGGGAAAACAGACGTGGACGCACAATCAGGCGCTGATGGAGCTGGGGGCGCTCGTGTGCGGGGCGCGCGCGCCCAAGTGTGGGGGCTGTCCCGTCAGCAAACAGTGCCGAAGTGCGCACTCGTTTGAGTAGCGGATTGGTCGACGAGAGCGATCTCGGCGACCATGGGGGCCGTTTCGCCGCGCTGGCTCTGGCGTAGCCCCTCCCTCGGGGGCATGATGAACGGGTCCCATTTCACCACCCCTCTGACCATGCTCCCGTGCGCCCACTGCTTTCGCTGACCATTCCGATCGTCGCGACGCTCTCGGCCGGCCTCTCGCTTGCTGCGACCGTCCCCCAACCGCCGGCCAAGCCGGCGGCTCGAAAGCCAGCCGTCATGGAGCAGCCAGCACTGGCGCCCATCACGCTGGACTCGTCTCTCACGCGCAATCTCCGCTGGCGCAATCTGGGCCCTGACCGTGGCGGTCGCTCCATCGCCAGCAGCGGCGTCGTGGGCCAGCCCAAGGTCGCGTACTTTGGCGCCGTGGGCGGTGGCCTCTGGAAGACCACCGATGCCGGAGAGACCTGGATGTCGGTGACGGACGGCCAGATCACCAGCGCCTCCGTGGGCGCGATCGCGGTGAGTGAGACCAAGCCCGATCTCGTGTTCATCGGCACCGGCGAGTCGTGCATTCGCGGCAACGTGATGCCGGGCGACGGGATCTACCGCAGCACAGATGCCGGCAAGACGTGGAAGAACGTCGGCTTCCGGAATGTGGACGCGATCTCGAAGATCCGCATTCACCCGACCAACCCGGACATCGTGTTCGCGGCCGTCTTTGGCAAGTACAGCGTGCCGAGCAGCGAGCGCGGCGTGTACAAGAGCATTGACGGTGGCACGACGTGGAAGAAGGTCCTCGGGCGCGACGACAAGACGGGCGCCGTGGACATCGCGATTGACCGCGCAAACCCGAACATCATGTACGCCGCGATGTGGGAGGCGTACCGCAAGGAATACCAGATGTCCAGCGGTGGCCCCGGCAGCGGCTTGTTTAAGAGCACTGACGGCGGCGAGACCTGGACGGAAATCACGCGCAACAAGGGCATGCCGAGCGGACTGGTTGGTCGCATTGGCGTGGCCGTGACCGCGGCGAATCCCAACCGCGTGTATGCGCTGGTGGAGAATGAGAACGGCGGCCTGTTCCGCAGCGACGACGCGGGCGCGACGTGGACGTTGATCAACGCCGACCGCAACGTGCGGCAGCGCGCGTTCTACTACACGCACGTGTTCGCCGACCAGAAGAACGCGGACGTCGTGTACATGGAGAACACGTCGCTGTTCCGCTCGACGGATGCGGGCAAGACGATGGCCAACATCAGCAACGGCACGCACGGCGACTTCCACGATCTCTGGATTGACCCCGTCGATCCCGCACACTTGGTCGTGGCGAACGACGGCGGCTCGAGCGTCTCCACGAACACTGGCGCCGCGTGGACCGCGCAGGATTTCCCGACCGAGCAGTTCTATCATGTGGCAACGACGACGCACATTCCGTTTCACGTGTGCGGCTCGCAACAGGACAACAGCACACTGTGCGTGCCGTCCAACTGGAATGCGCCGACGGCAGGCGCCGGCCGTGGTGGCGGTGGTGGCGGACGTGGCGCAGGCGCGCCGGCCGATCCGACCGCGGGCGGCATGGCCGTGGCGTATCAGGTGGGCGGCGGTGAGCCCGGCTACATCGCCCCCGATCCGCTCGACCCCGATCAGTTCTATTCGGGGACGAACAACGGCAGCTACGTTGACAAGTTCAATCGTCGCACCGGGCTCTCGCGCGAAGTGAACCCGTATCCCTGGTTCTATTCGGGCGAGCCGTCGAAGGACATCAAGGAACGGTGGCAGTGGACGTTCCCGATTCTGTTCTCGCCGATCGATCCGAAGATGCTGTTCGTGTCGTCGCAGCGTCTGTGGCGCTCGATGGACGGTGGCCGCACGTGGGCCAACCTGAGCGGTGATCTGACGCGGCACGCGCCGGAAACGCAGGAGCAGTCGGGCGGCCCCATCACGGGCGACATGAACGGCCCCGAGGTGTACGGCGTGATCTTCTCCGTCGGACCGTCAAAGAAAGATGTGAACGTGATCTGGACCGGTTCGGACGACGGGTTGGTGCACGTGACGCGCGATGCGGGCAAGACGTGGACGAACGTGACCCCGAAGGACATGCCCGACTTCGGTCGCGTCAGCCAGATTGATGCGTCGTCGTTCAACACCGGCGCCGCGTACGTCTCGGTGCGTCGTCCCCTGCTGGACGATCGCGCGCCGTACATCTTCAAGACGACGGACTTCGGCAAGACCTGGACGAAGATCGTCAGCGGCATTCGCGCCGACGCCTACGTGCATGCGGTGCGTGAAGATCCGACGCGGAAGGGGCTGCTGTACGCCGCCACGCAGCACGGCGTCTACATCTCGTACGATGACGGCGCGCTGTGGCAGGATCTGCGTCTCAACATGCCGGACGTGCCCGTGGCCGACCTGGTCGTGGAAGCGAACGAACTCGTGATTGCGTCGCACGGCCGCGGCTTCTGGATTCTCGACAACATCGGACCGCTGCGTCAGGCGACGCCGGCGATTCTGGCGTCGAACGCGCACTTGTACGCGCCGCCTGCCGCGTATCGGTCGGGCGCGGGAGCCACGCTCGTGTACAACTTCAAGACCGCACCGAAGCGCGCGGTGATGGAAATTCTCGACTCCGCGGGCGTTGTGCTGCGGAAGTTCGAAGCGGATACGATGACGCCCGAGCAGCGCGCCGCGGCTCCTGCCGCCGGTGGTGGACGTCGTGCGGGTGGCCCGTCCATTCTGCCGGTGGCCGCCGGATTCAATCGCGTGAACTGGGACCTGCGCATTGAGTCCATCCCGAGCTTCCCCGGCATGATTTTGTGGGGCGCCGGCACGGCCGGTCCCGCGGTGCCGCCGGGCAAGTACACGGCGCGTCTGATCGCCGATGGCGCGACCATGACGACCACCGTGACGGTCAAGCGGAACCCGCGCTTCACGGACGTCACTGACGCCGACCTGCGGGCGCAGTATGCGTTCGGCAAGAAGGTGCGCGACAAGACGACCGAAGCCAACGAGGCCATCATCGCCATTCGCCGCGTAAAGACGCAGCTCGACCAGCGTCTGACGAAGAGCGACGATGCGGCGCTCAAGTCCACCGGCGCAACGCTCAAGACCAACGCGTCGGGCGTGGAAGAGACCGTGTATCAGGTGAAGAATCAGAGCGGTCAGGATCCGCTCAACTTCCCGATCAAGGTGAACAACCGTCTCGCGAACCTGCTCTCGATGTCCGAGCGCGGCGATGGCCCTCCGGGCACGTACATGCCCGAGATCTACGAGATCCTGTCGAAGGAGCTCAAGGGCTACACGGAGAAGCTGCAGACCGTGTGGAAGGTGGATCTCGCCGCCGTGAACAAGGAACTCGCGCGCCTCAAGCTGCCGCCGCTCGATCCGAATTGCGCCAAGGCCGAGGGGTGCACCGCGGTACCTTGATGCACCGCGCGTAAGACGTACCGCGTCATAACGGGAGACGTTCAGCTGGCCTTGTGCTCAAGGGCCATCAGAACGTCTCCCGTTCGCATGTGAGGCCTACGAGCGCGGTGAAGCGCATCGCCGTCCGTCGCAGCGCCGTCCGTCGCAGCGTGACCGCCGGCGTCAATCGACTAGAACGGCACCGGCACGGTTGCATCGCCGATGGTGACGCGCGTGACCGTGCCGCCGGACACGCGCAACGACTCGACGGTCACTTGATGCTGCTCGCGCACCTGACTGTGCTGCAGCGCGAGACGCGACTGGATCTCACCCTGCGGCATCCGCACTTCCCAGTGGCTGATAATCCACACCCCCTGCGGGAGCCGGGCGAAAGCCAACTCCCCGCCGACCGCCGTGGACAGGAATGCCGTCGGCACGTTGGTATAGCGGTACTCGAGACGACGCAGCGCCAGCGTGCTCCGATCGAACCAGAGCGTGCCGCTGATGTCCTTCACGCCGACGCGTTCGCTCTTGGGTTTGAAGGACAGCCCGATCCAGTCCGCATGTGCTGCGGGCGGCGACTGGACACCGAAACAGTGCGAGTCGCCAAACCGGCCGGACAGCAGCACCTCGGCATCGGGCGCGTAGTACGAGGCATCGTCGGCGGTTTCGATGACATAGCCGGCGTTGGCCACAGAATCCGGCGGCAGGCTCACGAATGGTCGGCGCGCCGCGACATCCCCCTCGCGGACGCGTTCCTCAAGCACGGTTTTGCCATCGCGCGACGTCCGGCGATCGCTGAAGACGATATGCGCCGACACATCGGCGTCACCGAAATTCAGTCGCGTGGACGCGAGCACCTTGCGCGCTTCCTCCCACAGGCGCGTGACGTCCGACGCGGTGTCGCGTGGTGTGCCGCAGACGTTCCGTTGCCGAGATTTGTCGGACGAGATGCGCACCGGCGTCATCGATGCCGTCAAGGCAATGGCCTCAGCGCGCGCCGTGCCCGCGACGATGGTGGCCGCCGATGGTTCGAACCCGGCGCGCAGCGCGTGGAGTACCACGGTATTCGCGGCGGGCAGGCGCAGTGTGAACGTGCCCGTACGACCGCTCAACGCCCGGGCCACGAGATCGCCGTTCGCGTCGAGCGCAACCACCAGCGCGCCCGCGATCCGCACGCCCCCGCTGTCTGATACCGATCCGAGCATCGTGACGGGCTGCGCGCGCAATGCGCCGCGCGGAATGCTGGCCAGTACCGCAATCGCGGTTAGCCCTGTCGACAGCAGTCGTCGGGTCGTCATCCAGCGTTCTCCTTGGAAGCGGGAAGCACTACGGAGTGCGCGGTGCGCCGCACTCCGCACAAAACGGGGACGCACGGTCCTTCGTACTGGCATTCGTTTCGGCGTTCGTTTCGGCGTTCGTATCGGCGTTCGCCAGAGCGCGCCGGCACGATGCGCACGCCGATGAGGTCTCGTGCGCCGGCGTGTCGTTCGCCGGCATTTCGTGCGACGGCATGTCATCAGAGGACCCAAGCTCACCGAGCAGCGGCCAGAGCACGAACGACAGACTTCCCAGCGCGAGCGCGGTGCCAACCACCAACGGCACGGCACCCTCAGGCAGCGCAGCGAGTGCGATCATCATGGAGCCACCGCCATGCGCACGCGTGTGGGTTGCTTGGCGGGTTGCGTGGCGGGATGCGTGGCAGGCCACATGACCACCGCCCCACCCACCAGCATTAACGCGCCGCCCAACCACACCCACCACATGAGCGGATTAAAGTCCACGCGCACGGTGGCGGTGTCTTTGTCGATGGCGCCTTGCAGGCGAAGATAGACATCCTGTCTGGGCGATGAGCGTAATCCGATGGTGGTGTACGGTTCGGCGATGGGCTCGCCGCGACCGTCGACATATTCACGCTGCTCACTCGACAGCAGCCCCATCGGCACTCCATCGCGCGCGACCGAAAGGTTGACCGCCACCACCGACCAATTCAGCTCGTTCCCTGTGGACAGGCCTTGGCTCGTGAATGTCCATGCGTGGCCATAGGCATCGACCGCTGTGAGGGTCTCACCCGTCTTGAGCGTGCCGCTTGCCGACGTGCGGAAGGGCAGTCCCGCGACGGCGCACAGCAGCGCGATGATGCCGGTGTGCACGAGGTAGCTGCCATAGCGCCGCCGATCGCGGCCGCGTGGCGGAGCCGATGCCAGCGCGACGTCTGAAGCGCGAATCGACGCGACCTGTGAACCGGCGACGCGCCGCCGCTGCAGGACATTCCGCACGATGGCGGCGCCTGCGAGCGACAGCAGCAGCGCACCGAGCGCGCCGTTGATGGTGTTGAAGTAGCGCATGCCCAGTGTGAGCGTCTTGCCCGTCACGGCGGTTGAGACGAGCGGGAACACCGTCCCCCAGAGCGTGGCGGATGCGATCGCCACCAGCATGACGCTGGTGAGCAGCAAAGTCCCTTCGCGGCTCTCGACGGGTGCCTCCGAAGCGGCCATTGGCCACTGTGGCAGCCGGGTGGCCACGAAGAAGGCGGCGACCACCGCGGCCACGATGACGAAGCCGAGAAACCACGGACCCACCGCCGAGCGTGAGAACGCATGGATACTGGTGACGGCACCACTGCGCGTGATGAACGCCCCGAGCATGACGAGGAGTCCCGTGACGATGAGCAACGTGACGTTCCAGCGACCGAGCGTGCCGCGCCGCTCCTGCACGAGGAGACTGTGCAGGAATGCGGTCCCGGTGAGCCACGGCACCAGCGACGCATTCTGCACTGCATCCCATGACCACAAGCCTCCCCAGTCCGCCTGGCCGTACGCCCATCGCATGCTCAGCACGATCCCGACGGTAAGCGGCAGCCAGGAGATCAACGACCACCGTCGCACCGACGCGATCCAGGCGGCGTCGATGTGCTGCGTGATGAGTGCCGCGACGGCGAACGCACAGGGCACGACGCTGGCGACAAGCCCCAGATACAAGAGGGGCGGATAGATCGCGACGAGCGGCTGCTGCAACGCCGGCATCAGGCCGCGACCGTCAGCGAGTGCCCAGTCCAGACGTTCGTACGGATTATCGCCGAAGCAGAGCGCCACGATGACGAACAGCGAGAATACACCGAGCGTGCCCGTGACCCACGGCATGAGGTGCCGCTGCGTACGCCGGTGTGAGAACACCGCAATCGCGGCGACCATCGTGAGGAGGGCGCCCCAGAGCAGCAGCGATCCCGAGGCACCGGCCCACAGTGCCGTGAGTCGATAGGGCCTGGGGAGCGTGACGCTGGTGTGCGAGGCCACGAGGCGCAGGGAGAAATCCTGCGTCCAGAGCGCGGACAGCACACCGGCCACCGCGAGCAGCGTGAAGCAGGCCGTGGTGTAGGTGGCTCGTTCGCCACTGCGAATCAGGTCTGGACGCCGCAGCATCCCGCCGCCGAACGACACAATCACCGTCCACGCGGCCATCAACAGCGCGCCCCAGAGCGAGACTTCGCCGAGCAGCGTCATGGGTGCGACATCCGCCGGTGCGCCGAGGCACGACGGCGTCGTGCCTCGTGCGCACGGATATTCGGTAAAGCCTTCACAGGACCGCCTCGCGAGAACTACGGGATGGCTGCAAGATAGCCGCGTGCGGGGCGCCGGTCAGCGTGCGGGCGTCGGCGGGCCGCCGCGCAGACCGCAGCATGCACGTCAGCGAAGGACCGTCAGCGACCGACCGTCAGTGCCCACGATCCAACGAGTGAACCAGCGTGGCACCGACGACGAGACCGATGCCGTCCCAAGTGACGTCCCGCCAACTCGCATCGCCGTGCCCCTGTCCATCCCACAGCTCTTTGCCGACGCCGAGCGCCGTGGTCAGGGCGGCCGCCCGCCACTGTGCAGGCGCGCGCGCGGCGCCATGGCGGCGCATCAGGGCATAGCCCATCGACTGTACCACCACGGCGGCGCCAAAGTGTTTGGCCTTGTCGCGCCCCAACCACGGATCACCCGGCGCGCGCGATGAATCGAGCGGCACACGAAGAAGCGCGAGCGCGACCGGCGTCCGCGCCGGTGGTGCCGCGCCCGATTGGGCCGCGCCCGATTGCGCCGCGCCCGATTGCGGAGCGAGCATCGCCATCGCGCAGAGGAGCGCAACGGCGCGATACCATGGGGAAATGGCCCGGGGCGCGTCCGGTGCCGCGCAACGCATCACGAGGCGGGACGCCTATGCGAGATCGCGCGCCCAGCCGAGCGCAGCGCGCACGGCACGGCGCCATCCGCGATGGCCTTCCACCGCATCGTCACGCCCCTTGCCCGGCGTGAAGCGCGTGAACTGTCGCGACGCGAGAAACTCGGCGCCGTTACGCCAAACACCCGCCGTGAGCCCGGCCAACCCCGCCGCGCCGAGCGCGGTCGTTTCGACGACATCCGGACGTTCCACCGGCACCCCGAGCACGTCCGCCTGAAACTGCATCAACCAGTCGTTGTTGGTGGCGCCGCCATCCACGCGCAACCGATCGAACGGCACATCACCGGCACGCCGCATATCGTCGAGCACATCGTAGGTGGCATACGCCATCGCCTCCAGCGCGGCGCGCGCGAAGTGCGCTCGCGTCGTGCCGCGCGTCATGCCCACGATGGTGCCACGTGCACCGGGCTCCCAGTCGGGCGCGCCAAGCCCGGTAAGTGCGGGCACGAAGTACACGCCGTCGTTGCTGGCCAGCGAACGCGCCATGGCTTGCGTCTCGCTCGCAGAATCGATGATACCCAGTCCATCGCGCAGCCATTGTACCGCGGCGCCCGCAATGAAGATGCTGGCCTCCAGTGCGTACACCGGCGAGCCCCGCTCATCGCAGGCGATGGTGGTCAGCAAACCGTGCCCTGTCGCTGGACGCTGCGCGCCCGTGTTGAGCAGCAAGAACGCACCGGTCCCGTACGTATTTTTGCCACCGCCCGCGGACCACCCGCCCTGTCCGTACAGCGCCGCCTGTTGATCGCCCATGACCCCCATGATGGGAATGGACAATCCGATGGCCGACGGCACGGTGACACCGAAGTGTCCACCAGAGGGCGCCACCTTGGGCAGCAGGGCCTGCGGCACGCCGAACAGCGCGCAGAGCTCATGGCTCCATCCGCGGGCATCGAGATCGTACAACATGGTGCGCGAGGCATTGGTATGATCGGTGGCGTGCACGACGCCGCCGGTCAGATGCCAGATCAACCAGCTGTCGATCGTACCGGCCGCGAGCTCCTCTGCCTCGGCGCGCGCACGCACACCGGGCAGCGCCAGTAACCATTCCAGCTTGGTGGCGCTGAAGTAGGGATCCGTCACGAGCCCCGTGCGCGCCGCGATCAGCTCGGCCTGCGGCGCGAGGGCGGCGCAGCGGTCGGCCGTGCGGCGATCCTGCCACACAATCGCGGGATGCACCGCGCGTCCGGTAGCGCGCTCCCACAGCACAACGGTTTCGCGTTGATTCGTAATCCCGACCGCTACCGGTATCGCGCGCGGATCCGCAGCGGCCGCCTGCGCCATGGCTTCGCGCGCCGCATCAAACGTGCGTTCGAGAATCTCGCCCGGATCGTGCTCCACCCACCCCGGCGCCGGATAGTGCTGCGTGATCTCGCGATACCCGCGCCCGAGCACACGGCCGTCGTGCGCGACCACAAGACACGTGGAGCCGGTGGTGCCTTGGTCGATGGCGAGAATGCACGTCATGCGCGGGTGGGGTCAGGCGTTCAGAAAGGGCGGCTCGACGAATCCGCGATCGGTGAGATAGGCAGTGACCAGCGACCGTGGCGTCACATCGAAGGCCGGATTCCACGCGCCGACGCCGGGGGGCAGCTCGCCCAATTCGTCGGCAGAGCGATGTTCGATTTCGATGGCCGCGCCGTGCGCGGTGGCGATATCGATGGTGCTCCACGGCGCCGCCACATAGAATGGCACGCCGTGCGTCTTCGCCGCGAGCGCCACGCCGTAGGTACCGACTTTGTTGGCGACATCGCCGTTGGCCGCGATGCGGTCGGCGCCCACGATGACGAGATCGATTTGCCCCGTGCGCAACAGCGACGCGGCTGCGCCATCCGGCAGCACCGTGACGGGAATTCCGGCGCGCTGCATCTCCCACGCGGTCAGACGCGCCCCCTGCCGCAGCGGACGCGTCTCGTCGGCAAATACGTGCACGCGTCGCCCGGCACCGTGCGCCGCATACACTGGGGCCAGTGCGGTGCCAATGCCGGCCGTGGCGAGCGCGCCGGCGTTGCAGTGCGTCAGCACGCGCACCCCATCGGGCATGAGCGACATGCCGTGCGTGCCGATGGCCTCGCACATCGCAATATCCTCCCGCAGGATGGCGTCGGCCTCCTCGCGAAGCGCCGCCACCAGATGCGAGTCTTCGACGGTCGCCGCGCGCAGGACCAGGCGACCCACGGCCCACGCCAGATTCACCGCCGTTGGGCGCGCACCGATGAGCCGCGCCGCAAAGGCGGGGAGGTCGGCGCGCACCCGGGCCGACGCGCCGTCGGCCGCGTGCTCGAGCGCCACCACCAGACCAATCGCCGCACCGACGCCAATCGCCGGCGCCCCGCGGATGGCGAGCGTGCGAATCGCCTCGACGACCTCGTCGAGCGCACACGCGTCCGTCACGACCTCCCGCGACGGCAACGCGCGTTGGTCGAGAAAGCGCAAGGCCCGTCCATCGGGCGACCACGCAACAGCCGGTACCGGAAGCATCGGGGGAAGTTAGTACATTTCGGGAGACCGTCGTGCGCCGAATCTCAATCTGGTCGCGCCGCCCCCTCCCCCGTCCCTCCGGACCGATGTCCTATCAATTCCTGACCTTCGTGGTTGTCGACCGTATTGCGACGATCACCGTGAATCGCCCCGACAAGCTCAACGCGCTCAACGACGCGACGATCGCGGAGCTGGGCGTGGCGATTGATGAAGCACGCACGCGGGACGACGTGGCGGGTGTGCTGTTGACCGGGGCGGGACGCGCGTTCGTGGCGGGCGCCGACATCTCCGAGTTGGAGAGTCAGTCTCCGTTGGAGGCCACGCGCCGCTCGCGTGCGGGCCAACTCATTTTCCGCCGCTACGAGACGAGCCCCAAGCCCACCATCGCGGTGCTCAACGGATTCACCTTGGGTGGCGGCTGTGAATTGGCCATGGCGTGTCATCTGCGCATCGCCAGCGAGTCGGCCAAGCTGGGGCAGCCCGAGGTCAAGCTCGGGATCGTGCCGGGCTACGGG
Source organism: Candidatus Kuenenia stuttgartensis (assembly GCA_943330235.2). Taxonomy (GTDB): domain Bacteria; phylum Gemmatimonadota; class Gemmatimonadetes; order Gemmatimonadales; family Gemmatimonadaceae; genus Gemmatimonas; species Gemmatimonas stuttgartiensis_A. Next base: position 19,706 of record CALQGY020000068.1, read on the forward strand.
GGCACGCAGCGCTTGCCGCGCCTCATCGGCCGTGGGGCCGCGCTGCGCCTGCTGTTGACGGGGGAGATGATCGGTGCCGCCGAAGCCTTCCGCCTCGGGCTGGTGGATCAGGTGGTCGCACCGGATGCCCTGCTGGAGACCGCGACGCAGATCATGCGCGCCATGATCGCGAACGCCCCCTTAGCGCTGGCCGGATGCATTGAGGCGCTGGATCGCGGTGCGGAATTGCCGATGGACGAAGGGTGCGCCATCGAAGCGGATCAATTCGGATTGCTGTCCAGCACGTCCGACATGCGTGAGGGGATGCGCGCCTTTTTGGAGAAGCGTCCCCCTGTGTTCACGGGCCGCTGAATCCGCGCGCGCGCGGACCGTCGGTAACGAGTACGTCGTGAGCGATGCATGCTGACGCGTCTGAGCGCGCGCGAGTTCCGGAATTTCGAGCAACTGGACGTGGCCGTCCCGGCGCGCGGCCTGGTGATCATCGGCGAGAACGGTCAGGGGAAGACCAATCTCCTCGAGGCCGTGGCCTACCTGTCGCTGCTGCGTTCGATGCGCGGCGCACGTGATGCGGACATGATCCGATTCGGCGCGGCCGCGCTGCATGTCCGCGCCGAGGTGACGGCGCCAGCGACGATGCACGCGGTCAGCGTGGGCTACGAACGTAGCACGCGCCGGAAGAAGGCGACCATTGATGGCGTCGAGCAGACACGGTTGACCGCCGCGTTGGGGGCGTTGCCGTCGGTGGGCTTTTCGCCGGCCGACGTCACGCTGGTGTCGGGCAGTCCCAGTGAGCGGCGCCGCTATCTCGATGTGGCGCTCGCGCTGTCGTCCAGACCCTATCTGGTGGCGCTGCAGCAATACCGCGCAGCCCTGCTGCGCCGTAACACGATCTTGCGGCAGGCGCAGCGTGATGGTCCGCGCGCGACGGGGCTGGCAGATCAGGTCAGCTTGTGGGAGCCGATGTTAGCCGAGCACGGGGCGTTGGTGACCGCCATGCGCCATGCATTCGTGCGCGGTCACGCGGAGCGTTTCTCGCAGTTGGCGGACGCGATCGGCGAACAGCAGCCGGTGACCATGCGCTACACCGTATCCAGCCTGAGCGGGCAGTCCGTCGG
>CALQGY020000069.1 GCA_943330235.2 Candidatus Kuenenia stuttgartensis
ACGCCCGACCCGAGTAATCGGGCGTGAAGCCGGGGGGACCACCCTCCAAGCCTAAAGACTCCTATGTGACCGATAGTGGACGAGTACCGTGAGGGACAGGTGAAAAGCACCCCTGTGCGGGGAGTGAAAGAGATCCTGAAACCACATACTTACAAGCGGTAGGAGGTTGGGCCGGGCAACCGGTCACGACTGACTGCGTGCCTTTTGCATTATGATCCGGCGAGTTACTCCTCAGATGCGAGGCTAAGCGGTTCAGCCGCGGAGCCAGAGCGAAAGCGAGTCCTGTAACGAGGGCGCATGAGTATCTGGGGGTACGACCCGAAACCAGGGCGATCTACCCATGAGCAGGGTGAAGCTGAGGTAACACTTAGTGGAGGCCCGAACCGGTATGGGTTGAAAACCATTCGGATGACTTGTGGGTAGGGGTGAAAGGCCAATCAAGCCTGGAGATAGCTGGTTCTCCCCGAAATCTATTGAGGTAGAGCCTCGAGGCGTGTCAGCAGGGGGTAGAGCGACTGGAAGGGCGCGGGGGGACGTAGTCCCTACCAACCCCTACCAAACTCCGAATACCTGTCTGATGGACCTCGGGAGGCAGTCGCTGAGCGATAATGTCCAGCGGCGAGAGGGAAAGAACCCAGAACCACAGCTAAGGCCCCGAAGTGGCTGCTGAGTATAGCGAAGGATGTCGTCGTGCAGAGACAACTGGGAGGTTGGCTTAGAAGCAGCCATTCCTTGAAAGAGTGCGTAATAGCTCACCAGTCCAGCGTGATGGCGCCGAGAATGGTCGGGATTAAGCAGCCCGCCGAAGCTTGGTCTTGCAGCATTGCTGCAGGGGTAGGGGAGCGTTCCCTGTGCGTTGAAGCGGGCGTGGAAACGAACCCGTGGAGCGAAGGGAAGTGAGGATGCCGGATTAAGTACGCGCAAATGCGGGTGAGAACCCCGCACACCGTAAACCCAAGGATTCCTGCGCCATGGCAATCAGCGCAGGGTGAGGCGGACCCTAAGGCGAGGCCCCAGAGGCGTAGTCGATGGATAGCCGGTCAAAATTCCGGCCCCGTCTTATATTCGTTGAAGCACCCAGGGACCCTGGAACGAAGCGCGGGCGGTCTTGTGGATTGACCGTTCAAAGGTGTAGGGCAACCGAGACCTGAGTACGAGAAGGCGGGGCAACCCAACTTCGAGTCGTGTGGAGTCAGCAGGCAAGAAAAGCTGGGTGTGGAGGATATGAGACGTCCGTACCGTAAACCGACACAGGTGGGTTAGGCGAGTAGCCTCAGGTGAACGAGTGAAACGTGGTCAAGGAACTCGGCATAATGATCCCGTAACTTCGGAAGAAGGGATGCCCTCTTGGGTGGCCAGACTTGCTCTGGATGCTTAAGGAGGCCGCAGAGAATCGGCCCAAGCGACTGTTTAGCAAAAACACAGGTGCGTGCCAAGCCGCGTAAGGCGCCGTATACGCACTGACGCCTGCCCGGTGCCGGAAGGTTAAGGGGAGGGGTTAGGGAGCAATCCCGAAGCTCTGAGCCGAAGCCCCGGTAAACGGCGGCCGTAACTATAACGGTCCTAAGGTAGCGAAATTCCTTGTCGGGTAAGTTCCGACCTGCACGAATGGCGTAACGACTTGGGCACTGTCTCGACCACGCGCTCGGCGAAATAGCAGTCTCGGTGAGGATTCCGAGTCCCCGCGACAGGACAAAAAGACCCCATGCACCTTTACTGCAGCTTGTCATTGGCGTTTGCATAGGACTGTGTAGCATAGGTGGGAGCCGTTGAGACGGGGGCGCTAGCTCTCGTGGAGGCACCAGTGAAATACCACCCTGTGCTGTGTGAACGCCTCACCGCGGTAGGCAAACCCTATCCGGGACCGTGGCAGGTGGGCAGTTTGACTGGGGCGGTCGCCTCCGAAAGAGTAACGGAGGCGCGCGAAGGTTGGCTCAGCGCGGTCGGTAATCGCGCCTATAGAGTGTAACGGCAGAAGCCAGCCTGACGGTGAGACCGACGGGTCGAACCGAGACGAAAGTCGGCCGTAGTGATCCGGTAGCCCGGTGTGGATCGGCTATCGCGCAACGGATAAAAGGTACGCTGGGGATAACAGGCTTATCGCGCCCGAGAGTTCACATCGACGGCGCGGTTTGGCACCTCGATGTCGGCTTGTCACATCCTGGGGCTGGAGAAGGTCCCAAGGGTCCGGCTGTTCGCCGGTTAAAGTGGCACATGAGCTGGGTTCAGAACGTCGTGAGACAGTTCGGTCTGTATCCGTCGTGGGCGTTGGAGAATTGAGGGGAGCGGACTTTAGTACGAGAGGACCGAGTCGGACGATCCGCTCGTGTCCCGGCTGTGGCGCCAGCTGCAACGCCGGGTAGCGATGATCGGTGGCGATAACCGCTGAAAGCATCTAAGTGGGAAGCGCCCCCCAAGATGAATTCTCCCTGGAGCCTTGAGCTCCCTAAAGGGCCGGAGGAGACTACTCCGTCGATAGGTGGCACGTGGAAGCACCGCGAGGTGTTCCGAGCGCAGCCATCCTAATCGCCCGTGCGGCTTGACTCCCCCTGGTTTTTCCAGGGGACACAAGATATCCGCAATATGCGTGCAGTCATGCGACGATCGCCCGAAAGGCGACGCCGCCCCATGATCACTCCCAAACCGTTTGTCAGATGGCGCACAACCAGAGGTCGTGGTGTGTTCGTCGTCTTTGAAAATCGCTGGCAACTAGAGCGCTTGGGCCACACCCGTTCCCATCCCGAACACGGTCGTTAAGCCAAGCAGCGCCGATGGTACTCCGGTCGAGAGACCGCGGGAGAGTAGGCCGTTGCCGGCACCCTTTCGAAGCCCCCGTCACCTCGTGTGGCGGGGGCTTCGTCGTTGTACCCACCCCCGACGCCACCTCCGACGTCTCGGACCTGCCCCCGTCGGGGCTCCACGCCATGCGACCCTGTCACCATGACGGCCAGGCTCGTCCCATCCGATCTCCCAGCATCACGCAAGCGCTACGTCGTGCTGGCGATGCTGATCCTCGCGTACACGTGCAACTTTCTCGATCGCCAGATTCTGGGCATCCTGAAAGAACCGATCAAGCACGATCTCGGCCTCACCGATACGCAGCTTGGCGTGATGGGCGGGGTGGCCTTCGCGACCCTCTACACCACGCTGGGCGTGCCCGTCGCCTGGCTCGCCGACCGGACCAGCCGCTCGTCGATCATGGCGGTGGCTCTCGCGCTCTGGAGTGCGTTCACCGTGGCCTGCGGCTTCGCGGGTGGGTTCTGGTCCCTCTTCTTCGCGCGGATGGGTGTTGGGGTTGGGGAGGCCGGTGGTGTCGCGCCAGCCTATTCGCTCATCAGCGATTATTTCCCCAAGGAGCAGCGGGCCCGCGCGCTCGCTGCCTACTCGTTTGGCATTCCGCTGGGTTCCTCCTTAGGAACACTCTTTGGCGGTCTGATGGCGGCCTACGTCGATTGGCGCTGGGCGTTCATCAGTGTCGGGGCGGCGGGCCTTCTGCTCGCGCCGCTGTTCAAGCTGGTCGTTCGCGACCCCGTGCGTGGTGGACTGGACGCACCGTCGCGGCCGGAGAACGTCGCGCACGCGCCGCGCTTCCGGACGGTGGTCGGCCTGCTCGTTCCCAAGACGAGTTTCTGGCTGCTCTCGCTTGGCGCCGCGTGCGCGTCCATTTGCGGATACGGTGTGGCCTTCTGGCTGCCCTCGTTCTTCATGCGCAGCCTTGGCCTCTCGCTCGCCAAGACGTCCCTGTACTACGGGGCCATTTCCCTCCTTGGTGGCGTGGCGGGGATCTGGCTGGGCGGTTCGATCGCCGATCGATTCGGTGGAACGTCGCGAGCGGCCTACGCGCTGACACCGGCCGTGTGTTTCCTGGTCGCGATTCCATGTTTTTATATCGCCATGAATACGACATCGCTGGCCGGCGCGTTCGTGATGTTTGTGATTCCGACCGGGCTCAATCTGGCGTGGCTTGGCCCTGTCGTCGCCGCGGTCCAGCACCTCGTGCCGGCAACGATGCGCACCACCGCGTCGGCGCTCTTTCTCCTCATCAATAATCTGTTGGGACTCGCGGTCGGGCTCTGGATTTTCGGGTTTCTCTCCGACCGCTTGGCGCCGGTGTATGGCGCGGAGTCCATGCGACATGCCATTTATTACGGGCTGGGCTTCTACGTGGTCAGCGCGGCGCTTTTGCTGACGGCGTCATCGCGCCTCGATCGCGACTGGGTTCAAGCCCCCGTCTAATCTCGACTGTCTGAACTGCCCTCCCAACCGCTCTATGTGGACTCTCGCCCGACGACGGATGACGGATGCCGTGCTCGTGGTGTGGGCGGTGGGAACACTCGCGTTCGTGCTGTTGCACCTGGCCCCCGGCGATCCCATCGGTGCCTCGCTACGTGACCCGCGCGTAGCGCCAGCGGTGCGTGCGCACTTCCGTGCGGTCTACGCGTTCGATCGTCCGCTATTCGAGCAGTATCTGCGGTATGTCGCTGCGTGGGTGCACGGCGACCTCGGGTACTCGTTCTCGCAGTTCCGTCCGGTGGCCGATGCACTGCGCGAGACGGCGCCGTTCAGCGTGCTGTTGATGGGGCTCTCCTTGTGCCTGAGCGCGCTACTCGGCGCGCTCATCGGGACCTGGCAGGCCGTCCGCCAGCGATCCGCGCTCGTGAGTTGGAGCGCCGTCGTGGCGAGCGGCCTGTCGGCGGTACCTGAGGCATGGCTCGCGCTGATGTTGCTGGCGGTGTTCAGCGCGCAGTTCGGTCTCTTTCCGCTGAGCGGGCGGTGCGATCCAGTGCACTGCGGTGAGGGCAATGCCTGGTCTTCACTGCTCGATTTGGCACACCACCTCGCGTTACCGGTGCTCACACTCACGCTGCTGTTCACGGCGGCGTTCTCGCGGGTGCTGCGAGTCACGCTGCGCGATGTGTTGCATGATGACGTCATGCGCACAGCGCGGGCAAAGGGCGTGCCGTCCACTCGTCGACTCGCACAGCATGCCGTGCGCCGTGCCGCGGGGCCCTTCGTGGCGACGATCGGTCTGTCCTTGCCGGCGCTCGTCGGTGGGTCCGTATTCGTCGAGCGCATATTTGGGTGGCCGGGCATGGGTACACTCCTCGTCGGGGCGATTGGTACCCGCGACTATCCGCTGGTGACGGCGATCGCGATGGCTGGCAGTCTGCTCGTCGTGGCCGGCGGCACGCTGACCGATGTCTGTAGCGCCCTGCTCGATCCGCGCGCGCGGATGGTGCGGGATGCGTAGCCTGCACCGGGAATCGCGACGTATCGGCGGGACGGTGTTCCGCGCGCGCGTATTGGAGTTCGCCGGCGCTCGTGTCTCGTTGGGTTTGCTGTCCGTGATGGTGATGTGCGCGATCACTGCCCCATGGATTTCACCGTATGACCCGCAGCAGTTGCTCGATCCGATCGCGTTGCGGAGTCAGCTTCCGACGTGGGCGCACCCGTTGGGCACCGATCCGTACTCTCGCGATATTTTGAGCCGGTTGCTCGCGGGCGCGCGCGTCTCGCTGGCTTTGTCGGTCGCGGCCGTTGCGATGTCGACGCTGAGTGGCGTGATGGTCGGGCTCTGCAGTGCTACGATGGGTGGCCGTACCGATCGACTGCTCATGCGCGTTACGGATGTCGGACTGTCCGTTCCGCGGGTGTTGCTGCTGCTGACGATGGTCGGCGTGTGGGGAGCGCCCAGTATGGGTGTGCTGGTGGTCGTGCTCGGACTGACGGGGTGGATGAGCCTCGCACGGCTAGTGCGGAGCGAATTGCTGGCGTTGCGTCAGCATGATCGCATTCTCGCCGCCCACGCCATCGGGCTGCACCCGCTTCGCATCCTGCGGGATCATCTGTTGCCCACCGTCGCCCCGCTGATCGTCGTCTCGGCCACGATGGCGATCGGCCAGGTGCTCCTGTTGGAGTCCGGACTGTCCTTTTTGGGAATCGGCGTCCCAGCGCCCCTGGCCAGTTGGGGTACGATCCTCCTCGACGTTGGTGACGTCATCGGTCCCGGACGCTGGTTGGCGATCGGCCCCGGGGTGGTTCTGGTCGCTACGGTCGTGTCGGTGCAACGTGTGGGCGAGGCGCTCGCGTCGGCCATGGGCGTGCGGTCGCCCTCGTAACGATTTGTGACAGTGACGCGTGATTTGTTATACGCCGTGAAGAGCGTGCGGGCACCGTTGTTTCGTTAGGAGTCCGTAAAGTGTTGATTTTCAATGATTTGTGCGATCGCGATCTCGGCGGGGTGAATGGTCGAGATGGCTCGAGAATTGCTGTGTAACGAGAGCAGCAGGGCGAACCGATCGGCCTGCCGCTTGCTGGCGTGGGGCGTTGTCGCCCCGAGGACCGCCGTCTCGCCTGTAAATCCACGCCTTCCCCGTACGCCTGGTGCACACGCTGCGTGCCCCCCGAACGCACGAGTGGCCGACGATGTCGCCCCGGCGACGGTCGGTCTGCGGGAGCGTGCGCCGGCGCGTGAAAAGAAGCGGGAATAATTCTACGGGTCAGTCCGTCTCCGTGGGCAGAAGGTATTTCCCCACGCATGGGACCGCCGCTTCGGGGTTCTGGCCAGCAAGACCCGCGTTGTCACTCACCGTCCTCAATCTCAGCAGCTCCTTCGGCACCCTCTGGCCAGAACTGGCCAAGGATGCTGGTCTCACGCTTCGTGAGATCAGCGACGTTGCCGATCTCGGGCAGCGCACGGGCACGATCGCGCTCGTCGCCGCGGGTGGTGAAGAGGAGCGGGTGGACGCGTTGCTTCGCGGCAGCCCGGTTCCTGGGCTGGAGATTGCCGTCGTTGGAGCTGTGGCGAGCCATCGATTGGCGGTGACCGTGATGCGCGCGGGGGCAGCGGAATACTTCTCGCTCCCCGGTGATATCGAGCTGCTGCGTTCTTGGGTGCGCGAGCGCGCCGACCGCGAGCGGTCTCGCGTGAGCGCGGCGCAGTTTACGGCCGGCGAGCACGCCAAGTACACGTTCAAGGGCATCCTCGGCGATAGCGCATCACTGCGCGCCGCGCTTGACCGGGCAGCGCGCATCATTCCGCACGGCGCCGTGACGGTGCTGATCACTGGTGAGACCGGGACCGGCAAGGAACTTCTGGCCCGCGCGATTCACTACAACGGCCCGCGCCGCGATGCGCCGTTCGTGGATATCAACTGCGCCGCGATTCCTGAGCATCTGCTGGAAAGCGAGCTGTTTGGCCATGAGAAGGGCGCGTTCACGGATGCGACGTCTGCGAAGCCCGGCCTGTTCGAAATGGCCAATGGCGGCACGCTGTTTCTCGACGAAATCGGCCATCTCGCGCTGCCCTTGCAGGGAAAACTGCTGCGCGCGCTTGAGGAGCGGCAGATTCGCCGCGTGGGCGGCATGCGGTCTATCCCGATTGACGTGCGTGTCGTCGCGGCAACGCACGTCGATCTCGCGTCCGCGTCACGTCGTGGGCAGTTCCGCGAAGACTTGTACTATCGCCTGAACGTCGTGCCGCTGGAGTTGCCGGCGCTCCGCGATCGGCGGACGGATATTGTGCCGCTGGCGCAGCATTTCGTGACGCGCTTTGCGGCGGATTACGGACTCACACCTCCGGTGATCAAGCCTGCCGCCGAACAGAAGCTGCGTCTCCACAATTGGAGCGGCAACATTCGAGAACTGCGGAACGCGATGGAGCGTGCCGTATTGCTGTGCAATCAAACGAGCATCGAGGCCGGCGATTTGGCGCTGGGCGATGCCACCAATACGGCGCGCGGGAACGGCGCTCTTCCATTCCCTTCGACGCTGGCTGCGCTCACCCGCGCGGCCGTCGAAGAGATGCTTCGACTCTGTGATGGCAATAAGAGCGAAGCGGCTCGACAGCTTGACGTATCGCGTCCGCGGCTGATGCGATTACTCGACGATGATGCATCTCTCGACCTCATTTCCGACACCGGTAATCAACATGCGTAACATCCTGAACGGCTCAATCTTCGCGATGCTTTTTGCCGTCGCCGCCTGCGACGTTGCCGCTCCGACTGCATCGGATGCCCCGCTCAGCACGCCCTCGTATAGCTCGGGGAGCGGCAGCCGCATCGAGTTCCTCGTGGCCGATCCGCGCGCCGGGCAGGTGTCCACGGAGACCGCCGCGTTCTGGGCGGTACAGGGTGAAGATCGCAGCATCGACCTGAACTACGTGTCGGCGAATGGCGGGAACACCTCGCGTCGCCTCCTGCGCTTCCGCGTGCGCCAGAAGACGCAGATGATTCGCCCCAACGGCACGCTGGTCGCGAAGGGAGACTCGATCCTCATCACGGTGCGGCTTGCGGACGCGACGCATCTGGTGGCGGACTTCCAGCCGTCGGGGATGCGCTTCACGGGCCGGGAACTCGCGACGCTCACCATGTCGTATGCCGGTGCCAACCACGACTTCAACCATGATGGCGTGATCAACTCGGCCGACCTGGCCATCGAACGGTCGCTCTCGATTTTCCGTCAAGAGTCCAGCAGCGAGCCGTGGCTGCGCGTGTCGGGGATCATCAGCGAGGATCTCGATCAGATCACGTCGGACATTGCGGGCTTCACCAACTACGTGATCGCGTACTAAGCCACATCTCGACGCTCTGCTTCGCTACGCACTGACCGTAGCTATGCTCGACTGGTCCTCTGATCCTCTGGTGGCCGAGTGCCGCTCACTGGCTGCCGCCGGTGCGTGGGGCGAGCTGCGTCGCGTCGCGTTCAGTCGTCTGATCGAGGCGCAGAAGGCGCCAGCGTTGATCACCCTGTACGCCGAAGCGCTGCTTCGCACGGGCGATGCGCTGACCGCGCGTCGCTGGTTGGACGACCGCGAGTCGGTCTTGTTGATGAGCGGCGACCGGGCTGCGATTCGCAAGGCGGTGAACTTCGCGGGTGCTGCCAGCTTTGAGCAGAGCGATCTGGACAATGCGTCGGTCGCCTTCGAACGGGCGCTTGATCTGGGGCGTATCGATGGCGACGATCTGTTAGTTGCCCGCGCCACGAACAATTTGGCCGTCATCGCGACCATTCGTGGACGACATGATGAGGCGTTGGGACTCTACGCGATCGCCATCCCATCGTACCAACGCCTCGGCAATGTGAACGGCCTCGCCGAGAGCTATCACAACGCGGCCATTGTCTTGCGAAAAGCGCAGCGATTGGCCGAAGCCGACGATCACGAGCAGCGCGCGGCCAATTTCGCCCGCCAAGTGCACAATGATCATCTCGTCGCGCTCACGCTCGTGGGACGCGCCGAAATCTCGTTGCTCCGCGGTGATGCGGCACTCGCGGAGGCGACGGCGCTGCGCGCGGCTGGTCGTCTGGCGGCGGTGCCGGATCCGGTGCGACGTGCCGATGCGATCCGGCTGTGCGGAACGGCGCGGTTGGCACTCGGTAAGCTGGCCGAAGCCGCCGACGCGCTCGATACCGCGGTGCAATTGTCGGTTGAACACGGCAATGCCCTGATTGAGGCGGAATCGCGGTGGGCCCGTGCGCAAGCTGCCGTCGCGCGTGATTGCCTTGAAGTTGCTCTGGACGATGCGGAGCGCGCCGCTACAATATTCCGTCAGCTGGATGCACCAGCGGAGTATGCGACGGTGACCGCGTGGATCACTGCGCACCGCCGCCTGCCGTCCTGAACGAATGGCGCCCGGTATCTCGTGGCGTCCACACGAGATCCTGACATGACGTTCGCGATTCGCCGGTTCCATCTCGCTCGACGCCTCGCCCCGCGCGTGGTCTCCGTCGCCATCCTTGCGGGGGTGGCGGGCTGTGATCGGCCCGCCACGACAACGGCGACCGGCGGCAGTCTCGTGATCAGTGCGTTCGCCGATGCGGACGTGTTACTGCCGCCGCTGACGATGACCGGTCAGGGATTGCAGGTGACTGACGCGGTCTTCGACCGCCTCGCGGATCCCGCTGTGGCGGTCGATGGCTCGACGGCATTCCGACCCGCCCTCGCCACGTCATGGACGTGGGCGCCCGATTCGATGTCGATTCAGTTTGCCTTGAATCCGCGCGCGCGATGGCATGACGGTATTGCGGTGTCGGCCCGTGACGTGCGCTTCACGTGGTCTGCGTATGTGGATTCGACGCTAGGGTCGCCGGTGGCGCAGGCGTTGCGGAACATCGACTCGGTGCAGGTGGTGGATGCGCAAAGCGTCCGCGTGTGGTTTAAGCGACGGTCGCCGGAACAGTTGGCGGATGCGGCGACACAGATGCGCGTGTTGCCCATGCATCTGCTCGATTCCATCCCGCGCGCGAACTGGCGGACGGCGGAATTTGCGCGGCATCCCGTGGGGAGCGGACGGTTTCGTTTCCGCAGCTGGCAGGCGGGAGCGCGCATTGAACTTGGTGCCGACAGCGCCAACTATCGGGGACGCCCCGGCCTCGATCGGGTCGTATGGACGGTGTCGCCCGATCCATCAGCGGCGACGATGCGTTTGTTTTCGGGCGACGCGGACTTCCTGGAGTCGGTGCGTCCTGATGCGGCGGCGGAATTCGCCACGCACCCGGACGTGCAACTGCTCAAGTCTCCGTCGTTCGTGTATGGCTTCCTGCAGTTCAATCTGCAGGCATCGGGGGCGCCTTCTCGTGCGCATCCGCTCTTTGGCGATCGTGGACTGCGCCGCGCGCTCAGCATGGCGGTGGATCGATCGCTCGTCGTGCGGTCGGTGTTTGACACCGCTGCGCGCGTGGCACTCGGTCCGGTGACGCGCATTCAGCTGGGCGCCGACACGCTGCTGCCGGCACTCGCCTTCGATACCCTGCGGGCGATGTCGCTGCTGGATTCACTCGGTTGGCGCGCGCCGCAGCCGGGAGGGATCCGTGTTCGTGCGGGGGTGCCGCTCACATTCACCACCATTGTGCCATCGTCCAGCGCGCAACGCGTGCGCATCGCGGTGCTGCTACAACAGCTGTTCCGCCATGTCGGCGTGCAGATGGAGATCGAGAAGGTGGAGTTCAACACGATGAATGCGCGGTTGGCCAAGGGCGACTTCGATGCCGTCGTGATGGCGATCGGCGCCGACCCGGCACTCGGCGGCATACGTGGTGTCTGGAGCCGCAGCGCGGCGCGCGCCCAGGGGGGCACGAACTTCGGGAGCTACGCGAGCGCGCGCTTCGATGCGTTGTTGGATAGCGCCGATGCCAAGGCGACTTCCGGCGAGGCGCGTCGGTATTTCCTACAGGCCTACGCCGAGATTTTGGGGGACGCGCCCGCGATCTGGTTGTACGAGCCGTGGAACCTGAGTGGCGCGCGCCGTTCGGTACACCCCGTCGGGCTGCGTCCTGATGGCTGGTGGTTGCAGTTGGGTGATTGGACGCGGGACGCGGCGCGGTGAGCTGTCTGTGATTTGTTGGTGCGTTGTCGCGGGATAGGTCATTGCCGCCGGCCATCCGCGTGACCTAGCTTCCGCCCTGTGAGTCGACTACGCGTTGTCCGGCCGTCCCGTGGCCGCCTCTTCGATCCGTTCCGTACCATCGCGCAGGACGCGCGGCTGAGCAGCATCCTGCTGATTGCCGTGACACTTGCTGCGCTTGTGTGGGCGAACTCGCCGTGGGGCGCGAGTTACGACGCCGTGTGGGAGCGGCCGACGGCAATTGGGTTCCGCCGTGCGGCCCTGACGTTGACCGTGCGAGAATGGATCAATGACGCACTGATGGCCGTGTTCTTTTTGGTCGTCGGGCTTGAAATCGAGCGGGAGTTGTTGGTCGGCACGTTGCGCGACATCCGCGCCGCGGCGCTGCCGATTGCTGCGGCGCTTGGCGGGATGCTGGTGCCAGCCGGTATCTATTGGTTGATTGCCGCTCGCTCGCCCTATGTCAGCGGCTGGGGGATCCCCATGGCGACCGACATTGCCTTCGCCTTGGGGTTGCTCGGGCTGCTCGCCCCGGGGGTTCCGCCGGTGATGCGAGCATTTCTCGCGGCGTTGGCGATCATTGATGATCTCGGTGCCATTCTGGTCATCGCCTTCGGGTACGGCGCGGCGCCCGCGTGGGACGCGCTGCTCGGGGCCACGCTGTGCGTCGCGCTGCTCGTGGTGATGCGCGCGCGCGATGTACGGGCGATCACGCCGTATTTCCTGATGGCGGTGCCGCTCTGGCTGTTCCTGCATGCGGGTGGCATCCATCCGTCGCTCACGGGCATCGTCGTGGCGTTTGCCATTCCGCCAACATCCGCGCATGATCGCGGCGAGTCACCGTCGCTGCGTACCGAGCGTGCGTTGCACGGCTGGGTGGCCGCGGGGGTGCTCCCACTCTTCGCGCTCGCGAATGGTGGCGTGCATGCGGCCGATGCAATCCACGCGCCCATACCAACCGCGGCGATGCTGGGCGTGATCGCGGGACTCGTGGTGGGAAAGCCGCTTGGTATTTTCGGTGCGACGTGGCTGGCGGTTCGGTCCGGGGTCGCGCGACTTCCGGAAGGACTGACGTGGACACGCGTCGGCGTGGTTGGTCTCTTTGGTGGGATCGGCTTCACGATGTCGATCTTCGTGACCTCGCTGGCGTTTACTGACGCGCATGTCACGGCCGCGGCGAAGTCTGCGGTGCTCGCCGCGTCGATTGTTGCCGCCGTCCTCGGCGGCATCGCCGTTCGACTGGTGGAGCCACGCGTCTCAGTGTGAGCCGACTGGGGCGATCGATCGCGGGCGGATCCCGATCTCGTCGAGGAACACTTCGGTTTTCCCTTTCGACTCGTCACTGTCGGACTGAATCGTGAGGCCGACCACTTCGAAGGCTTCCGGCGGCACGCCGGGATAAGCACGCCGCAGGTCCGCGACGAGATCCCGCGTGATTGACTGCCAGCGGTCGCGCGCGCCGTCGTCACCGATGGTAATGAGCCACGCTTCCGGGAGAGTGGTCACCACGAGCGACCGGCGTGACGAGGTGGCCTCGAGCAACGTGTTATCGGCCGGTCGTGCGCCATCGCGGTTGGTGGCGTTCCAAGTGTAGCCAAACAGCTTGGTGGCGTTCTGCGCCCCAGCGCGCGTATCACGCACGACCAGCCAGAGCTTGAACGCGGCATCGCTCGCGCCGCGTCGTTGAACGCTGGGGTCGACGCCGGACACATTGACCGGCACACGCAATCGCATGGAGAGTGCCGGGTACTGCGATGGCCGAAAACGCAGACTGACGGTGGTCATCTTGATCGCGCTCTGCTGCGTGGCCAGGTGGCACGCACGTCCCGATGCGGCGCCTTTATCCGCGACGATAGAAAAACCGTTGAGTAGGTCGCCCTCGCGTCCGCCGTTGCCGGCGTCATAGATGAACTCGTACTCCCGGCGGAACTCTACGAGTTCGCGTTGATCGCAGTGGAGTGTGAATCCCGCCGGCATCGCGCGAGGCGTCATTGCGCGAACGCCTCGCTCCTGAACGCTGCTGGCTTCCATGAGGCGGAAGGTGGCTCCAGGCGTCCATCCTGCGGATCCGCCTGGGAGCGGCGCGAGGGGGCGGATGGACTTGGCGAACGCGGGGACGCGTGAGGCTTGCGGTGACGCAGCACCGGAAGCAGCGCGCCACGCGCGCTGGGCGCGGCGCCATGCTTCGTCATGCGCGCGCTCGAAGACACCCAACTCGCCGAGGGTGATGACAATGGCTTCGAGGAATGCCTCCTGCGGAAACGACGACGCGGTGATACCGGCGATGTGATCGCCCGCGATCGTTCCCAGATCAACGGCCGGTATCTCCGACGGGAAGCGTGCTGCGCTCACGGCGACGACGCCGTCGTTGGGTTCGGCGAACTGTCCGATCTGCTTGGTAATCTTCATCCACGGGTGCGCCTCATGGGCGCCGGTGCTGAAGGCGAGCGAGAAGAGTTTGGTCCGCTCGCTGACGCGTGCGCCGTAGTCGGACCAGAAGGCGCGGCGGGTGGCTGCGAACAACGACGGCGCGGCGCCCTCGGTGACGCACGCGGTGGGGATGCTGTCGCGGGAGGCCCACTGCAGCAGGGCGGCGGGCAGTTCGGCGCGCTCTGCTACCGGAGAGCCAAGGTGCGGCGTGGCGATGGTGACGAGTGCGGCGACCTGCTCGCGCGCGAGCACCGAATCCGCGAGCAGGGCTTCGGTGGCATCTACACCGCCCTTCGAGTATCCCAGTAGCAAGTACCGGGGGCGCGTGTAGCCGCGCTCAAGGCGGCGACGCGTGTCGTCTTGTAATGCGCGACGGAGTGTGCCCGCGTTGATCGCTGCGCTGCATCGGCCGTCGACGTGAACGGATACGGTGCGCACACCGAGACGTTCGCGCACGGCACGCAAGCCGCGCCTCCACAGCTCACCGTCAAACAGTTCGCCGTAGATGCCCGGAACGAGCACGACGGTGACGTTGGCGAGGTCAGGGTTAAACAGCAGCGGAATGGCCGCCGGCTCGGTACGCTGCCAGAGTGTGCGCTCCGCGAAGACCTGCGTGAAGAGCGTGGATGCGAGCTGTGATGTGCCGAGCAGCTCGCGTGGGTTGGCGCGCACGCGAGCCGATTCGCCGCTCCGCCAGCGGAGTGCGAACGCGCGATCGCGCGGGTCCGCGATGCTATCGAGCTCTGGGAGGTCGAGCGATGCGTCGAGGAAGAATGGGATGGTCCATGTCAGCATGGTCGCTGAGCGCGCGGCAGCGCCGCCGCCATACGACCGCGAGGAGGCGCCGTCGCTGCGCCCGTTGCGCCATTCGTCATGGAGCGCCGTGAGCGGTTCCAGTTCGGGCACGCCGCGGATTCGATCAGCGGCCAGTCGCAAGCGCGCCTCGAGCTTCGAGGGGTCCAGCGAGTCCGTCAGTGCAATCAGCGTGTCGACGCCGCGAGCGAGGCCGCGGAGAACGTCGGCTTTCGCCGCACGTTTGAACGCACCTTGCCAATCCGATGATGGCGCGGGGGCCGCCTCATCATCGCCGGGACTTGCCGGGAGCAACGATTGAAGTCCGCGCAGCTGCGTCCAGTCGAGATATCCAATGGACTGCACGACGGGCCGCGCGCGTCGCAGGAAATCCGCATCAATGGATTGGTCGGCGTGCCCCGTGCGCACCGAGCGTCCGCTACGCAGAACGCCGCGGAGCAGCGAATCCGGATTGTTGGCGTGCAGCCATTCCGCTGACCGCAACCACTCACGTGGAGTCACGCCCATCACTGTGGCCACTTCATCCGCGCGCACGTTATCGGGGATGACGGTGGCCGTGCTGGCGACGATGCCGAAGCTCGCGCGTGCGGACAGCGAGCCATGTGTGCGCACCATGCGCACGGCTTTGCCGAAGTCGCCGTCGTGCGCAAATCCGTCGGCCAGATTCACGATGAGATCCGGTGCGTTCTCCACCTGCTTCTCGGCGCTGGCCACCAACCGGTGCGCGGCGTCCGGCCACGGACCGGTCATGCTCGCGGCGCGCATCGTGGCCTCACCGATCCATCGGAGGGACTGCGTCGACGACTGGAGTGATTCAGGGAGTGCGAGTGGGTTCCCGCGGACCGTGCGATAGGCATACTCCCACGGTCCGACGCTCATCGATGCTGGCGTTGTGGAATTTTTCGCCACGGCAACGGGTGTGCGCCAGAACAGCTCGCCCTCGCCGTCGGGTGAACGCACTACGATGCGACGCGTCGTACTGTCCACCTGCAGCCATGTCACTAGCGACACGCCCGGCTCGCGCAGCACTTCGTCGGCGAATCGGCGTCGCTTGGAGAGGTCGGGGAAGTACACGTTCACCATCGACGCGAGCGCAATCGTGACCACGGATACTTCACTCGAATCGAGAACGGTGCCAGTGTCGCGACGCACCAGGCCCGCACGGCGGATGGCAGCGTTCATCGACACGGGTGTGACATACGATTCGGCGCGGCCTTCCACGAACGCGCCGACGTTCCCATGATCGGAGACCATCCAGATGTCGACGGACGCGCCGCGTGACGCCAGCTGCGCCGCCACGCGCTCGATCATCGCATCGAGATCGGTGAGGAACGCGAAGAGATCATCTTTGTGCGTGTGCGCCATCGCGTCGGTGCCGCTGATGTACGCGTTGTAGCGCGGTCCGGTGAAACCGTCGAGAATGGCCCGTTCTGTTTCTTCCAGTTCGCGGTCGAAGAGCCGATGACCGGGGAAATACATCAGCGGTTCGATGAGCGGATCGAAGAACGTGTCGAACGCGCGCATGTAGTTGAACGGACTGGCCTGACGCGCAATGACTTGCCGCGGATCGTCGAAGACGCGCATGGCGTCGAGATCAAACCAGCGGGCTTCGACGGTAGGCAGTCGGCCCCGTTCGCCAAACGCCCGTTGCGTGCCGATGATGTCGGTCCACGACGGATGGCTCATGGACGGATACGGGGCAATCATGCGCCCGGCATGTCCAAACCGTTTGAAGAGGCCGCGCGCGCGGGCGTGTGTAAACGCCTCCCAACTCAGGCCGTCCACGGCGAGGAAGAGTTGCTTGCG
The DNA here is from genome assembly GCA_943330235.2 of Candidatus Kuenenia stuttgartensis. Classification (GTDB taxonomy): domain Bacteria; phylum Gemmatimonadota; class Gemmatimonadetes; order Gemmatimonadales; family Gemmatimonadaceae; genus Gemmatimonas; species Gemmatimonas stuttgartiensis_A. Next base: position 16,392 of record CALQGY020000069.1, read on the forward strand.
CGCGGGCGTGGCGTGGGCCTGCGCGCCGTGCGGAGCGAGGCGGACACCGAGCGCGAGCAACAGGCCAATGGCCGCGGTGATCAGCGTCCAGCGGCGCCAGCGGGGCGTTAATCGACGAGCGGCGGTGTGAGGCATCTGGAAGTATGCAGCACACCGCCGCGAAGCGTTATCGTCGCACCGGTTTCCCGGCGAGTGGGGCCTAAGAGTCGGCGTAGACGTGTGTCTCGGCGGACGCACCGGGGTGGACCACCGCGCCGTAGCGTGCCGATCCGACGGTCTGCGCGTAGCGCCAGATCGCGCCTGACTGGTGATTGTGCTGACGCGGCGTCCACTCGGCGCGACGCTGCTCCAGTTCCTCATCGGTCAGATGGACCTCGAGCGTGGCGGCGTCGCAGTCGATTTCGACGACGTCTCCGTCACGTAAGAAGGCGATGGGGCCGCCAACGGCCGCCTCCGGGCTGATGTGCCCAATGCACAAGCCGCGCGTGGCCCCCGAGAAGCGGCCATCGGTGATGAGTGCTACGTCCTCGCCCATGCCTTGGCCGTAAATGGCCGAGGTGGTGGAGAGCATCTCCCGCATGCCTGGACCACCGGCGGGGCCTTCGTAGCGAATCACGATCACATCGCCCGGCGTGTAGCGTCGCTCCATGACGGCCGTGAACGCGTCGTCTTCAGAATCGAAGACGCGAGCCGGACCGCTGAAGTGCCGGTGCTTGAGCCCCGCGACCTTCACCACCGCGCCATCGGGCGCGAGGTTGCCGCGCAGGCCGACCAAACCGCCGGTAGCGGAGATGGCATTGGCGACGGGCCGCACGACGTCCTGCCCCTCGGGCATCACGACGTGCGCGAGATCTTCCGCGATGGTCTTGCCGGTGACGGTAAGGCAGTCACCATGCAGGAATCCGCCGTCGAGCAGTGCTTTGAGGATGATGGAGACACCGCCGATGTCGTGCACATCCTTGGCGAGATACTTGCCGCCGGGCTTGAGATCGGCGATCAGCGGTGTGCGCTTGAACACTTCCGCGACATCGAACAGGTCGAACTCGATGCCGAGTTCGTTGGCGAGGGCGGGTAGGTGCAGCGCCGCGTTGGTGGATCCACCCGTGGCCGCTACCACGGCGGCCGCATTCTCGAGCGACTTGCGCGTGACGATCTGTCGTGGACGCGGACCATCGCGCAGCAGGCGCATGACCGCTTGCCCGGCGGCGTCGGCGTAGGCGTCGCGCGACTCGAGCGATGCTGGCGGGCTGGCCGAGCCTGGCAACGCGAGGCCAATGGCCTCCGAGACATACGCCATGCTGTTCGCCGTGTACTGGCCGCCGCAGGATCCCGCACCCGGGCATGCGACTTTCTCGAGCGCCGTGAGCTGCTCGAGCGAGGTCTTGCCCGCCGCGTACGAACCGACGGCTTCGAAGACGTCGAGCACGGTGACGTCACGATCCTGATATCGCCCGGGCATGATGCTGCCACCGTACAGAAACACGGACGGAATATCGAGGCGCAGCATGGCCATCATCATGCCGGGCAGCGTCTTGTCGCAGCCGGCCAGGCCCACCAACGCATCGTAGCAGTGGCCACGGACGGTGAGCTCGATGGAGTCGGCGATGATCTCGCGACTGACGAGCGACGCCTTCATGCCCGCGTGCCCCATCGCGATGCCGTCGGTGACGGTGATGGTGCAGAACTCGCGTGGCGTGCCGCCGGCGGCGATCACCCCACGCTTCGCCACCTCAGCCTGTCGCTTGAGCGCGATATTGCACGGGGCGGCTTCGTTCCAGCTGGAGACCACGCCCACGATGGGCTGTTGAATTTCCGCCTCGGAGAGTCCCATGGCGTAGTAGAACGAACGGTGCGGCGCGCGCTCGGGCCCGACCGTGGTGTGTCGACTGGGGAGTGAGGATTTGTCCATGCCCCATGTTACTGCCGCAAACTGCTCCTCCGCCATAGCTGCACGGGTGCCGCGTGGCGCGTCGCGAGAGAGCGTGACGGGACGACCGTGACGGGACGACCGTGACGGAGGACGGTCAGGATTTCTTGAGCGTTACCTTGATCACACCGTTCGCGGCGCGGGGATCGGTGAACGCCTTCGTGGCGGCGGCGCCTTTGATCACTTCCACGGACTCAATGCGGTCCGGCGCGATGCGGTCGAGTTCAGACGCGTCGGTGATGCGGCCGTCGATGAGGAGCAGGCCATCGAACTTGCGTTTCGGCGCTCCGGAATCCGCGACGACGATGCGTTGCGCGAGCGCCGGTGCCGCGGAGGCGGATGTGGTGATGCGGATTTCGCTGCCTCGGCCGCGCCGGCGCGCGACGACGACGCTCGCGATGCGGTTGGCTGCGAGTCCTCGGGCGACGGCCGCGTCGACGGCGGTGCCGTCGACGCGGTACTGAATGGGACCACGGGTCGTGAGCGCCCGCTCCGCCGCCGCGACGTCCATCTGCTGGACTTCCGCCGAGGTCGGCAGCTTCGCTTCGCACGCGGTGACTAGTGCGAGGGTCGTGATGAGGCGGAAGGGCGATCGAGTCATGGCCGGCGTGCGAAAGGTGAGAGCGGCGGAACTACTGGAGCTGGATGTACAACGGGGTCGGCCAGAGACGCAGAATCGATTCGCGCGAGGTTGGCGGATTGTCGTTGCGCAGCTTCGTGAACTGCTTCCATCCGACGAACTGCACCGGCTCCTTCTTGATATAGCTGTAGAACGAATCCCGCTTCAGCCACGGCGCGCCGAATCCATCCATGTGCATCACGATCTGCACCTTCGCATCGAGGCGAATGCTGGCGGCGTTGGTGACGCCTTTGCGCGTGAACCGGTGCACGATGAGCACCTTCGGTGGCAGCTTGTACTTATCGACCAGCTCCGCGAGGAACTTGGACGCGTAGTTCACGTCGGCCGCGTCGAAGGTGCCGATTTTTTTACCGGGTTTCGTCCCGTCCTTCATGGAGAACTCCGGGTCGATGCCGAGATGTACCTCGGGGCGCTTGAGGAACCGCTCGAGTGCCGGAAGCTCTTGCTGCAGGGTGCTCTGGCCCACCTGTACGTCCACGAACATGATGGCGTTCTTGCGCTTCGCCCAGCCGTAAACTTTTTCGATGAGCGTGCTGTCCATGCGCAGGCGATACTTGCCGTCACGGCCGGGGGCGCCCTGCGCGACGACGGCGATCAGATGCAGCGCGGGCTGCACCGGGTGCGCTGGGTCGAGCTTGTTCCATGCGGCCACCTCGCTGTCCAGCCGGCGCAGCATCTCGTCGGTTTCGAATTCACCAAGGATGCCCATGCGCTGCACGAGCGGATTGCCGTAAAACGCGATGATGCGCTTGGCCGGGAGGATCGAGCCGGGGAGCGTGGTTGGCATCTTCGGCGGCCACAGTGAATCGAGTTCACTGCCGCTGTCACGGTAGGCCATGTGCTGCTCACCAGAGACCGGGCCGAGGGCGCCGACCTTGCGGGCCGGTTTTTTTGAACTGTCGGTCTGGCTCGCCGTTCGCTTTTTCGTGCTCGCGCGTTTTTTCGCCGAGGTCTTCGCGGAGCGCGTGGTGGTCTTGGTCGTTTTCGTCGATGTTGTCGCGGATTGCGCGGATGCGCGGCCGGAGGGAACGACGGCAAGGACCGTGAAGAGCAGGGCAAAGACGGCCGTGCACGTCGCGCGCAGGCGACGGCAGGTGAGCATCGAGAGCAGGGTCATTCTGGCGAATAGAGATGGGCACCGGCGGGAACCGTCTCGCCGGTCGTGGTGCGATGCGTGAAAGATCGCCGGAAGTGGGCGTTCGTTGCAGCGGGGACGAGCACCGACTTTGACGTCAATCACGGGCGGGCACATCCATGCGCCTGCTCGATCGGTGGGTGGAGGCCGCGGTGCTGACCCCTATCGAGCGAACGTCCCCCGCCTAACTTGCCGTACTATGCGCATTGAATTCGGATCACGGGTCGCGGTCGTTACCGGCGGCGCCAACGGCATCGGGCTGGCGACGGCGCGTCGATTGGCGGAAAGCGGCGCGCGGGTTGCCGTGTGGGATCGCCTGCGCGAGGCCGGTGAGGCCGCGGCCCGCGCGCTCACGGAGGCGGGCTTCGCGGTGCTCTTCGTGGAGACGGATGTGACCGACCGGCCGAGCGTGGATGCCGCCGTGGCGGCCACCCTCGCACGCTTCGGCGGCATCGATATTCTCATCAACAACGCGGGGATCACCCGCGATGCCCAACTCGTGAAGGTGAAGGACGGTATCGCGGTCGACGGCATGACCGAC
>CALQGY020000070.1 GCA_943330235.2 Candidatus Kuenenia stuttgartensis
ATGTAGTACGTTACTGGCACGATGATGTCTCGATACGGCACGTCCATTCGGAAGCGCGCGATGGCGAGCGTGGCGTCGGAGACGAGAAAGAACACGGCCCCCAGCGCGGCGCGGCGCGCGTGCGCCGAGGGGGCCTCTCGGCTCCAGGTCGCGCTCTGGATGGCCATCAAGGTGATCACGCCGACGTAGGCGACGACGGGAATGCGGAGCGGTCCGGGCAGCGAGGGGAAGATCACGGACAGCAGTACTGCGGCGACGGCGAGAAAGCCCATCGCGACAGCCGGTCGGGCAAGGAGGCGACTCTCGCCGAGGAAGCCGAAGATGTAGCAGCAATGGGCGAGGAGAAACGCGCCGAGCCCTGCCGCGAAGAGGTTCTGCGGGAGCATCAGGAGCACGTCGCCCACGAGCGACAGCAGCATGCCCGCGACGACGGCATAGCGGTAGCGGACCGAGACCGGGGACTCCGCCGTCCACGCAATAAGCAGCACCGTGATGGTCGCGAGCGGCTTGACGATGTAGTGGGGCATCGTCCAGCGCAGGGCGTCGCCGGTGGTCGCCATGGTCGCGATGACGAGGACCAGCAGGAGCGCACCGAGCAGGCGCGCACCGAGCAGGCGCTGTAGGCGGGCGTTTGACATGGTGGTCAAAGTCGCACTCGGGCCGAGGGGCGTCCAGCGGAGACGGGCAGGGGCTCGTCCGCGGGGGTTAGGGCTAGAAGCCCCAGCGATCCGCCAGCTTCCGTCCGATGTAGACGCCGGCCCCGGTTCCCACGATGGAGCAGATGAACGCGGAGAAGATCCCCCACGGTTCGCCGGCGTACCAGCCCACGGTACTGAGAATGAAGGTGCTCCCCATCACGAGCAATTTGGTCATCAGGTACCTCTGGAGCGGAACGGGCGGGACCCCCTGCTGGCCAGACGACCGCCCACGCCGTGAGGGCACGCGCCGTGAGGGCACGCGAAAAAAATATTACTGTTGACACCTTGGCTGGCCGATACTACCGTCTAGCAGCACAAAAACAGGCAGGGCGCGCCTACGGCGCGGGGAACGCTTCAGCGGGCGACTTCGGGGACCTGGCGAAATGCGGGTCCCCTTTTTCGTGGGCCACTTTTCTGTTCGAGTGCAGAGCCGTTGTCGAAGGACTTCGGCGGCCCACGCGGGGGTTCAGTCCGCGCAACAACGAGTGCTCGGTGCGTACGGCAGGGCCGGACTCCGAACACACAGCAACAGGAGCAGTGCCATGCGTACGACCGGCAAGGTGAAGTGGTTCAACGACGCGAAGGGCTTCGGTTTCATCACGCCCGACGACGGCTCGAAGGATTGCTTTGTGCACCATTCGGCCATCCAGGGCGGCGGTTTCCGCACGCTGGCCGAAGGCGAGCGCGTTGAATTCGACATCGTGCAGGGCCAGAAGGGTCCCGCCGCAGAGCAGGTCACGAAGGTCCGCTAAGCGGATTTCGCGATCGACTCGAAGGGCCGCCGGAGCAATCCGGCGGCCCTTTGTCGTTGCCGCCTAGTGCCGCGCCTCGTCTCGACCGCACTACATTGCCGAGATGACCGTTCTTTTTACACAGCCATGGGCCGAGGCGTGGGGCGACGCGCTCAATCGCAGCGAGGACTATCAACGGGCCGCGCGGTTGTGGGAGGGCGACGTGGTGCTGGAGGCGCTCGCCGACCCGGCGCGTGGACTCTCCGACACCGTCGCCGTGTACCTCGATCTCCATCGTGGGCAGTGTCGGGCCGCTCGGGTGGCGACCGCCGAGGATCTCGCCGGCGCGACGTATCTCATGAGCGGCCCACTCGCGACGTGGCTGACGGTGCTGGACGGGGAGCTCTCCCCCGCCATGGCGATCCTCGGCGGCCGCCTGACGCTGCGGAACGGCTCGATGATGTCGCTGATGCCCCATGTGCAGGCGGCGAATGAGCTGGTGCGCGTGGCGCGGACGGTGAATGCGGGGGCGCCGGGCGCCACGTAAGCGACGGCGGTATGCCCCCCACAAACAGCACGCGCCGACACGAATCTCGTGTCGGCGCGTGGGCGTTCAGCGGGCCGCGTGCGTGATCAGTTTCTGATCTCGGCGTTGCCGCGGTAGTAATCGCCGATGAGATGCTCGGCGAAATACTCCATCAGCATGCGCTGATTGTACGGCGCCGTATCACGGTAGCCGTGCGGCTGGCCGGGATAGATGAAGAAGTCGAAGCGCTTGTTGGCTTTGATCAGCGCGTTGGCCAGACGGATGGTGCCGCCCGGATGCACGTTGTTGTCCAGGTCACCCGTGGTGAGCGCCAGATTGCCCTTCAGGTTGCCGGCCAGCTCCTCATTCGTGGGGATGTGAATGTCGAAGCGGATGTTGTCCTGATTGGTGGAATCTTCCACGACCGTGCGACCGCTGTTGGCGGTGGTGTTGGCACCCGGACCGCGTCCGGTGCGTGTGGTGGCGCCCGCGCGCGCGGAGTCGGCCTTCGCGACCACCTTCACGCCGTGGTTCCACTCGCTCCAGTTCTGGTTGTAGATGTTGTTGTCGTGGTTGCCCGATTCGGACCAGCCCACCTTGAAGAACTCGTTGTACGGCGGCGTGAGCATGGCCGCCGCCGTCATGAAGCCGCCACCCGAGTGGCCGAAGATGCCCACGCGGTTCAGGTCCATGTATGCGTGCCGCCCAGCGAGCTGCTCGATGGCGGACTTCTTATCGGCCAGCGCATAGTCGCGCATGTTGAAATAGCCGAAGCGATGATACGCGAGCGAGCGCAACGGCGAGCCGCCGCGATGCCCGACTTCGATCACGATGAAGCCAAGCTGCGCGAGCTGCAGCAGCGGCTGGCGCACGCTGAAGCCCGTGGTGACCGCTTCCGTCTGCGGGCCGGGATACACGTACGTCACCACCGGATAGACCTTGGTGCTGTCGAAATCGACCGGCTTCCAGATGTTGCCGAACAGCTCCGTCACGCCGTCCGCCGCCTTCACCGAAAACGGCTCGGCAAACTTGAAGCCGATCTCTTTGAGCTTGGAGAGATCCATCTCTTCGAGCTTACTGAGCACCTTGCCCGTGAGCCCGTCGCGCACGACGCTGACCGGCGCCTGATCGATGCGCGAATAGTTGTCGATGATGTAGCGACCGCTGGGCGACACGAAGCTGGGCGTGCCGTTTTCGCCAAGCGTGGCGGCGTGGTGCGAGTTGCCTGCGTCGAGGAGGGCGAGGCCCGTGCCGTTGCCGTTGACGCGATACAGGTGCGTCTGATACAGCTGCTCGCCGGGCTCGCGCCCCTGACCGGAGATCCACACCTGCTGCGTGGTGGAGTCGATCTTCACGACGCTGTTCACGTTCCACTCGCCGGTGGTCAGCGGCATCTTCTCGCCGCCGTCGAAGCCGTACACGTAGTACATGCCCCAGCCGGACTTCTGCGACCACCAGAGGAAATCTCCACCCTTCTTGAGATACGACAGCGGCTTGGGCTCAATGGCCGCGTTTTCAATTTCGTCTGTCAGCAGCGTCTTGACGGCGTTGGTGGCCACATCCACTTCGATCAGATCGGTCTTCCGCTGCGGACGGTCACGACGCTGCAGGCGCAGCTTGTCGCCGCTGACGGGAAAGTGGAGGTCCGTAACGGTTTGATCTTTCCACTTCGCGATGGTGAGCTGCTTGGCCGCCTTCTCGCCGCGACGATAGACCCACAGCTCGCTTTGCGTGACGTTTTCCTCGCCCGGCATGGTGTACTTGTAGTGCAGCAGCACGGGGCGCGGCTCGGCCAGCACGTTGACGAGGAACAGGTCCTTCACCTTGCGCTGATCGCGACGCACGATGGCGAACGCCTTGGAGTCGGGCGACCACGTGACGGCGGCCCGCACGCGCATCTCCTTCGCATTGCTGTTGTCGTCCTGCGTGGTTTCTTCACCGTCCTGCTGGCCGCCACCGGCCAGGGCATCCAGCTGCCGGCGGTTTTCCGTGGTGTCCTTGGCGCCGAAGGAATAGTCCTCCATGCCGCCGCTGGTGACCTTGATCGTGTCCGGCTTGCCCACTTCCACCACATACAGGTTGTGGTCGCGCGCGAACGCGAACGCCGAGCTGTCCGGCGAGAAGTTGCGGTAGTCGGCACCGGCGCCGCCACGGCCACCGCCACCGCCGCCGCCACCACCACCCGCGGCACGCTCTTCATCGGCGGGCGGCGTGCGCGGCGGACGGCCCAGTCCCTTGAGGGTCTCGGCGGTCAGATCCCACTCGTAGCGCACCGTGTCGATGGTGAACCGGAACGCCTTGTGGGTCTTGAGGAACGTGAGGGTCTGGAAGGGCAGGTTGGTCGCGTCGTACGGCTTCTTGCTGATCAGCGTTAACTGCTGCGCCAACTTGGCCGCGTCGAACAGCGCCCGCTTGGTGCCGCCGGTGGGAGACGGAACGAACAGCATGAAGCGCGAGCCGTTCCGGTCCTTCCAGTTGTACCACATCGTGTCCGATTTCCCCAGGAAGCGGGGCGTGACGGCCTGCGTGTACGTGATGGAGCGGAGCGCGGTGGCGCTGAACCGGTTGGCGAGTGCCCAATTGGCCTTGGCGCGACTTTCGTCGGGCTGCGGGGCCGACTGGGCGTGCAGCGACGAGGCGGTACCGGCCAGCAGCACGAGCGCGCTGGTCCAGCGCCCGAGGTGGCGCAACGTGTGACGCATACCTGCATCCTCCAGGGAGACGAGCCCGGTGTCCGACGCAACGCGGGGGTGCGTGGTGGGGCGGACGGCGGGGGACTGCGAGAGCACCCGTGTGAGGGCGGGTGCCTCAAGAGCGGACACCAGAAGAATGCGTGCGGCGCCGCCGCTTGGCGAGCGGGGCGGGTGGTCAACGGCTGGGAGGGCCGGTTACGGCGCTTGCCCGGCTCCCCCGCACCCGATTGGCGCCCGATTGGCGCCCGTCGTGCGTGGTCCGCATGTTCCCCCGGTGCCCGCCGTCGCGACCCCACGCGTCTCCCTTGACTCCCGCCGCCCATGCTCCGACGTCTCGTCGTGTTGTTCGCCGTGCTGGCCTCGACCGGCCGCGCCCAGTCGGCTCCGCCCGTGTACGACCCCGCGTCGTACGTCCAGACCTCGCACGACATTCCCATGCGCGATGGACTGACGCTGCACCTCGAAATTTTCTCGCCGCCCAATGCCACCGAGGCGCTGCCGTTCCTGTTGCAGCGGACGCCGTACGGGGTGGGCGGGTCGCGTGGTCGCGTGACGGGGAGCTACAAGGAGTTGGCGCAGGACGGCTACATCTTCGTGTTTCAGGATATTCGCGGACGCTATAAATCGAACGGCACGTTCGTGATGCAGCGGCCGCCGCGCCTGTTTGATGGCCCCAAGGACGCGATTGATGAAAGCACCGATACGTATGACAGCATCGAGTGGCTGCTCAAGAACATCCCGCGGAACAACGGACGCGTGGGCATGTTGGGCGTGTCGTACGACGGCTGGACCGCGGCGATGGCGATGCTCGATCCACATCCGGCGCTCAAAGCCGTCAGCCCGCAGGCATCGCCGTCGGACATGTTCATCGGTGACGACTTCCATCACAACGGGGCCTTTCGTCTGAGCTACGGCTTTGAATACGCGTTCATGACGGAAGACAGCAAGGAGAACGAGAACTTCGCCTTCGACCGCTACGATACGTACGACTGGTATCTGCAGCTCGGGCCGCTCTCTACCGTCCAATCGCGCTATCTGAAGGACAAAGTGCTGCCGACGTGGCGCGATTTCACCGAGCATCCGAATTACGATGCGTTCTGGCAGCGGCAGGCCATGAAGCCGTATCTCAAGCGCGTGACCATGCCCACGTTGAATGTCGCGGGCTGGTGGGATCAAGAAGATTTTTACGGGCCGGTGATGATCTATCGCACGCTCGAGCAGCAGGACAAAGCGAATCAGAACGTGTTGGTGGTGGGGCCGTGGTGGCACGGCGGATGGAGCAGCGGTCCGGGGCAGAAGATCGGCGCCATCGATTTCGGCTCACCCACCGGCGAGTACTATCGCACGAAACTGCAGGCGCCGTTTTTCGCCAAGCATTTGAAAGATCGCGGCAACTTTGTCGCCGCGGAGGCGACGGTGTTCGAGTCGGGGAGTAACAGCTGGCGCACCTTCACCGCGTGGCCGCCGAAGGAAGCGGTCACGAAGTCGCTCTATTTCCGCGATGGGGGCGTGCTGTCGTTTGATGCGCCGACGGCGGCCGACAGCGCGGGCGTCGATGCCTTCGTGAGCGATCCGGCCAAGCCGGTGCCGTATCGCAAGCGGCCTATTGAGCCGACGTACTATCCGAAGGGCTCGGGGTGGCGCACATGGCTTATGGAAGACCAGCGGTTCGTGCAGAACCGCCCCGATGTGTTGAGCTGGGAGACGCCGGTGCTGACGCAGGATGTGGTCGTGGCCGGCGAGATCACGGCGAAACTGTTTGCGAGCACCACGGGGCAGGACGCCGACTGGGTGGTGAAGCTCATTGACGTGTATCCGGAGGACAACGCGCCAGATCACACGCTGGGCGGCTTCGAACTGATGGTGGCCAATGATGTGTTTCGCGGCCGCTTTCGCAATTCGTTCGAGAAGCCTGAGCCGCTGGTGCCCAATCGCGTGACGCCGTTCACGGTGGATCTGCACACGCAGAGTTACCGCTTCAAGCGCGGGCACCGCATCATGGTGCAGGTGCAGAGCACGTGGTTTCCGCTGATTGATCGCAACCCGCAAACGTGGGTGCCGAATATTTTCACGGCGAAGGCCAGCGACTATAAAGCGCAGACGCATCGAGTATGGCGCACGCCGCGCACGCCGTCGCGTGTGGAGATTCAGACGGTGACGCCGTGATGCGTGTCTGTGTGACGTAGCCGTCGCGGAGTGGTTACGTCGGCGTGACGAAACAGTAGCGGAAGCATCGCACGTGGGGGTGAGAATGTATCGAACAGCTCTCTTCCCTCCGCTTTCATGTCGCCTATGTCACTCCTGAACGCTTCCGCGCGTGCGGCTCGTGCCGCACTCGCGCTCTTCGCTGTTACGGCTGCCGCATGCACGAGCGATAGCACGCCGCCCCCCGTTCTGACGACGGTCAAGGTGTCGCTGGCCGCTCCGTCCGTTGTCGCCGGCGGCACCACCGCGGCGACCGCGTACGGTCTCGATCAGAACGGCACGGTCATGGCCTCGGGGGCGGTGACGTGGAGCAGCACGTCGTCGGCCATCGCCTCGGTCAACGCGAGCGGCGTCGTCACGGCCGTCGCAGCGGGCACGACGCAGATCGTTGCAACCGCCGCCGGAAAGACGGGTGAAGCCACGCTGACGGTGACGCCTGCACCGACGCTCACGACGGTCAACGTGACGAGCGCGTTGTCGTCCATCACGTATGGCCAGACCACCACCGCCACCGCCAGCGGCGTCGATCAGTTCAACGCGGCCATTGCCACCGGCACGATCACGTGGAGCAGCTCCGCGCCGACGATCGCATCGGTCAATGCCACGACTGGCGTGATCAAGGGCGTCGCGGCCGGTACGGCCGTCATCACCGGGACCGCGTCCGGCAAGAGCGGCACGCGGTCCATCACCGTGACTGCGCCCGCGGCGCTCGTGGTGAACGAAGTGGAGTCCAACGGCGGTACCCCCGGCGACTGGATTGAGATCTATAACCCGACGAGTGCGGCGGTCGACATTTCCGGATGGGGCTTCCGCGATAATGACTCGACGCACGTGATCGCGAAGGTGCCCGCCGGGACCAGCATTCCCGCTCGCGGATTCTACATCGCGGAGGAGGCGTTCCTCGCATTCGGGCTGGGCGCTGCCGATGATGCGCGTTTGTACAACCCCTACGATGTGCTGGTGGACAGCTACTCGTGGACGGCACATGCGACCATCACCTACGGCCGCTGCCCGGACGGCACCGGCGCGTTTGCCAGCACGAGCATATCGACCAAAGCGGCCGCCAACGTCTGCGGCGCCGCGCCGCCACCGCCGCCCGCCCCGACCACGGGCGTCTGGCCGGGCAGCGACGACGTGCAGATGGTGGACAGTCTGAACGTGTTCTTGACCAACGGCAGTGGCCTCACGTACGAAGGCGCGAACGGGACGAATCCGGCCGTGCTCTGGGCGGTGCGCAACAATCCGGGTACGCTCTTCCGCATGGTACGCACCGGCGGCGTGTGGAAGCCGGACGTGTCGAATGGATGGGCGCAGGGTAAGTCCATCAAATACACCGACGGCACCGGCAATCCGGACTCTGAAGGCGTGACCTTCGCCGCGGGCGGGTCGGCAGGAGGCATGTACATCGCCACCGAGCGCAACAACGACGCCAGCACCGTCAGCCGCAGTGTGATCGTGCGCGTGAACCCGACGGTGGCCGGCACGTCGTTCACGGCCACGAACCAGTGGGATCTCACGGCCGACTTGCCCGTCACCGGCGCCAACCTCGGCATCGAAGCGATCACGTGGATCCCCGATAGCATGCTCGTGGCCAACGGCTTCTACGACGAGTCGAAGGCGCGCACGTATGTGCCGGCGGACTACGCCGATCACGGCACCGGATTGTTCTTCGTCGGCCTCGAAGCCAACGGGAACATCTACGGCTACGCGCTCAACCACACCACCAACACGTTCACGCGCGTCGCAACGTTCGCCAGCGGCTTCGTGCAGACCACCGGTGCGTCGAGCATCATGGACCTCGCCTACGACCGAGAGAGCGGCTACCTCTGGGGCGTCTGCGACGACACCTGCAACGGCAGCCACGCCGTCATTGAGATTGACAAGACGGTCGGCTCGGCGACGCTTGGTCGTTTCCGCACCACGCGCTTCTACGCGCGCCCGACGACCATGCCGAACATCAACAACGAAGGCTTCACGTTCGCCCCGAACTCGGAGTGCGTGGCCAACAAGAAGCCGGTGTTCTGGGCCGACGATAACGAAACGGCCGGGCATACCATTCGCAGCGCGACCATGCCGTGCGGGACGTTCTCGCCGCTGGTGCTGAATTCGCTGACGACGGCACCGGTACGCCGTCGCTGATCAATGATCCGCGGTGCCACGCCATGACGACACGTCACGGCGTGGCATCGCGGTACTGCGTCCCCCCGCGTACTATCATGCCGATCGGTTCGCTGCTCGCGCGGTCACACACGCGCGGTTTCGCACGCGCGGTTTCGCACCCGCGCGTCAGCGACATCTTCGTTCACACCTTCGGAGTCACTATGGGACTATTTGACGGAGCCCTCGGCGATGCCGTCGGTGGGCTGATGGGCGGCAACTCGGCCAATCTGCAGGGCGCACTGGGCGGATTGTTGGGGCAGCTCGGTGGCGGTACGACCGGTGGTCAGAGCGCGATGATCGCGACCGTGATGACGCTCGTGCAGCAGCACGGCGGGGTGGGCGCCCTGGTTGAGCAATTCCGCGCCGGTGGTCTGGGCGAGGTCGTCAATTCCTGGGTCGGTACCGGGGCCAATGCCGCCATCAGCGGTACGCAGCTCACGCAGGTATTGGGTGACTCCACCATCGGCACGATGGCGTCGCAATTGGGCGTCGATCCATCGCAGGCGAGCGCGTCGCTGGCCTCGATGTTGCCGGAACTGATCAATCAGCTCACGCCAAACGGGACGGTGGACGCCGGCAGCAGCGATTTGCTGGCGAAGGGGCTGTCCATGTTGCAGGGGCTGCAGGGCCGATAAGCCCCGCACCGTCACGACGACCGGCCTTGGCGCGGTCGTCGTGCCGGTACCGATCACGGCTTACTTGTCGTGCTTCAGATCGCCGCAGGCGACGATGTTGGCCATCGTGGTCGCCGACTCATGAAGGTTCACGTAGTAGCTGCCGGTGTCGGGGAGCGCGACGGCCAGCGTGGCCTTGCTCTCGCCCGCGCCCTTCGCGTCGCCGACCAGCGGGGTGTACGACTTGCCGCCGCCGAACACGCCACCGGCCTTCGCGCAGCTGCCCATGTGCACATGCCACGGACGCGTCGTGCTGGCCGCGTCGCCCGTGATCTTGAGGGTGACTTCGGTGGTGTTGGCGTCCTTGCCGGCTGCCATGGTGACGGTGCCATGGATCTTGGACGGCTCCTTGCCCATGACCATACCGGCCCAATCGCCGTGACGCGCGACGGCAAAGGCAGCGGACGAGGACGCGGCGAGCAGCATGGCGATGATGGCGGTTTTCTTCATGTACGACTCCAGTAAAGGTGAGAAGAGAACGTTCGCGCCATGGGCGCGTTAGTGGAAGTCTCTCCCCTTGGTATGCGCTTCGCCCCCGCCCAGATGCAGCGCCTTGAACTGCTTGGCGCGCACGTTCACCACGTGCTGCTCCACCTGCAGCACGCCGCGAATGAGCAAGAGGGGCGAGGTGGAGATAAGTACCGCGTGCCGTTCAAACCGGTCGGGGGTGACGACGATATTCACCATCCCCGTTTCGTCTTCGAGTGTGAGAAAGGCGAAGCCCTTGGCCGTTCCGGGACGCTGGCGGCAGATGACCAGCCCCGCCACGGCGATGGTCTGTCCGTCAACGCCATCGCGTTGGGTCTGCCGCGCCGACCACACGCCGTTGGGGGCGAGCAGTTCACGCAGATGCGACACGGGATGTCCGGCCAATGAAAGTCCGGTGAGCCGATAGTCGGACTCGGTGAGCTCGATGGGTTTGAGCGCGGGGAGCTGGGCGGGCGGCGCACTGGTGGGCATGGGGGCCAGCGGCAACTGCGGCCCGCGTGTGGCGGCCATCACCTCCCAGAGCGCCACGCGACGGCGCCGCTCGGGGGGCTCGTGCGCGAACATGCTGTCAAACGCACCGGCTTCGGCCAAACGCCGCCACGACGTTTTATCGAGCGTGACGCGACGCACGGCGTCTTCCACGCTGACGAATGGTCCACTGCGCAGAGCGGCCTCGAGCGCGCGCCGAGCCTTGCTGCCAAGTCCGCGCACCAGGCGCACGCCGAGACGCACGGATGGTCGTGCGGGGGCGTTGTCCGGCGGCAGCGGCGTGGACGAGGCGGGGGAGGCCCACGCAACGCGTCCGTCGTTGGGCACGAGCACGCGGCCGTCGCTCAGCTCCAGCACGTGATCCCATGACGACCGCGTCAGGTCGATGGCCCGCACGTCGACCCCATGGCGTTTGGCATCCTCCACGAGCGTGCTGGGCGAGTAGAACCCCATGGGCTGCGCGTTGAGAATGGCGGCGGTGTACTCGGGCGCGTAGTAGTGCCGCAGGTACGCGGTGGCATACACGATGAGCGCGAAACTCGCCGCGTGGCTCTCGGGGAATCCGTAATCGGCGAACGCATTGATCTGGTTGTAAATGCGGAGCCCCACATCCTCGGGAATGCCATTGCGGGCCATGCCGGCAATGAGCTCCTGGCAGATGGCGGCCATGCGTTCGGCGGACCGTTTGTGCCCCATGGCGCGCCGCAGCTGGTCGGCCTGACTGGGCGTGAAGCCCGCGGCCGCAATGGCTACCTGCATCCCCTGCTCCTGAAAGAGTGGGATACCCATGGTGCGCTTGAGCACTTTTTCGAGCGATGGATGCGGATACGTGACGGGTTCGGTGCCGGCGCGCCGACGCAGATAGGGGTGCACCATCTCGCCTTGAATCGGACCGGGGCGAATGAGCGCGACCTCCACCACCAGATCGTAAAAACAGCGTGGCCGGAGCCGCGGTAGCGTGTTCATCTGCGCGCGGCTTTCGATCTGGAACACCCCGACGGTATCCGCGGCGCACATGACGTCGTAAATGGCCTGATCGGTCATGTCGAGTTGGCCAAGATCGATGGTCACGCCGCGCGTATGCCGGATGTAGAGCAGGCAATCCTGTACCACGGTGAGCATCCCGAGCCCCAGCATGTCGATCTTCACGAGCCCGATGGGATCGAGGTCGTCCTTCTCCCACTGGATGACGGTGCGTCCGGGCATGGATGCGGGCTCGATGGGCACGATGGAGCCGAGGGGCTCGGCGGTGAGGATCATGCCGCCCACGTGGATGCTGCGATGCCGCGGGAGTTGATGCAGCCCGGCGACGACATCGGCGAGGACTTGGACGCGGGGGTCGTTGGGGTCGAGGCCGGCGCGTTGTAGGAGGGATGGTTGGGGAGGGACTGCGGGGGGGGCGGCGGGGGGAACTGCTTGGGACTCAGAGGGCACAGAGGGCACAGAGGGCACAGAGGGCACAGAGGGGACCGCGGGCACAGCGGGTTTTTGGGTGGCGGCGACCTGTCGGGATTGGGCGCGGATGACGCGTGCGTGTGTCGTGGCCTCGGTGCCGCCGAGCATGTGCTGGCCGAGCCGGCTGGCGTTACTCGGCCGCGCCGTGCCCTCTGTGCCCTCTGTGTCCTCCGTGTCTACCCGTAGCCCCTCGGCGGTCGTCTTGGCGCTGAAGCGGTCGCTGAGGGTGCTCAGCAGGTCGCCTTGCTCCACCGAAAATCCGAGTACCCGCGCGGCATCACGCACGGCGCTGCGGCCACGCCAGCTGATCTGCTCGCACACCATGGCGGCATGCGCGCGCCCGTAGCGCTCGTACACGTACTGCAGCACGCGCTCGCGGTCCCGGTGCGCGAAATCGATATCGATGTCGGGGGCTTCCTGTCGCTCTTCGGTGAGAAACCGTTCGAAGAGCAGCTCCATGCGAATGGGATCGACGGCGGTGATGCCAAGGCAGTAGCAGACCGCGGAGTTGGCGGCCGAGCCGCGCCCCTGACAGAGAATGCCTTCTCGGCGCGCGAAGCGCACAATGTCCCAGACGATGAGAAAGAACCCAGCCATCTTGAGCTTGGCGATCATGCGCAGTTCATGCGACAATTGCGCGCGTTGCTTGGGGCCATACTCGGCGCCCCAGCGCTCATGCGCGCCCTGATCGACGAGGCGCGCGAGGTATTCATCGGGCGCAATGCCATGCGGCAATGGGAACGCCGGCATGGAGGGTTTGAGCTCATGCAGCCGGAATGCGCACTGCTCGGCGATGGCCAGCGTGGCGCGCACGCCCTCTTCGGCCCCGTGCCATCGTTTGAGAATCAGGGCCGGTGTCTTGAGGGCCCACTCGGCGTTGGGGCGCAGTCGCGCGCCCATCTCGTCCAGCGTGCGCTCATGGCGCAAGGCACACAACACGTCGTGGATGATGCGCCCCTCGGGACGCGCATAGTGCACGTCGTTGGTAACCACCCACGGGACCCCCAGACGTGCGGCCAGCGGACGCAGACGCCGCACGAGCACGCGCTCTTCGGGGAGACGATGATCCCAGCATTCGACCGCGAGATGATCGCCGAAGAGTTCGCGTAGCTGCATCGCGGCGTGCCACGCGGCGTCGTCACGCCCCTCGGCCAGCAGCTGCGGAATCCAGCCGCGCGGGCAGCCCGTGAGGGCAAAGACGCCTGCGGTGTGTTGCGCGAGCACCGCCAACGGCACCTGCGGTGCGCCCCGGTCGGCATGCATCCGGGCGTGCGTGACGAGCGACGCGATATTGCGATAGCCGTCACGGGACTCCGCCAGCAGCACGAGGTGCGTGTTGCGGGTGCCGTACGTTTTGAATTCATCGGGAACGCGCACCGTGAGTTCGGCGCCCAGAATGCCGCCAATGCCGACGGCCTCACACGCGGTGCCGAAGCGGACGACGCCCCCCATTTCGTCGTGGTCCGTAATGGCCAGGGCCGGGTAGCCGAGTTCGGCGGCGCGCTCGGCGAGCGTCTCGGGGAGCGACGCCCCATCAAGGAGCGAGAGGGCGGAATGGCAGTGCAATTCCGCGTAGACAGCTGGGGTCGGACGGGGCATGATGCGGATCGTGAATGGCACCGAATATACACCGAAAGTCGTAGGGAGGGCAATGCACCGGCTTTCGCGGATTTTGCGTGGCCGAATGGCTACCCGTTTGCGGCGCCGCGTATTGATTTCGGGATCACTGCGACCACCCTGTCCCGCCCGGAATGTCACTCACGCCGCGTCATCACCGCACTGCGCATCCAACGGTCACCGAGGTGCTGGAGGCCGCCGATCACATGACGGCGGAGGAGCTGGATCGCGCGCCGTACGGGATGATCCAGCTCGATGCCACCGGCCGCATCCTGCACTACAACGCGGTCGAGTCGAAGTTGGCGTCGCTCAGTCGCGAGGATGCCATCGGCAAGCAGTTCTTCACCGAAGTGGCCCCGTGCACGAAGGTCCAGGATTTCTACGGACGCTTCAAGGAAGGGGTGATCCGGGAATCGCTCGATACGAGCTTTCGATTTCACTTCGCCTTCAAGCAAAATCCGCGCGACGTCACGGTACGCCTGCTCTATTCGAAGCGCACGCGCACCGTGTGGGTGTTGATTGCGGATCAGGAAGGGCAGCCGCTGACGTCGGAGTCCACTCCCGCCGACGGTTAGTCGAGCAGCATCAGTGTGTGGCCGCCGGGATGCGTGATGCACAGCACCTGATCGCGTCCTGCGCCATCGGTTTTCGCGCTCACCGCCGTCACGCCGGGGATCACGTGCGTGAGATGATAGCCCGCCAGCACTGAGGCGCCGAACATCAGCGATACGGTGCGTGACAGGCGGTCGTAGGTGGCGCCGACGAGCGGGAGCGAGTGGCCGAGAATCTGTGCGCCGATCTCATGTGCGTCGATTTCGAGGGTACAGCGACGTCCGGTGTTGCGGTCGCCGAACGCCTTGAGTTCCGCGTCAAGGACATCGAAGTCGAAGACCCGTGTGAGCACCGTGGCCCCGGTGTGTGTACGCGCCGAGGCGAGGGTCTGCGCGGAGCCCGGCACGCAGAGGACGGAGCAGGGTGCGTGGCGCACCAGTTCGGCGGCGACGCTGCCCAGAATCATGCGCCGCAGGAATCCGTACCCATGCGTTGCGGTCACTACGAGGTCCGCATTGGCATCGCGGATGATTTTCATGATCTCCACGGACGGGTTGCCATTCACCAGCACATCGGTGAAGGTCACGGCATCGTGCGCCAAGCGATCGTGCAACTGCGAGAACGCATGATGCGCCTGATTGCGGTACGCGATGGCGCGCGCCTGCAGCACCGGGTCGGTCTCCGCAAACGGTGGGGCGACATGCACGAGCTGCACGTTGGCGTTGGGCGCCACGAGTGTCATCGCGATCTGCGCGGCATGCAGACTGAACTCGCTGAAGTCGGTGGCGATGACGACGCGCATCGGCAGTGAGGTCAACTTCGATTCGACCGCCAATACCGGACAGTCACCGAGTTGCAGCAGGCGCAGCACCGTCTCGCCGCCAAGCGCCCGTTGCAGCGCCGCGTGGCGACCGCGTCCGACCAGAATCACCCGGGCATCGAGCGACTTCGCGAAGCCCACGATATCGTGGGCCGGTTCGCCGGTCTTCACGGTCACGGGCCATGCGGTCTTCGATGAGACCAGGCGCTCCATCTGCTGCTTGATCATCCCTTCGCGTCCGGCGCGCACGGCGTTGTCCGTCTCGAGCGGAATGGGCATCGCGTCGAACGGGTAGAGCGGCATGGCCACCGAGCGGATTGCGCTGATGACCTGCACGGGGCATTGCGTGTGCGAGGCCAGCGCATTGGCCAGCGGGAAGACCGCGTCCGACTGCGGTGAGGTATCGGAGGCCACCACGATGGGGCCGGTGGCTAATGGGGTGGCCGTGTACATCGCGAAGACGCTGGGTGTTTCACGCGTGATAGCAGGCATGGCGCAACTCTCGGTGAATCGAGCGGTGAGGATGTCACGATGCCTGAATACAGTCACTGACGCGAAACGGCGGCGATCAGGGAAGACCTGACCGCCGCCGCGTATCTGCAGACGTGCTGAACGATGACGTGTGCTACTTGGTGTGCTACTTGGTGTGCTACTGCGTGTACTACTTCGTGTACTACTTCGGGAATCCGGCGGTCGGCACTTTAGGCAGCAGGTTCAGGGCGTTCTGGTAGTACACTTTTTTCAGGACGGCATCGGGCAGATCAATGCCGTACAACTTCCAGAACGCGTGATAGCCACGGTAGTAGTCGAAGTAGTCGTCCTTCGTTTCGAACACGCGCCAGTAGTAGGGATACTCCTCGGGCTGGAAGGAATCCTTGCCGAAGAGAATGCGGTCCTGATACTTCACGAAGAAATCATGCGCGGCGCGTGGCTGGCGACCGATGTCGTAGAGCACCGCGCCGACTTCGCCGTACACGTTGGGGTTTTCGTCGAAGAGCTTGCCGAGCACGCCGAGTTCGCTCGCATGCCATCCGAGATGCGCCGTGACGAACTTGGTCTTCGGATGCCGCTTGAAGAGATTGTTGCGCTCGGTGGCGAGCGTTTCGAAGCTCGGGAATTTGTCCTGCGGATAGCGCCGCTCGGGGAAGAGCGCCTGCTCAAGCCACCGCTCGTTGGTATAGTCCAGCGGCTTGAAGAATTCCTGCGGGTCGGCGGTGTGAATGAACACCGTGAGATTGAGGCGCGCGCATGCATCCCAGATGGGATCGAGTGCGGGATCATCAATCTTCAGGCGGCTGCCATCCGGCTTGCGGACCGTAAGCCCGAGGCTCTTGGGAATTTCGCCGACACCGACCGCACCGGCGGCGACATCGGCCTCAAGTTGCGCGATGGCTTTCTCCGCCCACCCCGGTCCGACGCCGTTGAAGTTGATACCGGCCAGCACGCGGACGCGATCTTTCATCGATGCGGACGCGCGCACCGTATCCATCACGCGCTTGAGTCGCTCGCCCGAGACGTTGTCGGCCGCGATCATGGTGCGGACGTTCAGGCTGTCGAGCGACGCCTGCATGCGCGCGAGACTTTCGGTGGACGCGAGCAACTGCTGCGGATGCCCGTGAAAGTCGATGACCGGGAACTTGGCCTTTGGCACCATGTGCGTCGGCGCGACCAAGGTGGACTTGGGGCGGTAGTCGAGAATGCTGGGGACCGGCATCTCGGGGCCGAGGCAATTGCGCGGGCGGACTTCGGTGGTGCCGGGCGGGCACTGCTCGCCGTCTTTGATGGTGATGCCACCGCGGAATCCGCCGGCGTTGCCGCGGCCGGCGGGCGGTTGCGTTTGCGCCGTGAGCGGACCGGCAAGGAGCAGACCGGCGCTAACGCCGGCAATGGTGAACAAGGTGCGACGCATCGGGTCTCCGAAAAACTGCGGGAGGACAGGGAACCCGTGTAATAGGCGCGGTGGCGTCGCTGCTGTCGAGTGATCGGGGCGGTGTGGGCGCTCGCGTCAGGTGATTCGGAGGAGGCGGAACCCGTTCAGATTGCTGCGCGTGGTGGGATTGAGGCTCCCGCGCGGCGCCGAGCGGGCGATGATGGCGTTGTTGAACCATGAGCCGCCGCGGATTACGCGCGTGGTGCCGAACGGGGCGCCCTGTGGGTCGGTGATCCGCGCGGTGGTCAGCGGACTGTACTGATCCTGGACCCATTCGCAGATCAGGCCGTGCATGTCGTACAGCCCCCACGCGTTCGGCGGGCGGGTGGCGACCGGTTGGGTCGTGCCACCGCTGTTCCCTTTGTACCACGCCAGCTTGTCGAGATCCCCTTTGAGGTCCCCCGTGGTGCCGGCTCGGCAGGCGTATTCCCACTCGGCGTCGGTGGGGAGTCGATACGCGCGGCCCGTCGCGACAGCGAGTGCGCGCAAAAAGTCCTGAATGTCGTCCCATGAGACGTGTTCAACGGGTCGCAGGTCATCGCCGCCGAACTGACTGGGCTCGGTGCCCATCACCTCTTTCCATTGGGCCTGCGTCACCGGTGTGGTCTGCAGCCAGAAATCGCGTGACAGCGTGACTTCGTGCGGCGGGTTGTCGGCATCGAGGGCCGATCCCATCATGAACCGTCCCCGCTCAATGCGTACGAACTGCTCGTTGCCGAAGCCGCGTCCGAGCACGTGGGGCATGGCCTCGGTGGGCCGTGACGGCGTCGCCGACGTGGCGCTCTCTGGGGCCGTGACGGCGGCCGGCGCGCTCGGTGCCGCGGATGCGGCTGCGGATGCGGCTGCGGCTGCGGCGGCGGCAACCGCTGGTGACGGCGTTGGGGCCGAGGTGTGACCGTGGCTCAGCGGGGTGTGGCACTCTGGGCATTTGCGCCAATCGGTGGCGACGGTCGCACCACACGATCCACAGCGCGGCACCACCGGTGTTTCGCAGCGTGGACAGTCCGTCCAATGGGCCTGCAGCTCGAGTTCACACGATACGCACTTCGCCATGTATTGCCCCGAATCTGATGCTTCGCGTTGATGTGCCGATCACTTGGGTCCGCCGGAAGGCCATAGTATGCGCCCACGCAGCGGAGAAGTGAACATTGGGCGGCCGTTTGGTCGACCGCTTCCGCGTGGCGCTCAGTCGTACCAGCCCTGCACATACCAGCGCATGGGCGCCGTGACGGTGTTGGCCGCCGACTCCCCGTACACGAGCAGTTCGCCGACGCCCTCGGTGTCACAGCGCCAGTAGTCGCGTGCGAAGGCATCGGCGCGCCACCAGTCGCCGCTCAATCGCTCGGGACCATCGGCCTGTGCAATGGCCCACCGCGTGCCGCGCCACCACACGGCGGCCGGGGTACCGTGGGGCGCTTCGACATCGGCCATCTCGGGGGGCTCGAGGAGCCGCAGCACCGCAGGGGCCGCCTCGCTCGTGCCATCCGTGGTTCCATCGGCGGTGGTGTCGGCCGTTCTCGGCACGGCGGGTACCGGTGCCGACGCTTGCGCCAGCGCATCCGCGCCGGCCCAGCGCCCGGTCGCTTCCGGCTTGTGTGCATCGCCGGCCATCGGCCGCACAATGACATCGCCGATGTTGTCCGGATCGAGCGCGGCGCGCAGTCGTGCAAACACCGACTCGGCATTCATGGCGGCATCACGCCACGACGGCACCAGCAGATCGCCCTGGTCGGCGGCCAGCGGCGCCGTGGCGGGAATCCCGACCGTGATGCCGATGATGGGGGCGGGGATCGCCCACCGTTCCAGCAGCGCCCGGCATTGATCGAACAACGGCTCCAGTCGCGCCAGCGGTCGCGCGGGACGCACTTCGCGCGTGATGCTGCGTTGCGGAATGCCGAGCAGTGACGACGCGACGAATGTTTCGTGCGGCGTTGGTGCCGCGCGCGGAGGGCGCGGTGGCGCATACGCAGACGCCCCGGTGACGGAGGCATCGCTGGACGTTTCGGCAAACCGTTCGTGGTCGCGCCCATCGCTCCCCACGTCCTCGAGTGGCCACTGTCGTCCGGCATCGAGGATGAGCGTGATGGACACCGCCGCCGCCGCGCGTCCGTCATCGACAAGTTCGCGCACCAGCCGCTCGAGCTGCGCGCGCAGCACGAACAACACGGGCGCGGTGCTGTCCACGGCCGCCGGCAACTCCACACTCGTGCTGCGTGTGGCTTCAACACGTACGAGCCCCGGGCGCCGCGGATCGTCGCCATGGGCCAGTCGCCACGCCGTCAGCCCTTCAGCGCCCCAGCGCCGTTCCACCTCGCCGGCTTCAAGTGCGGCCAGCGCGCCCACGGTACGCAGCCCCAGCGCCCGCAGCGCATCACGGATCTCCTCCTCCATGGGCACGAGTCCCAGCGGCGCCGGCGCGAGATACGCCGCGCACTGTCCCGGCGGAATGCGGGTGATGCCATCGGGAAGCGCCAGCGGATCCCGCTCGCGGACCGCGCGCGTGCGCGCCTGCGGCGCCCACGTGGCCGCACGGGCGGTGACACACGCATCGGCAATCGCCACGCGGGCATCCGGGTGCCAACGCTGCGCGATGGACAGCAGCGTGCGCGCGAGCGCCTCCTCGCCGCCCAATGCGTTGAAGCCCGTCGCGCCAATCCACCACATCCCCGGCGTGCCCTGGACGGGCGTGACCTGCGGACTGGCGGCCAGAAACGCGGTGGTGGCCGCCAGCACGGCCTCGTCGATGGCGTGATCATCCCACGTGCGAATTTCTATCGCGGCACAGCGTGACTGCGCCTCGGTAAACGTCATCCCCGCCCGCACCCCCGCGCGCCCCGCCGCCAGCGACACCACACGCAGCCGTTGGCGATCGGCCAGCGCCCTTGGCTGCGCATCCCAATGCGCCTCAGGCGCTCCCGACTTTTTCGCGGTGCCGTTCACGGCCGCGTGCACGGCCGCGTTCGTGTACGCGTTCACGGAGGCTGGGTTTCCCGAAGGACGATTCCGCCATGCGGCGCCGTCCACGGGAGCGGGTCCAGTCGCGTGTGTGCTTGTCGAACTCGCGGTGGAAGCGGGTGCGTTCGTGCTCCCGTTCGCGTGGTGTGAGCGGGGGGACGTATGCGGGGGTGCCGCTGCCGCGTTCCGCTCCGTGCGCGGGGGCGTGCTCTGTTCGGCGAAGGCCAGCGCGAGTTGCGTCGCGATGGGGGGACGGTGTGGCGGGCGTGTGGATGTCGTCGCCGGCGGAGACGCCGAGTCCGCCCCAGGTGACCGGTGCGTTGACGACGCCGTCGGGGCTTCCGCCGACGGCGGCCCAGGGACGACGCGTGCCGCGTGCCACGCCGCGCCGATCGGGAATCTCGGAATCCGTACACACGCGACGCGCCATGACGATGTCACTGTTCACCTCGATCGATCGAACGTTTCGGCTGGGCCCTCCTTTCTCCACGATTACTGCGAACCCGCGTAGGGCGACCGCTGTCGCGCCGAGCCTCGGCGTGCCGTCTCTCGGCGTGCCGTCTCTCGGCGTGCCGTCTCTCGGCGTGCCGTCTCTCGGCGTGCCGTCTCTCGGCGTGCCG
>CALQGY020000071.1 GCA_943330235.2 Candidatus Kuenenia stuttgartensis
CCTGCGGCATGGATTGACGGTAGAGATCGGCCCACGCGCTGCGGTGCATCGTATCCAGCACGCGCACGAGTGCGCGCGGCGAGACGTAGTCATGCCGCGACATGCCACTGCCGTCGCGATACGCCACCTGCTCGCCCGTCACACCCATCGCGGCCAGCGTGCGCGCACCGACGGCCCGCGCGCTGTCCGCTTCGCCACTCCCCGAGGTCACGAGTCCCGACGTCCGGAAGAAGATTTCCGCCAGCTGATTCTGCGACGGCTTGAGCAGGCGCGGCAGCACCTCGCGTAACGGCGCCGACTCCAGCGTCACCAGCGTGTCCTCACGCGGCGGCATGGCGGCACGCGCACCGCGGCGTCCTGCTCGTGCGGCCGCCGTCGGCGCGCCGCCCGCCACGCGAATACCGCGTGTGAGCAGGCGTTCGGCGAGCGCGGCCCGATACGCATCGTTGGGATGCCGATAGGAGGCGCTCAGGCGCACGCTGTCGCCCACCGGTATGGTACCCGTGACGCGCAGCGCGCCGGCCACCGTGTCGTAGGCCACATCAAGGCGGGCGCCCGTGTCCGTGGCCAGACGCGTGGTCGCCTCAATGCGGAGCGGCGGATACGCCGCCGTCGGCGCCCGTTGCACCGACGGGGCCGTGCCCGCCTTCGCCGCGCCCCGCACCACGAGGTGCAGCAGCCCCTCGTTGAACAGCAGTTCATCCACCGCCGCGCCCGACGGCGTGTCGAGATCGTCGATCTCCCACGCGTACCCGCTCGTCTGCCCGGTGAACGCATCGCCCGACGTGATGATCGATCCGGTCACGCGGGTGATGCCGCGCGCACGCAGCGCGTCGGCGACCGGCTCGAACGCCGCCAGCGCGTCGCCCGCATGCATGCTTTCGCTCACGGTGGGATCGCCGCGCCCGATGACGACGATGTCACCGCGGAACACCGGGCCGCGCTGCTCACCACGCAGCAGGACGGGCGTGCGCCAGCGGTACTCCGGACCGAGCAGCTGCAGCGCGATGGCCGTCGTCAGCACTTTCTCATTCGACGCCGGCACAAACAGTTTGTCGGCATCGTGCGCCACCAGCGTGTCGCCAGTGGTCGCGTCCACGATCAGCATCCCCCACCGGGCGTTGCGCCACATCGGCGCCGAGACCGCGGAGTCGGCCATGCGTGCCACGATCGCCCGCGCCGTCGGCGGGGCGACCACGGGGGGCGCGGGCATCATCACCGGTGGCACGGGCTCCGGCACATGGCCGGCGGTTGGCGCCTGCACCGTGGCGCGTCCGGCGCACGCCGCGCTCATCAGCGTCAGCGCCAGCACACCCGCGCGACGCGTATGGGGTGACCCCATCATGCATCCACCTCGTACGCGCTGCTCAGCGTCGCGTCTTCCGCCAAGTGAACCTTCACGACCAGCGCCGATGTGTGGGCGATCGCGGCCTGCACACGTTCGCAGATGAATCGCGCCAGATTCTCGCCCGTGGGAATGAGCTTGCCGTCGGCAAATTCGGGCACGTCGAGATTGATGTTCCGGTGATCGAAGCGGTCGCGCACCTCGCGCTGCAGCACGCGGTCGAGAAATCCGAGGTCGACCAGAAATCCAGTCTCCTCATCCACCGGTCCCGCCACCGTGACATCGCAGGTGTAACTGTGCCCGTGATAATTCGGATGCGCGCAGGCGCCGAATACCTCCACGTTCTCCGCATCGCTCCAATCCGGACGGCGATAGCGGTGCGCCGCGGCAAACAGCACGCGGCGCGTTAACGACGTGCGCGGCATACGCTAGCGGAACAGCGGATACGACACGCCCAACGCCAACCCGTAGTTCGCGGTCCACGCCGACCGCTTCTTCGAGTCGGCCAGGAGCGCGGTGTTGTCCGTGGCGGCCACGAAGTAGCTGTCGGGGTAGTCGTACTGCCACGTGTAGTTGGTCACGTCAAGACGGACGCGCAGCCCGTTCTTGGGCAGATAGCGCAGACCGAGCCCGTACGTGATCGCGAACTTCACACCGAACTGATACGACCCGCTGTCGGCATGCGCGAAGTCGCTCACGACACCCGCGCCGCCAATCACGGACGGAATTAACTGGTGCCACGTTTTCTTGCCCGTCAGCGCGACATCAAGGCCTGCGTCCAGCATGTGCATCGCCACACCCGGTGTCGCCACCAGACGCTTCGCGGCCACGGCCGTTGGCGCGTACTGGTTGCGCTGCGATGTCGAGAGTGAGTACCGCGCGTACAGCGACGCCGGACCACCCACGCCGATGTCATATCGCAGCTGGCCAAACGCCGCCGACTTGGGTGCGACCTTGGCCGGGTCACTCTTAAAGGCAAACCACCCGCCGCTCAGCGAAATGGTTTGGCCGAACTTCACGTCCTCATACGGGCTATCGGAGGGACGATGGCCGAGCTGCGCCGAAAGAACCGTCGGGGCGCCCAGCAACAGGGCGGCGAGCGCAATGCGCGTGGAGCGCGAACGGATGCTGCGCGGGCGTGAGATGAGCATTCAGCGAGGTACGGAAGGGGAGAGGTCGCGGAGGTCGCGACCGGTCATTTCGGGAGGAATGGACAGGCCCATCAACGCCAACGCCGTCGGC
The DNA here is from genome assembly GCA_943330235.2 of Candidatus Kuenenia stuttgartensis. GTDB lineage: Bacteria > Gemmatimonadota > Gemmatimonadetes > Gemmatimonadales > Gemmatimonadaceae > Gemmatimonas > Gemmatimonas stuttgartiensis_A. The sequence goes on from CALQGY020000071.1 coordinate 2,588, forward strand.
CCGACGTCGCACAACGCGCCGCCACTGCGCAGCGGCACATCACCATCGGGGTCCAGCACCACCAGTGGCACGGGGTTGGTTGTATGCGCGGTATGCGGCTGACCGGTGATCGGATCGACCATCAGGTCCGCGTTCCCGTGATCCGCCGTGATGATCAGACGCGCCCCACCAACGCGGGCGGCCTCAAGGATCCGGCCCAAGCAGGCATCCACGGTTTCCGCGGCCGCGATGGCCGCCGGGATCGAGCCGGTGTGGCCCACCATGTCGGTGTTCGCAAAGTTGCACAGCACGAAATCGTGCGTGCGATGCGCCAGCGCATCACACAGAATGTCACAGACGCCCGCAGCGCTCATCTCCGGCTGCAAATCATACGTGGCCACCTTCGGGCTCGGGACCATCTTGCGATCTTCGCCCGGGAACGGCGCATCGCGCCCGCCGTTGAAGAAGAAGGTCACGTGCGGATACTTCTCCGTTTCGGCCGTGCGCAACTGCGTGCAGCCGGCATCGCTGATCACTTCGCCCACGATGTGCGCCATCGACTGCGGCGCAAACGCGATCGGAAACGGAAACGCATCGTCATACTGCGTCATCGTCACGACATCCACGGTCGGACGGACACCCGTATCGAAGCCGGTGAACGCGGGGGTCGTGAGCGCGCGCAGTGTCTGCCGCATCCGATCCGACCGGTAGTTAAAGCAGATGATCACGTCACCATCACGAACAGGCGCAATGGGCGCGCTATCGGCGTCCACCATCACCATCGGCGGCACGAACTCGTCGTTGGTGCCGGCATCGTACGCGTGCTGCAACGCGGCCACCGCGTCGCGCTCCGGTGTGCCCACTCCGTTGATGGCCGCACGGTACCACTGGCCCGTACGCTCCCAACGATTGTCGCGGTCCATACCGAAGTAACGACCCGACAGCGACGCCAACTGCGCCTTCCCCGCAATGGCCTGCAGCGTCTCGTGCAGGAACGCCATGCCGCTGGTGGGAGGCGTGTCACGACCGTCCAGCAGTCCGTGCACCGCAACGCGACCCACCTGTTCCCGCGCCGCTAAGTCCACGAGCGCGAAGAGATGCTGGTCCAGCGCATGCACGCCGCCATTGCCCAGCAACCCGATCAAGTGCAGCGTCGTGCCACGCTCACGCGCCGTGCGGCACGCCTGCACCAACGCCGGATTCTCGAAGAAGCGGCCGTCCTCAATCGAGGCCGCGATACGGACGAGATCCTGCATCACCACGCGGCCGGCACCGAGGTTGAGGTGGCCGACCTCACTGTTCCCCATCTGGCCCTCAGGCAGCCCCACAGCGCGACCACACGCCGACAACAGCGTCCTCGAGGGATGCGCCCAGATGGCGTCCCAATGCGGGGTGTTGGCCAGCAGGATCGCGTTCGCAGTGCGCTCTTCGCGATAGCCCCAGCCGTCCAGGACGATCAGCGCGACGGGGCGTTCGGTGCGGGTAGGCATCCGGGCGGGATGAAGGGAACCAGCGTACGATTGATGAACTGCGGTGTACAGAGACGTGTCCGAATCTACCGCCGCACTCCTGACGAAACCAACAACTACCCATCGTGACGCGACGAGTCTCTCGAACCTTGGCACTGGCGCTCGTCCTGATCGGGCTGATCGCCGTCGACGCCATGCTCGTCATCAAGCGGCAGCGCTACACCGAGGAAACGGCTCGACTCCGGGCCGACATGACCGCCCTTGAGCGCGCGCGCGCCGACGCGATCCTCACCGCCGAGGCGGATCGTACCGGATTGATGCTGGAGTTGGCCCGACGGCAGTCCATTGGCGACGAGGACCTCCATCTGGCCGTGAGCAGTGAATCCTCCTTCGTGGCCCTCGATCGGGGTGGCGTCCGCTTGCGGACCATGCCGGCGCGCCTCGGCCCCGAACGTCGTGTGGGCGTACCCCCCGACACGCTGTGGGTTGCCGTCCCGCTCGGCATGCGCCGTGTGGAACGCCAATTGGCTGAGGCTGACAGCGCCGAACTCCCCGCGTGGCTGTGGGTCGATCGCGGGCAACCGTCCCCGCCATCTCGCAGCGGTGTCGGCTTCCTCGGCAGCGGCGCCATCCTGACCAGCGGGGGCACGGTCCTCTACGCGCTGCCGACCACCGGCCCCCTCGCCGATAGCAGCTATGTGATGCCGGGCGCCGTGCGACTGGCGCCGGCGGACCTCGAGGCCATTCGCGCCAACATCAAACCGGGCATGCGGGTCTACTTCTACTAATGCCCTCCACCGCGCCCAATTCCTCCACGTTTGCCTTCTGGCGTCGCGTGCGCCGCATGCTCATGCTGGCTGTCGTCGCGATCGCCGGTCACGCCGCCTGGGTGGGAGCTGCCACCATGCGCGTGCGCTTCGCCCGCGATGTAGCGCGACTCGTCTTCAACGACAATTCCGAGGCGCTGGAGCAGGCCCGCCAGCAGGCGGGTGCCGGTACCGACACCTTGCGCGCCGCGCTCGCTCGGCTCCCCGAAACGCCGCCGCGCGATCGCCCCGTCCTGATTATCTCCATCGCCGAACGGCGTATCTGGTACAAGCTCGCCGACAGCGTGCTCTTCACCTCCCAGGTCGCCATCGGGAGCGGACGGCATCTGGTCATGCGCGGCAGCAGTCGCGTCCTGCATTTCGACACCCCGCGCGGACGATTTCTCGTGCAGCGCCTCGATTCCGCCCCGGCCTGGGTGCCCCCAGACTGGCACTACGTCGAGCAGGCGAACAAACGCCGCCTCGGCCTCGTCCAGTTGGTCCGAGGCACCCCACTCACGCTCCGCAGTGGCGACCAGCTCCTCGTGGTCGGCAACGATGTCGTCCGTCAAAAGAAAGACGGGGCCGTCGTGCCCATGACGGCCTCCGACGGTCGCGAAATCGTGGCCGATGGCCGCATCGTCATTCCGCCATTTGGAACAAATCAGCGCAAATATCTGGCCGTCCTCGGGGACTTCCGACTCTATCTCGGAGACGGATATGGCATTCACGGCACGAATGCGCCGGCCAGTATCGGGCACGCGGTCAGCCATGGATGTGTGCGGATGCGGAACGAAGACATCGCCGTACTGTATCACGCGGTATCGCTGGGGACGCCGGTCTACATCTACTAGGCCGAGTATATTCTCTGGCTGGCGACCGAGGCTCCGAGGCCAGCAGCGTGACGGTCGGGTCCTTACTCCCTCGCGGCTAGATCGTCCAAGAGAAGAGCGCACGCACCGTCCTGTCTCGTGAACGACGGTGTCGCCCACTTTCCTCGTTTCCGGTATCCACCCATCGTGCCTTCCACGCAACACTCCGCCGCTTCGGACGCTCGGCGTTTCGTGCCGCGTCCGTGGCTCCGTGCCAGTGCCGCACTTGGTGTGATGTCGGTCGTCGTGACGATGGCGGCCGTTCGGCCGGCCACTGCGACGGTGGTCCGTCCCGCAACGGCGGCCGCCGCACCCTCAGCGTCTCGCCTCTCGCTCCTTGATTCGCTGCGGGGCCGAAGCCGGAAGCTCCGCGCGCGCTTCATCAATCCGTCGCGTCTGGCTGGTCTCCCGGTACTCCGCGAGCTGTTCGGCGATCTGACCGGTGCGGGTCCGGGCGTTCACGCGGAGTCGGCGGTGTCAGCGGCCGACGCCTCGTCCGCATTCCATCTCATCACGATGCGGCCCTTCACCGACAAGGTGCGCGGCCGCATCGGCGCGTATCGCATCGGCTTCTTCCCCGCGGAGCAGCGCGTCGCGCGCACGGCGGCCTACGCGAACCCCGAAGGTTTCGTCGAGATCACGGCCAGCAATCAGGATACGCCCGTCTCCGATCACTTCCGGTTGCGCGACTTTCTCACGCACGACCAGGGTGACGTGTGGCCCAAGTACCTCGTGCTGCGCGAGCCGCTGGTGGACAAGCTCGAACTCGTGATGGATGAGTTGCGCACCATGGGCATCGCCGTGAGCCGGCTGCGCGTCATGTCAGGGTTTCGCACGCCGCAATACAATGCGCAGGGCGTCGGTCCCGGTGGACGCGTCCAGGACAGTCGTCACCAGTTCGGTGATGCCGCCGACGTGTACGTCATGAACGGGGCGCGGGATTGGATGAGCGATCTCGATCACGACGGTCGCGTCGATACGCGAGATGCACGGCTGATCGCGGCCGCCGCCGAGCGTGTCGAACGCGAGCATCCGGATCTGGTCGGGGGCATCGGCGTCTATACGGCCACCTCGGCGCATGGCCCGTTCGTGCATATCGACGTGCGCGGCACCCGCGCACGTTGGGGTGCCTTGTGATCCGTCGCACGGCCCTCATCGTCAGTGGCGTGTCGGCAATTGTCGCGGCCATCATCTATCAGCCACCGGCGGACTTGCTCGCCGATTCGTCCGCTGATGCGCTGCGGCGCAGCGTTCCCGTGGTCGAGGCGGGTCTTGGTGCCCGAGGTGTGAGCGGGGAAGTGCGCATGCGCTTCGTGCGCGCGGGCGAACGCGTAGCCTTTCCGCTTGAGGTGCGCGGCGCGACGCTGGGTTTTCGTTACCAGTGGGTCAAGGTCGGGAGCACTGTCTCGGCAGACATCCCGCGACGGTTAGACGGCGACACCTTGCTTGCGCCTATCGAGGCCGGGTTCTACGAGCTGGTGGTCACGCGCAGCGGAATCGCGCAGCGCATTTCCGAGCCGCGTCTGGCGGTGCTGGTTCCGTTCGAGCAGAAGTTCGGCAGCTCGCTCAACGGCTACCAGATCGGGCGCTATCCCGCCGAATGGTCGCATGACGAGCAGGGGGAACGGCCGGCCGGCTTTGCCGAGGTGCATGCCGACCAGCTCGACCTGCCGCTGACCAAGCACATCAAGCTGCGCGATTTCCTCACGCACGATGAGCAAACCGTGTGGCCGCGCTACGTCGCGATCGATCCGCGGGTGCTCGACAAGGTGGAGTTGGTGCTAGAGGAACTCGCGCGTCGCCGTGGTGAAGAACATGCATCGTTCGACATCGAGATCCACAGTGGATTCCGCACGCCATTGCACAACGCTGATGTGGAAGGCTCCGCGCGAGATTCGCGTCACCTTTATGGCGACGCCGCCGATGTCGCCATCGATGCCGACGGCGACGGACGGTTGACGCTGTTCGACGCGTACCGGGTGGAAACGGCCGTGGATTGGGTGGAACGCATGCACCCCGAGCTGGCCGGCGGACTCGGCGTCTACAGCAGCCGTCGCTTCGCCACACCATATTGTCATATCGACGCGCGCGGCGAACGCAAACGCTGGCGCGGCTGAATCAGTCGGCGCTCGCCCGTCGTACGGGAATCGAACGAAGCTGGTTCGTTCCCGGTCGACCCTAGGGAGGTATTGTGAATCCGTATGTCCGCGATCGCATTCATCGCAAGTTGGAGACGCTCACCGACGAGCGCCTGTATCAGGTCCTCGACTACGTCGAATTCCTCGAAGCGCGGTATGCGGAGAAGCCGGCGACGCCGGTGAGTGTGCTACAGCGTTTCGCCGAGGGCGTCGAAGACAAGCTGCGCTCAGGGGGCGTCGCGGTCTCCACGATCAGTGAAACGATGGGGCTCCTCAACCGCGCCGTCGGTGTGCTGAATGGCGTCGCGCAAAGCACCATGAGTGTGGCCGGTGACGTCGTAACCGCGGCACGGACTGCGGTCGAGCAAGCCGGTGCGCCTTCAGCGCCACCGCCGCCTGCGGCAACACCGTCAGCGCCGTCAGCCCCAGCCCCAGCCCCAGCCCCAGCCTCGGCCCCAGCCTCGGCGCCGGCCGCCGCACCGCCGGCCAATCCCACCATCTAGGAGGGTCCCGTGTCTCGAAGCCGTCGTGCCGAGTTGGCCCGTGAGCGTGAAGCCGAGCTGGATGACGAGGCGTTCGGAGAAATGGCCGCCATCGACGGGCGCCAGACCGAGCACGGGGATGAGGACGACGTCGACGATCTGGCCGACGACGATGCCGACGACGAAGCGGATGTGTTCGCGGAGGCCCCACCACGTCCGCGGACCGGGGCCAAGCGCACCGTCCTGCACGCCATTCGCCAGATCCCCGCGTACGTGCGGTTACTGGTCGGGCTCATTCGTGACTCGCGCGTGTCGCGGTTCGACAAGTTTCTGGTGCTGGCTGCGGCAGCATACATCGTTTCACCACTCGATTTTATCCCAGACGTCATCCCGTTCTTCGGTGAAGTCGACGACATCTTCCTCCTGATGCTCGCGCTGCAGCGGCTGGTCGAGCATACGGGGCGACGCGTCTTGGCCGACCACTGGCATGGTGACCCACACGAACTGTCGGACCTGAACTTGGCCGGCATGGTCAGCGCTGCCGGGTTCTTTCTCCCACCCGCGTTGCGCCGGCGCCTTCGCCGGATGGCCAGAAAGTAGGGGAGAGTGCCCGGACCGCTGGACTCCGTGCGGTTGCTCGTCTATGCTTCAAAATGGCACCCTCGACTACTGATTCCTTGCAGCCCGCCGCCGGCTCTCTCGCCGGTCGCGGGCTTTCGCGTATCCGCGAAAGCCTCGCGCTCACCTTCGATGACGTGCTGCTTGCGCCTCGGCACTCGCTGACGCATCCGAAGGAAGTGAATATCCGCTCGCGATTCACGCGCGGCATCACGCTGAACGTTCCGCTCGCGTCGGCCGCGATGGATACGGTCACGGAAAGCGAAATGGCGATCGCCATGGCGCGCTACGGGGCCATCGGCGTGCTGCACAAGAACATGTCCATCGACCGGCAGGCGGCCGAGGTCGATCGTGTGAAGCGCTCCGAGAGCGGGATGATTCTTAATCCCATCACGCTCTCGCCCACCGCCTCGCTCCGCGAAGCCGTGGCGCTCATGATGCGCTTCAAGATCTCCGGGGTGCCGATCGTTGATGGCCACGGGACGCTCGTCGGGATCCTCACCAATCGCGATCTCCAGTTTGAGCGCGATCTCGACCGCCCGCTGCGCGATGTGATGACGTCGGAAGATCTCGTCACCGCGCCACTGGGCACGACGCTTGAAGAAGCGGAGCGGATCCTCGGCAAGCATCGGATCGAGAAGCTCCCGGTCGTCGACGAGCATGGTGCGCTCAAGGGGCTGATCACCGTCAAGGACATTCACAAGCGTCGGCAGTTCCCGGATGCCAACAAGGACATTCACGGCCGCTTGCGGGTGGCTGCGGCCATCGGCGCGGGTGGGGACTTCCTCGATCGCGCGCGTGCGCTGATTCAGGCCGGCGTGGACGTGCTCATCATCGATACCGCGCACGGCCACAGCGAAGGCGTGCTGACGGCGACGGCGCGCGTGCGTGAGGCGTTCCCGGAGATCCAGCTGGTGGCGGGCAACGTGGCCACGCGCGAGGGCGCGGCCGCGCTCGTCGAGCGCGGTGTGGATGCCGTGAAGGTGGGCGTCGGCCCGGGTTCCATCTGCACCACCCGTGTCGTCACCGGCGTCGGCGTACCGCAAATCACCGCGGTAATGGAAGCGGTGGAAGGGGCGGGAGATGTCCCGGTCATCGCGGACGGCGGCGTGAAGTATTCGGGCGACATCGTCAAGGCACTCGCCGCGGGCGCCTGCAGCGTCATGATGGGCTCCATGCTGGCGGGCACCGAAGAGAGCCCCGGCGAGTCGTTCCTGCTGGAGGGGCGTCGCTTCAAGATGATCCGTGGCATGGGCTCGCTCTCCGCCATGCAGGACGGCAGCGCCGATCGCTATTTCCAGGACGGTGAAATGTCACCCAAGAAGCTGGTCCCCGAAGGCATCGAAGGGCGCGTGCCCTACAAGGGCCCGGCTGGTGACGTGCTCTTCCAGATGATCGGCGGGCTGCGCAGTGGCATGGGCTACGTCGGCTGCGGCACCATTGACCAGCTGCGCACCGAGTCGGAGTTCGTCCGCATCACCACGGCCGGTCTCCGCGAATCCCATCCGCACGATGTGACGATCACCCGAGAAGCTCCCAACTATTCGCTCTGATCGGTGCCACGCGTCCCCCGTCTTAATTTCACATGAGACGGGGGACGTTTCGTTTTACGTGTTGACAGGCGGGTGACCGAGCCCCACCGTACGCGGTCGTCTAGCGCGGAATGAATCCGCATCGACGCCCACCGTCGTGTCGATTCCCCGCGTTTCCCCCACCATTTCCCTCCCCAGGTACGAACATGGGACTCTGGTCCAAGAAGAGCATCTCCGAAATGACCGCCGAGGCGAGCGGCGCTGAAGGAGGCCTCAAGCGAAGCCTCGGCGCCCTCAACCTCACGCTCCTCGGCATCGGCGCCATCATCGGCGCCGGCATTTTCGTGCTTACCGGCACGGCCGCCGCGAATTTCGCGGGTCCGGGCGTTGCCATCTCGTTCATGCTCGCCGGTTTGGGCTGCCTGTTTGCCGGCCTGTGCTACGCGGAATTCGCGTCGATGATTCCGATCGCCGGTTCGGCGTACACCTACGGCTACGCGACGATGGGTGAGTTCGTCGCGTGGTTCATCGGCTGGAACCTGGTGCTCGAGTACCTGTTCGCCGCCGGCACCGTGGCTGTGGGCTGGTCGGGCTACTTCAGCGCCTTCCTCTCGGAAGTCGGCCTGCACATCCCGGCCGCGTTCGCGTCGGCGCCGTTCGACGTGCAGGGCACGCATACGCTCGTACGCGCGTTTAGCTGCGCCGATCCGGCGACCGGCACGAAGATGATCGATGCGGCCAGCAAGGCCGTGATGGTCTTCGCCGATCGCGCGGCCTGCGTGGCGGGTGGCGGCAACGTCGTGGACGGCATCATCAACTTGCCGGCCGTGGTGCTGATCGGCCTCCTCACGGCGCTGCTCGTGCGCGGCGTGCAGGAGTCGGCGACGCTCAACAACATCATCGTCGCCATCAAGATGGTGATCGTGCTGCTCGTGATCGGTTTCGGCTTCTTCTACGTGAACCGTGAGAACTGGACGCCGTTCATTCCCGAGAACACGGGCGAGTGGGGCAAGTACGGCTGGTCTGGCGTGCTGCGCGGCGCCTCGGTGGTGTTCTTCGCCTACATCGGATTCGACGCGGTCTCCACGGCCGCACAGGAAGCAAAGAATCCGCAGAAGGACCTGCCCATCGGCATGCTCTCGTCGCTGCTCATCTGCACCGTCCTGTACATCCTGATGGCGCTCGTGATGACGGGCTTGGCCAACTACACCACGCTCAACGTGCCGCACCCGGTGTCGGTCGCCATCGCGGCGGTCCCGGCGCTCAAGTGGCTCGAATACCTCGTGAACGTCGGCGCCATCGCCGGTCTCGCGTCGGTCGTGCTGGTGATGCTCATGGGTCAGCCTCGCATCTTCTACACCATGTCGCGTGACGGCCTGCTGCCGCCGTTCTTCGGCAAGGTGCACCCGAAGTATCAGACGCCTGCGGCGTCGACCATCCTGGTCGGCGTGCTGGCGGCCATGATCGCGGCGTTCTTCCCCATCGGCCTCCTCGGCGAGCTCGTCTCCATTGGCACGCTCTCCGCGTTCGCCACGGTGTGCATCGGCATCCTCGTGCTGCGGAAGTCCAGCCCGAATCTGGTCCGCCCGTTCCGCACGCCGTTCGTGCCGATCGTGCCGATTCTCGGTGCCCTGTCGGCCTTCGGCCTGATGGCCGCGCTCCCGACCGATACGTGGATCCGACTCGCGGTGTGGACGGCGCTCGGTATGGCCATCTACTTCCTGTACGGCAAGAAGAACTCCCGTGCCGGCAAGATGGACGCCGCTGCGGCCGCACGTCGCTAGTTTCTTTCTAGCGTGTGGTACACTTCGCGGCGCCCGAGCAATCGGGCGCCGCGAAACGTTCATAGGGTGCAGTAGAGTGCGCCTCGCTCGATCTCCTGAACTCTCGTTCCCGTCATGAATCCTTCGTCGCACGACATGCGTGACCTGCTGGCGCCGTCTCCTGAAATCCGCGCCGGGATCGAAGCGCTCATGGCGCGGCTCGCGCCTGGCATGACGGTCGCGCTGTCCACGCACATCAATGCCGACGGCGACGGATGTGGCTCCGAGGTGGCGCTCGCCCACCTGCTCGCGCAGCGCGGCATCAACGTGCGCATCGTCAACCCCACTCCGTGGCCGTCGATGTTCGCCTTCCTGCTGGAAGGTGGCATTGTCGACGACAGCGCCCGCGGTGCCGAGGCGCTGAATGACATCGATGCCCTCATTGTGCTGGACATCAACGACATCCGGCGACTGGGCGGCTTGGCCGACAAGGTGCGCTCGTTGACGGTGCCGATCGGCGTCATCGATCACCACGTGCCCGGCGACATCCCCATCTGCGACATGGTCGTCGCCGATACCTCCGCCTGCGCCACCGGCGAATTGATGTTCGACGTGGCCACGACGCTGGGGCTGGAGCTGACACCGCTTGCCGCGCGTGCGCTCTACTGCGCCATCCTCACCGACACCGGCAGCTTTCGCTTCAGCAACACGTCCCCTCGGGCGCATGCCGTGGCGGCCGTTTTGCTCGGGGCCGGCGTGGATCCCGAAGACATGTATCGCCGCATCTATGCGCAGGTCAGCGTGGGGCGTCTGGAGCTGCTGCGCGATGCGCTGGGGTCGTTGGAGGTGGACGCGGAACTGGGCATGTCGTGGATCTCGGTGGACGCGGGCGTCACGGAGCGATACCACGTCACGAGTGAAGAACTCGATGGCATCGTGGAGCACCCGCGCAGCATCGCCGGCACGCGTCTGGCCCTGTTCTTTCGCGATCTTGGCTACGGAAAGGTGAAGGTCTCGTTTCGCAGCACCGGCATCGTGGATGTCCAGCGGCTCGCGCGCACGTATGGCGGCGGCGGACACGCGAAGGCGTCCGGCGCGCTGCTCATCGGATCGCTCATTGAAGTGCGCACCCGCGTGGTGCAGGATGCGCGCGCGTATCTCGTCAGCGGCGCATTACCCGAATAGCGCGGCCCGCAAGATGGGAGACTGACGGCGCATGTCATTCACCTGCCTCCGCTCCGTCCGTCAGTCTAAGCCCCATCTCCCGGTAGAGCCCCACCTGTGCTCTCCGCGATCCCGCACGCTATCACATTTCATCGTTCCCGCGTTCCCGCGTTCCCGCGCTGTCGCCCCCGTTTCAGCGCGTCCGCGTGGCTTCGGCCACGGTGGCTGGACGAAGGGCGATGATGACATTGCGTGTCGGACCGATGGACGTGAGGTAGTAGGTCCCGTCCCGCCCGACGGTGACACCGTTGGCGACGAACGGCAGTTTGCGACTGTACAGGTATTCCCCCGTGCTGAGCCGATAGTAGTCCAGCATGCGGAGCGGGAATTCTTTGGAAATCGCCGCATAGACGATGGCGGTGTCGCCCAGCACCAACGCACCGCGGGAGGCCTGCGGCGTATCCGACTGATGGTTGCCTTGGACGATCACCTTGCTGAGGGTCCGTTCGAGTACCCGTTCTGTGACGACGACCACGGGCTGCGGGCCCGGATCCAACACGCGATAGGCGCGCGACGGACCGCTTTCCGGTATCGCTGCCCATTCGGCGCCGAATAGGGGAGCGACCACGCAGGCCCCCGACGGCGAGGCGCTGCTCGCGGAATGCGCGTACGTGAAGTCGACGCCGCCCCGCACGAGTTCCTGCCACGGAATGGACCGCATGGCCCGTCGGCGACCCGTCGTGTCGAACTCCACGATGGAGGAGTCGCGTCGATCCATCGTCGCCACAATGCGCGGACCGGGGCCGATGCACAGGCCGCCGATGGAGAAGACGTCGCTGAGTATCGCGTCCCACTCCATCTTGCCGCGGCGGTCGTAGGCGGTGAGGCGCGCGTTGGCGTGATCGAGCACCGCGAATCCGGTCGGCGTGGCGGCGAGCTTTGCGGGGCGGCGAAACTCGCCAGGGCCCTGTCCCGTGGGCTTTAGCACGAAGCGCGTCGCGCCGGTGCGTGCGTCGAGCGCGTGTACTTCACGGGTCCCGTCGTCGAGAACGACCGCTAGGTCCCCGGTGGCCACGACCGAACGCGGTTCGATAAATCGATCGGTGGACTCGTCCTCCGCGATCGACCACACTTTGCGCCAGACAGAGTCGGGGCGCAGTCGTCGCACGAGGGTGGTCGACGTCGTTGTCGCGCGCGCGGCGGGGGCGGCCTTCGTGCCGGGCGTTCCGCGTGCGTTCGTGCTCGTGCCGCGCTGCGCGTCGAGACGCGTAGCGAGGCAGAGCACGAGCAGCGTGGCGGCGCGCAGGCGTGTGCGCGCTACGACGGCACCAGGGGCGCGGCGAACGGTGTGGGCAACAATCGCGGAAGGCGACGACACGGACATCAGAGCTCCTCGATCCAGGTGAGTCCTTCGATGATGTGTTGCAGTCCGGCGAACTCGCGAAGCGAGCGTGGGCTGCGGGTGGTGAAGCGAATGCGCCCGTTCTGATCAAGCACGATCAGCGTTGGGGTGTCGCGGTGGCCGAGGCGACGGAGTTCAGCGAGTGCCGCCGTTGGCGCAGGTCGCAGCGGCGTACGGCCCGTCCATGAGGGCAATAGTTGGCGAATCGCCGCGCTGTCTGAGGACGGCCCGACGTACCAGAGCACCGCCAGTCGAAGGTTTGGGGCGACTGTCTTGCGTTGCATCAGATCGAACATGCGCAGGTTGCCGCTGCAATCCGCGCGCTGCAGGAGCACCGCGGCTTGAATCGGTGTGCCCGGCATCGTCGGCTCCAGATACGGCTGTAGCGCCCGCAGCAGCCCCTCGCGCGGGGCTGCCCGCGCGGTGTCCACGAGGACACCGGCGAGCAGCAGCGCGAACGCCGCGAGCAGCCATCGAAGCGAAGCGCGCATGGGACGCGTCAGTCGCTGCAGCCGCTGCCGACCGGCATGCCGAGGAACGGCGCCAGCAGGTCACAGGAACCGCTCAGCTGCGACTGACTCTTCACGGTGTTTTTGTAGATCGGAACGGATCCCGTCGAGCGGCAATTGACTCTGGTGACGCGAAGACTGAGGCCGGTCATCGGGTTGTACGTCAGTCCCACGTCCCAATCGCAGGCCGTAATCGGCGCGGTCCCGCACGCCTCGAGCGTGCCGGCACCGCAGGTGGTGGAGATGACGTCTGGCGACGTGGTGGGCGCCTGCTGCGCGAGTGCCAACGACAGGTTGGCGGCCGCGCTTACGAAGAGAATGGCAGCGACGCCGGTGGCGACGCGGGTGTGCATGGGGGGCATAGAAAGACTCCTGTGCTGTATAGGGACATGGCCGGTCACGGCGTGGGCCGGCACCCGTTCTTGCGGGCACGGACACTATGTGGCGGGGGCGTCAGCGACGCGTCACCGATTCATTGCGCGGGGGCGCATCTCATTGCACCGGTCGCGGTTCGGCATGGCCAGACACCGCCCGCTGGTCGGCGGCCCGAAGCCAATGCCCAATGGCGATGCATTCCTTGGACCGATCCCTTCACGCGTCTCCCGTCTTCCGTCTACTTTTCCAGCATGCCCAACCTTCAAGAACAGATCGCCGGCGTCCTCGCCGGTGTCCGGAACCCTCGCACCGGCGCTGATGTCGTGGCCGCCGAAATGGTGCGGGATATCGCCACCACGGTCGACGGGAAAGTGCGTCTGACGCTCCTGCTCGGCGCCAACGACGACGCCACACTGGTCCGCGACGTCCGACAGGCCATCGAAGCCATCCCCGGTGTGGCCGATGTGCGGGTTGATGTCCGCGACCCCGCGCAGGCCCACGCCGCGCCCACACCGTCGCGTCGTTCGTTGCCGGTCATGGAGGCCGCTCCGGCTCCCAAGGCGCCGCCCAAGGTGCCCGAGCCCGTGCACTACCCCAATCTCGGGCGCATCATCGCCGTCTCGTCCGGCAAGGGTGGCGTGGGCAAGAGCACCGTCGCCGTCAATCTGGCCATCGCACTCGCGAAGCAGGGCAAGCGCGTCGGCATCATGGACGCCGACATCTACGGTCCGAATCTCCCGCTTATGCTCGGCGTCGACGCCGCGCCGGCCGTGCGGGACGACAAGATTATTCCGCTCGAGGCGCACGGGGTGAAGGTCATCTCGATTGGCTTCCTCATCGAGCGCGATCAGCCCGCCATCTGGCGCGGTCCCATCGTGATGAAGATCATCACGCAGTTCCTGCGTGACGTGCAGTGGGGCCAGCTCGACTACTTCCTGGTCGACATGCCGCCGGGAACGGGCGATGCTCAGCTCTCGCTGGTCCAGGCGACGCAGGTGCATGCGGCGGTCATCGTCACCACGCCGCAACAGGTCGCGGTGGGCGATGCGCTTCGCGGCGTGAAGATGTTCGAGCGGACCGCGGTCCCTGTGCTTGGTATCGTCGAGAACATGTCGTACTTCGAGAATCCCGAGACGGGCAAGCCCATCGCGGTCTTCGGCAGCGGCGGCGGCGCGCGTCTCGCGGAAGAGTGCGGACTGCCGTTACTCGGCCAGATTCCACTCGATCCGCGCATTCAGGAAGGCGGCGATTCCGGGCGTCCCATCGTGGTCGCCGAACCCGCGTCGAAGGCGGCGAAGGAACTCGAAGCCGTCGCCGTGCGCATCATGGAACGCATCGCCGAGCGGTATCCCAGCTGAGCTACGAACACGGAGCGCCCGAAGGCGCACTCGTTTCCGAGCCACTGCCGCAAACGATTCGCCGCGTCGCACTCCCTGCGATCGCGGCGAATCTGTTGATGACGACCTTCCACACGGTGGACACGTTCTGGATCGGGCGCTATCTCGGCGCCGATTCACTCGCGGCCGTGACGGGGAGCATCTTCTGGATCTGGCTCGTGATCTCCATCGGCGAGATGGTGAGCATTGGCGTGGACGCTATCACCGCGCGTCGCCATGGCGAGCGTCGTCCGCAGGAAGCGGCGCACACCGTCGGTGACGGCGTGTGGTTTGGCGTATCGCTCGGTGCCGTCGTCGCACTCAGTACGCCGTTCATTCTCGCGGCGCTGTTCGCGATGATGCAAACCAACGCGGCCGTCACGAGCATCGGCAAGGAATATCTCGGCGCGTATCTGCTCGGCATGCCACTGATCTTCGGATTCTTCGCGGTCGATGCGGCCTTCCGCGCGGTCGGTGATACGCGAACCCCGCTGTATATCTTGCTGCTGACCACGGTGCTCGGACTCGCGCTCGATCCGCTGCTCATTCTGGGTGCGGGCCCCATTCCGGCATTGGGAGTGCGCGGTGCTGCGCTCGCGACCCTCGTGCCGCGCGGCGTCGCATTTGTCGTCGGGATCCTGCTGTTGCGCGCGCGCCGACTGATCATCATCGGGGCGCCGCGATTGTCCGTGTGGGCCCGCATCGCCCGGATCGGCGCGCCGGCGGCCACCACGGGCGTGGTGTTCAGCGCCATCTACGTGGTGCTTACCCGCACCACGACGCAATTCGGCACGCCCGCGCTCGCGGCGTTGGGATTGGGGTTCCGCGTCGAGAGCATCGTGTATGTCGTATCGGTCGGAGCCGGTGCCGCGGTGGCCGCTATCGTGGGCCAGAGTCTCGGCGCCGGCGATGTTGAACGCGCGCGCAAGGCCGGCTGGAGCGCCACGCAGCTCGTCAGTGCGCTGGGGGCCGTGATGGCACTGATCACCATCGCCATGCCTGAGACACTCGCCAGCATCTTCTCCACCGATGCCGCGGTCGTGCACGAGGCCACGCACTACCTGCGCATTGCGGCGTTCTCGCAGCTCTTTCTCGGCGCGGAAGTCGTGCTCGAGAGTGCGATGGGTGGCGCCGGATGGACCATGCCTCCGATGCTCGGTAGTACCGCCATTACGGCGCTACGCATTCCGGTTGGTGCGTGGGCTGCCGCACAGTTTGGCACCACTGGGCTGTGGTGGACGCTCGCCCTCACGGCGGCCGCACGTGGCGTCCTCATGGTGGGCTTGTGGGCCAGCGGGCGGTGGCGTCGGGCGGTTGTGTAGCTGGCGCCAGCAGTCACTTCACGTCACGTTTGAATCATGCGCGCGCACGCCATTACCCTGCTCACCGACTTCGGCACGGCCGACGGATATGTCGCCGAACTCAAGGGGATTCTCACGTCGGGAGCACCCGGCGTCCCGTTGCTCGACATGTCGCACGACATTCCGGCACAGGATGTTGAACACGCCCGACTGACCGTCGCGCGTTACTGGCGCCGCTTTCCGGTCGGTACTGTCCATCTCGTGGTCGTCGATCCCGGCGTGGGGACCTCGCGTGCCGCGATCGCGGTGCACAGCGATGGACGCTATCTCGTGGGACCGGACAACGGCGTGTTATCACCGGCCCTCTTCGCGCTCGATGCGCGCGTCGTCGCGCTGCCCATCGACGGGAATGCGTCGCCGACATTCCATGGGCGTGATGTCTTCGCGCCGGTGGCCGCACAGCTGGCTATGGGCACGCTGCTCGAGGTGGTTGGCGATCCGCTGCATGATCCCGTGCGGCGTCGGACGCCGCAACCGCGGCGGTTGGCCGACGGATCGCTGGAGGGCGAGGTGCTGACCGTCGATCGCTTCGGCAACGTCATGACCAACCTGGTCGCGCGGCAGGCTGCGTCGGTGGACGTTGCGGGACAGCGCGTGCGCGTCGTGCGCACGTACGGAGACGCTGCGCCGGGTGAACTGGTGGCCCTCGTGGGCTCAAGCGGCTTTGTTGAAATCGCGGTGCGCGACGGACACGCCGCCGGCCAATGGCGCATCACGCGAGGGCAACGCGCGGTCCTGCACGCTACCTAGCGTCAGCTCGTGCGACGGCCCGTGGACGGCGCACGCGCGACGGCGACCGCGGCTGCGGCCACGACGACGCGACGGAAGTACACCATCCACACAATGGTGCCGAGCATGAATCCGCCGAAGCCGATCCCCATCGCGCTCCACGACACCAGCGAGAGACCGCGCTGCGACGAAGTCGCCACGCGCCACATGTCGTACTGGATGGCCGCGAACTGAACGATGACGACGAGTGACAGCCCCGTCATCCACGTCGCCAACTCTTCGAGAAAGGGCGCCTGCAGATCGCGCGGCAACGACAGCAACGCCGCCTTTCCGGGAATGTTGAACATCTCCGGCCGCGAGTCCGCGCGCTGCGCGGTCACCAGCAAGAATGCCGTGGTGCACACGCCGATGATCGTGAGCACGAACCACGAGCCGATCGACTTCTCAGAGAACTGATCCGCGCGTCCATCCGGCCCGAAATGCGTCGCCAGCGTAGCCGGGAGGTCGCCGTACACCACAATGGCCAACGTCACCCAGACAAGAACGAGTGCGATGATGGCGAGCAGCAGAATGCGTCGAAGAGAAGACATACCTGTAAGTTGACGTACCGCGCCGGAACCACGCCCCCACACGGAGCAATCCGCGCCTGTCCGCGCCTATCCGCGGCCATCGGTTGTCGTGAATTCTTCTGTCCGTCGTGCGATCGACTACAAGTCCGAAGACGGTCCAGCGGACTGGCTGCCCGGCATCGGCCGACGAGCCGCCACAACGCCTTGCACCGGCGTCGGCGTCTGCCATGAGGGGACCGGGATTTCAGTCCACGTGGTCTCTACGCGGATGCGTGCGATGCCGCCACGCGACGTGACCACGGCACCCATGCCGACGGTCGCGAGCGCCCAGGTGAATGCCAGCGCAATGAGCCGCGCCAGGACGCCCGCAATCGGCACGGTCGCAAGGAATGACGCGCCAAACCACACCAGACTCAGGGCGAACAGTCCGACCACCAGTCCACGCAACGCCGCGGCACGATCCCCCGATCCCTTGCCGCGTCCGGCCAGCGCGCGGCCAATGACCATCGCCACCGACAGCATCCCCAGTGTGAAGGCACCGGCATAGGCCAAGGCCCATGCCAACGCCACGATCGGGATGGCCAGAATGCCGATCAGCGTCAGCACGCAGGCCATCAGCAGGACCGCGAGCAGCGGTACCGCCAAGACCTGCGTGAGCAGCCCGACCCAGAAGCTTTTGCCAATATCACGCGCGGCCGCCTTGACGACCGCCGTGAGCGACTCCTCGGCGGTGGTCAGGACAATGACGCCGATGACCAATCCGATGCCGAAGACGCCAGCCACCGCGAACGGGCCGGAGTTGGCCACTGCGAGCATGGCCGACGTCTCCTAGCGGGTACGGCGCGACGC
>CALQGY020000072.1 GCA_943330235.2 Candidatus Kuenenia stuttgartensis
ATCATCCAACGACACATACACGCCGCGCTCCGTGCCCGCGAACAGCAGCCCCTTCCGCACTTCGTCTTCACGAATCACGCGCGTGAACTCCGAGGCCGGAATGCCGTTGGCCTGACCGCTGCCGTCAATGCGCGTCCACGTGGTGCCGTAGTCGGTGGTCTTGAACAGATACGGCTGCTGATCGTCCATCTGGAAGCGGTTCGCCGCGACGTACGCCGTGCCCGCATTGAAGCGCGACGCCTCAATGATGGAAATGCGCGCCCATTCGCGCTCTTTGAGCAACGGCGGCGTGACGTTCTTCCACGTCTTCCCCGCATCGCGCGACAGCTGCACCAGCCCGTCATCACTCCCCGTCCACAACACACCGCGCGTTACCGGCGACTCCGCCAGCGCGAACACCGTGCCGTAGTACTCCACGCTCGTTTGGTCGCGCGTGATCGGACCACCCGAGGCGCCGAGCGTGCGCGGATCATTGCGCGTCAGATCCGGGCTGATCGCCGTGTAGCTCTCGCCTTCATCGGTGGTCTTGAACACCACGCTCGATCCCACATAGATCACCTTCGGATCGTGCGGGCTCACCACGATGGGGAACGTCCACTGCATGCGGTACTTCGCATCGATGGCCGAGTGTCCCATGGGATTGAGCGGCCACGGATTCACGTCGCGCGTGAGACCAGTGCGCATGTCCTTCCGAGTGAGCAGGCCGCCATAGCTGCCGGCAAAGACGATGTCCGGCTTGTTCGGCAGCGACATCACAAAGCCCGACTCACCGCCCCCCGCCTCCTGCCACATGCCGGTGGTGATGCCACCGGCCGCGCGCGACGGACCACACAACGTGCTGTTGTCCTGCTGCGCGCCGCAGATCTGATACGGGAAGTGCGTCGTGGTGGACACGTGATAAAACTGCGCCGTCGCAAAGTCCTGCGCCGTCCATGTCTTGCCCGCATCGGTCGTCACCGTGCCGCCGCCGTCATCGGCTTCGATAAAGCGCTCACCGTTGTCCGGCGCAATCCACGCATCATGCGAATCGCCATGCGGCGGATTCAAATTCGCCCACGTCTTCCCGCCGTCCTTCGACACCTGGAAGTTCACGTTGCTGGCGTACACGATGTCGGCGTTCTTCGGATCGGCGTAGATCTTCGTGTAATACCACGCCCGCTGCCGCAGTTTACGCTCATCGTTCACGCGCGCCCACGTCGCGCCCGCATCATCCGAGCGGAACACGCCGCCTTCGTCGGCCTCGATGATGGCAAACACGCGGCGCGGATTCGCTCCGCTGACGCTGATGCCGATGTTGCCCCACAGCCCCGCCGGCAGACCGGCGTTGCGCGTGATCTCGGTCCACGTGTCGCCGCCGTCGGTGGACTTGAACATCCCCGAGCCCTTGCCGCCGGACACCAGCGTCCACGGCGTGCGGTTGGCCTGCCAGAAACCAGCGTAGAGCACGTTCGGGTTGCTCGGGTCCATAGCCAGATCGGCCGCGCCCGTCGAGTCGTCGCGAAACAGAATGCGCGCCCACGTCTTGCCGCCGTCCTTCGAGCGGAACACACCGCGCTCCGTGTTCGGGCCCCAGACATGCCCCTGCGCCGCGATATAGACCAGGTCGGGGTTGGTCGGATGCACGCGCACCTTCGAAATCTGCCGCGTGTCATTGAGGCCGATATTCGCCCACGTCTTCCCGCCGTCGGTGGTCTTCCACACGCCGTCGCCGTGCGACACGTTGCCGCGAATGGGGAACTCGCCGCCGCCCACATACACGATATCGGGGTTGGACGCCGCCACCGCAATCGCGCCCACCGTGCCGCCGAAGTACTTGTCGGTCATCGGCACCCACGAGAGCCCGCCGTCCGTGCTCTTCAGCACGCCCGCGCCTTCGCTTCCCATCCAGTACTCGCGCGGACGCGCTGCGCTGCCCGCCACCGCCGACGAGCGTCCGCCGCGGTACGGACCGATTTCGCGCCACGTGATGGATCCGAAGGCGCTCGAGTCGAAGGGCGCCGCCAGCAGCGGCATGGCCGCCGCGGCGAGGGCCGGTCGGCTGGCCGGTTTCTGGGCGGGTTTCGGGGCCGCCGCACCGGCAGCGGGTTTGGCGCCGGCAGTACCGGTACCTTGGGCCAACGCCCCAGCGGCCGGAACGGCGCCGAGGGCGAGTAGGGCGAAACGCAACGCAAGTCGTGACACGGGTTCGATCTCCAGAGCGTGATAAGTCTTGAACGGCGACGATGTCCGATTCGGCGCGGCGCGGCAAGCGGTGCCCCGCATTTCGCTGAAACCTGCCCACGCGGTATCCCGTACGAGATAGCGCAGTGATATCATATAGATACCACTTCTTCCACACTGAGGATCTTCGCAATGCTTCGTGAAGTTGACGCCCGCCCCACCGCCGGCATCCCCATGGCGCTCCTGCTCATCGTCGGCACCCTGACCGGCGTTGGGCTGCTGGTGCTCGGTGCGCGCACGGACACCGGGCCGTTCGCCATCGCCGGTGCGCTCCTGATTGCCGTCAGCATCTTCGGCTTCCCGGGACTGTTCAGCGTTGCGCCCAACGAGGGCAAGGTGCTCACGCTGTTTGGCAACTACAAAGGCACCGTGAAAACATCCGGGCTGTGGTTCAGCAACCCGTTCATGACCAAGAAGAGCGTCTCGCTCCGCGTGCGGAACTTCGAGACGGCCAAGCTGAAGGTGAACGACCTGCGCTCCAATCCCGTCGACATCGGGGCCATCGTCGTCTGGCGCGTCATCGACACCGCCGAAGCGGTCTTCGAGGTGAACGACTACGTGCAGTACGTCTCCATGCAAAGCGAGGCGGCCCTGCGCACGCTCGCCTCGGCGCACCCCTATGACTCGCACGGAGACACGGACATCGCCCTCAGCACGCACCAGACCGAGGTGAACAAGGGACTGCTCGAGGCGCTGCGCGAGCGATTCGCCAAGGCCGGCGTGGAAGTCATCGAGGCCCGCATCAGCCACCTGGCCTACGCGCAGGAAATCGCGGCCGCCATGCTGCAACGCCAGCAGGCCAGTGCCATCGTGGCCGCGCGTCAGACCATCGTCGAGGGCGCCGTCGGCATGGTGGAGCACGCGCTCGCCTCGCTGAGCGCGAAGAACATCGTCACGCTCGACGATGAGCGCAAAGCGGCCATGGTGAGCAACCTGCTGGTGGTGCTCTGCTCCGACCGTGCCGCACAGCCGGTGGTGAATACCGGCACGCTGTACCAGTAGGGTGCCACGCACCGGACCCGCTCATCATGGCTGAACGGAAATCTTTTCTGCTGCGCGTGGACCGCGAGTTACTCGACGCGGTCCAGCGCTGGGCCAACGATGACCTGCGCAGCCTCAATGGGCAGATCGAATTCCTGCTGCGGCGCGCGCTGCAGCAGGAAGGGCGCGCGCGCGCCATCGCCACACCGACCGACCAGAACCTCGTGATCGACAGCGACGGCGAAGCCTAGCGCCGCCGGACTGCCGATCCCTCTACTTTCGCCTGAATCAGATCATGCTCCATCTCGTCATACGCCCCGCGCACCGTCGGATCGCTCTGGTCATCGCCGCCCTGCTCCTGGTCGCGGGCGCGCTGCTGGTCGCCGTCGCGCCAACCGCCAACGCACAGGCAGCGCCCACGGCACCCATCACCTACGTCTATCTGCGCACCAACGGCGACACGCTCGGGATCGAGACGCTCGCCCACGGCGCCACCACCGTCACCGGCGTCCTGTCCATGAAGGGGCAGCCGCGCATCGAGTGGATCCAGGCGCACCAGAACATGGTGCCGGGCATCCTCACCATGCGGGTCTTCGCGCCAGGCGCAGATGCCGGTGCCACGCCCGTGCAGTCCGGTACCGTGGAGCCGCGCGGTGACAGCGTGTACGTCGATTTCATCGGTGGCACCCAGCGCACCAAACAGGGCATCGGGTCCAAGGCCGGCGCGCTGCCGCTCGTGAACGCGTCCGTCCTGCACGCAGCGCTGATGGCCATGTATGCGCACCGCGCACAGCTCAGCACCGTCAACGTGTTCCTCACGTCCGGTGCACAGACGCTGGTCGGTACGGTCGGCCAATCGGGCGATACCACCAGCTTCAAGCTCGCCACCTCCGACATGCGCATCGTACCGGCGCCCGATGGCCTGCCCGCAGTCGTGCTGCTCCCTGGCCAGGGCGTGCGTGTCGTGCGCGCCACCAGCGCCATCAACCCGTCGGTCGGCGGCCGTATCAACTACGACGCCCCCGTGGGCGCCCCCTACTCCACCGAGCAGGTCAACATCCCCACCGGCCGCGGCTACGAACTGGCCGCCACCCTCACCAAGCCCGATGGCGTCGCCCGCATGCCGGTGATCATCACCATCAGCGGCAGCGGACCCCAGGAGCGCGACAGTCGCATCAGCATCGTGCCGGGCTACGAGATCTTCCGCCAAATCGCCGACACCCTCGGCCGCCGCGGTATCGCCGTCCTGCGCTACGACGATCGCGGCGTCGGCGAGTCCACCGGACGCGAAAGCGCTGCCAAGGCCACCAGCGCCGATTTCGCCGATGATGTGCGGTCGGTGGTCACCTGGCTCCGCGCCCGCGCCGATGTGGACAGCACGCGCATCGGCCTGGCCGGCCACAGCGAAGGCGGCCTGATTGCGCCCATGGTGGCCGCCGCCGACCAGCAGATCAAAGCCGTCGCGCTCTTGGCCGGACCCGCCTACACCGGCCGCCGCGTCCTGATGTACCAGAACCGGCAAGGCATCGACAACGCCCCCGGCCTCACCAAAAAGCAACGCGACTCCATCTGGGCCCGCGTCCCCGCGCAGCTCGATTCCGCCGGCAAGGCCACGCCCTGGCTGGGCTACTTCATGGCGCACGATCCCCTCAAGACCGCGCGCGCGGTCAAGCAGCCAGTCCTCGTGCTCCAAGGGCTGACCGATCATCAGGTCACCCCCGAACAGTCCGATGCCCTCGCGGCAGCCCTGCGCACCAGCGGCAATAAGGGCGTCACGCTCCGCAAACTGCCCGCCACCAACCACCTGTTCCTCACCGATGCCTCGGGGGTCCCCAGCGGGTACGCGACCCTCAAGGACACGAAGGTGGCGAAGGAGACGCTGGGGGTGATTGCGGATTGGGCGGTGCGGGTGATGAGCAAGTAGGGTAACGGCAACGGCAACGGCCACGGCAACGGCCACGGCAACTGCAACGGCCACGGCAACGGCCACGGCAACGGCCACGGCAACGGCCACGGCCACCGCAACGGCATCCGGGCAGCAGGAACGAGGGAACAGCGACAGGGCGGGAGGAAGCAGAGGCGTGTGCGACTTCGGGTACTCTGCTTCCTCCCCTCCTGTCGCTGTTCCCTATCCCCCTGCTGCCCGGATGTCGTTGCCGTTGCTGTTGCCGTTGCCATTGCCGTTGCCATTGCTGTTGCCATTGCTGTTGCCATTGCCGTTGCCATTGCCGTTGCCATTGCCATTACGTTCGCAGTCGCGATCACCGCCCCCGCGGCGTACCATTGGGACGCCGCGCGTGATCCCCATTCATCACGCCCCGCTCACGCTCCCCCCGATCCCTCCTATGCGACGTATTCAGACTTCCTTGGTCGCGACCGGCCTCGCGCTGGCCGCCTGCGCCAAGACGGCCGCTCCGCCGGCGCCCGCGCCGGCACCCGCTCCTGCCCCCACACCCGTAGCGGCCCCCGCCAACGCACCAGCGCAAGCCGGTCGCGGCGGTGGTGCCCCCGGCGGTGGCGGTGGCGGCGGACAAGCCGGACAAGCCGCCGCCAACGGCGCGGCTCAGGACCCGCAGCCGCGCCCGTACGCCTCGGTCATCACCCCGCGCGCGGTCACCAAGAGCGGCGTCTTCAAGGTCCACCAGATCGGCAGCCGGTTGTACTTCGAAATCCCGCGCGCCGAGTTCAACAAGGACTTTGTCATTGTCAGCACGCTCGCCGGCACGCCCGACGAGATCGGCATTCGCGGCACGCAGGGTGGCAACAACCTCGTGCGCTTCGAGAAGCGCGATAACCGCATCTTCGTGCGCGAGCAGGACTATCGCGATATCATCGCCGACACCGCCGCCTCGCAGAAGCTGGCCTCGGAACTGATCGGCGTCACCAAAATTCTCGCTGCGCTCAACATCGAAGCGTACGGCGCCGACAGCTCGGCCGTCATTGAAGTCACGCGCATGTTCACCGGTGGCGTGCCGGAATACACCGCCCTCGGCCGTCGCGCCACGGTGGACGCGACGCGCAGCTACATCGAGCGCTTCGGTGCCTACTCGCGCAACGTCAACGTCACCGCGGTGCAGAGCTTCACGCCGCAGGGTGGCGCGCCGGGTGCCGGCGGACCGCCGGGCGCCGCAGCCGCCGCGACCGCACCGACCACCGAGAAGTACACCTTCTCCATCGCCAAGCTCCCCGACGTGCCCATGCAGCCGCGACTGCGCGACGAGCGCGTGGGATACTTCAGCGTGTCGCAGCGTGACTTCTCCGGCGCCACGCAGCGCGTCGAGTCGCGCACGTTCATCTCGCGCTGGCGCCTCGAGTGCTCCGACAAGAAGGTCGGTAACCTCTGCGTCCCGAAGAAGCCCGTCACGTACTATCTCGATCCCGCCACGCCGGCGTGGATCAAGCCGTGGATCAAGAAGGGCATCGAAGACTGGCAGGTGGCCTTCGAAGCCGCTGGCTTCTCCAAGGGTATCGTCGCGGCGGAGGTGCCCGCCAACGATCCAGACTTCTCCGGTGAAGACGCCACCGTCAGCATGGTGCGCTGGCTCCCGTCGGCCACCGAAAACGCCGTCGGTCCGTCGCTCAAAGATCCGCGCACGGGCGAAATCCTCGACGCCGACGTGCAGACGTATCTCAACGTCATGAACCTCGGCCGCGACTGGTACTTCACGCAGGTCGGACCGCTCGACAAGCGCACGCACAAGTTCCCGTTCCCGGATTCGCTCGCCGGTCGCATCATGGAGTACATCACGGCGCACGAAGTCGGCCACACGTTGGGCTTCCAGCACAACTTCAAGGCCAGCTCCATGTATCCCGTGGACTCGGTGCGCTCCAAGACGTGGGTCGCCAAGATGGGCCACACGCCCACGCTCATGGACTACGCGCGCTTTAACTACGTCGCGCAGCCCGAAGACGGCATCGCCCTCGACGATCTCATCCCCAAGGTCGGACCGTACGACAAGTTCGCGGTCATGTGGGGCTACACCCCGCTCCCCAATGCCAAGTCGGCCGAAGCGGAAAAGCCCACGCTCGACAAGTGGTCGAAGATGCAGGACACCATTCCGTGGTATCGCTTCGCGAGCGATGCCGGCGCGCAGGGCGCCGATCCGGCCGAGCAGTCGGAAGCGGTGGGTGATGCCGACGCGGTGAAGGCCACGACGTATGGCATCAAGAACCTCAAGCGCGTCGTCGCGCTGCTCGAAGACGCCACCGCCTGGAAGGAAGGCGACACGTACGACAATCTCGAAGAACTCTACGGCCGCACCGTCGGACAGTGGTCCACCGAGATGGGTCACGTCGCGCGCATCATCGGCGCCGAGTACAAGCAGGAGAAGCTCGTTGGCCAGAAGGGCCCCGTGTGGCGCAACGTGGAACCCAAGCGCCAGAAGGAGGCGCTCCAGTTCCTGCTCGACAACGCCTACACCACGCCCACGTGGCTGCTGGATGACAACATCCTGCGCAAGATCGAAGCCAGCGGCAGCCTCAATCGCGTCGGCTCTGCGCAGGCGCGTTCACTCGCGTCGGTGGTGAGCAACGAGCGCTTCGAGCGTATGCTCGAACAGGAAGCGCTCGCCAAGTCCAAGAGCGACGTCTACGCCCTTGGCGACATGCTCACCGATCTGCGTCACGGCCTCTGGAAGGAGATCGAAACGGGCGCGTCCATCGATGCGTTCCGTCGGCGTTTGCAGCGCACGTATCTCGAAGCGATGGCGTCCAAGATCAATCCGTCGGCCGCAGCCGGCGGCGCCGGCGCGGGTGCCGGTGGTGGACGCGGCGCAGGCGCGGCCCCGGTCAGCACGGCCGACTTCCGCCCCATCCTCAAGAGCGAAATGCGCGCCCTCGATGCCGATCTCGCGACGGCTATCGCCAAGACCTCCGATCGCATGAGCAAGGCGCATCTCGAAGATGCGCGCGATCAGATCAGGAAGATGCTGGACCCCAAGGACTGACCGGTACGGTCGGCACGGTCAGGCTACCACTCGACCGTGCCGACCACCTTGTCCTTGATCATGATGGTGCGATCGGGCACCACCGTGCCCGGCGCGAGGTGACAGCCATCGACGTATGAGCGCACGCCGATGGTCACACCCGCGCCCACTTTCGAGCGGAACACCACGCTCCAGTCCTTCACGGTCACGTTGTCTTCAATGCGCGTGACCTCGTGCGGCAGACTCGCATCATCGGCACCGCCGTGCACCACGACGTGATA
Source organism: Candidatus Kuenenia stuttgartensis (assembly GCA_943330235.2). Taxonomy (GTDB): domain Bacteria; phylum Gemmatimonadota; class Gemmatimonadetes; order Gemmatimonadales; family Gemmatimonadaceae; genus Gemmatimonas; species Gemmatimonas stuttgartiensis_A. The sequence goes on from CALQGY020000072.1 coordinate 8,408, forward strand.
GCCGAACTGGTCGCCGTTGCCGATGTCCAGGTCGCTGTGCTCCAACGCGTGAAACGTCACGCGATCCTGCACCCCACCGACGATGCCGAAGCGGAAGTGCTCTCCTTCGTCGGCCCGGATGGACACGTTGCGCCCCACCTTGGCCAGCAGCGCAACCAGCGGATCATCCATACGCACGCCGCCCACGATGCGCATCGGAATTTCCGGGTGCGCCTCCGACTGTCCGGCAAACGTCGGGAGGTCGGCGTCGCGATTGAAGTCCGAATGGCCCGGATCACGCCCCGCGCCCAGCAGCTGCGACGGCGAAATCTGCGCCAACTCCGCGTAGCCGCCGGCAAATGAGCCGTTCACGTGCAACACGCCACGCATGAAATCACGATCGGCATCGGTGACCTTGGTGACCTTCCCCAGGGCTTCGTTGTCCGCCTCGTCCTGCGTCTTGATCCACTTGCCCGGCAGCACCTTCACGCCTGAGCGGATGACGATACCCGGCGACACCTTCACGAGGTGCGTCACCATGGCATCCGGCTCCACCGTCGCGCCGTCGATGATCGAGTTGAATCCCACGAACGCCGGCAGCCCTTTGGGCGCCCCGACGGTGGCCGGTCCGACGATCGTCGCCCCGTGCGCGATGCTGACATGGTCGCCGATCATCACCAGCGTGCCCGTCAGCACCACGTTGTCCTGAATGTTCGTATCATCGCCAATGGCGATCGGCCCCATCGTCCCATCCAGCGAGGCAAAGGGCGCCACAAACGACCGGCACCCGATCATCACGCGATCGGCCCGCTCGCGATACACCGTTGGATCCACATACGATGCGAAGCCGGGACCCGCCGTCTCGGGGAAGACCGATCCGCGAGCCGTCAAATGCGAGAGCGCGCTGCAGGACGAGGTCCCGCCGCCCGGGGCGACCGACGGCAGGCTGCCGACCGGCGATGATTCGGCGGCCTTCGCGACCGTGTGCTGCGCGGACACCAACACCGGGGCGGCACTCACCAGCAGGGCGGCAATGAACGAATGCTTCGACATGGAGGAATTCAGGACTGGGCAAACAGGCAGGATCGGCACCGGCGTCGGCCCTTCGGAGTATCGGTCGCAGGGGCCCAGAGATGCAGTTCCTTCCCCCTCACTCCGTTCCTGCCCTCTGCCGCCTAGCTTGCGAGTGCCCTCCGCGTGGAACCCCTCGCCGTCGTCCGCGCGTATGCCATTGGATGAAATGCCGGCTCATGCGTGTCCAACGCTCGCCGCCGTCCCACGCGTCGGTCCGCTCTTCCCCCTACGACCTCACTGATGGTGCCGTTCCTCGCAGGACTCCTGATGCTCGCGGCGTTGCAGCCGGCATCACCGCCCGCCGCCCGCCCCGATTCCGTGGGCGAACTGCGAGGCCGCGTCCGCGACGCCGTCACGCAGGCCCCGCTCGTAGCGGCCACCGTGCGCATTGACGGCACGCGCCTTGGCACCCAATCCGACGACAACGGTCGCTACACGTTGACCGCGCTCCCCACCGGCGCCGTCACGGTGGTCGTGCAGCGCGTGGGCTACACCACACAGCGGCAGTCCGTCACGCTGCGCGCCGGGGCGGTCACCACCCTCGACATCGCCATGACGGTGTCCACCGCGTCGTTGGCCACGGTGCAGGTCTCCGCCGAGGCCGCCGACCGCGAACAGTTCCGACTCTCCCCCAATCCTGGGATCATCACGGTCACGCGCGAGGCGTTCAAGCGCGTCCCCGTGATTGGCGAACCCGATGTGCTGCGCGTCGTCCAACTGCTGCCGGGCGTGGTCGCCACCAATGACTTCACCGCCGGCTACAACGTCCGCGGGGGCGAAAGCGATCAGAACCTCGTCCTCCTCGATGGCTACCCGCTGTACAACCCGTTCCATCTGGGCGGGCTGTTCGGGACGTTCATCGACGCCACGGTGGGCAGTTTCGAGCTCGTCCCCGGGGGCTTTCCCGCGCGCTACGGCACGCGTCTGTCCAGCGTGCTCACCGTCGTCCCCCGCACCGAACCACGCAGCGGCATCCACGGCACCGCCTCGGTGTCGGTGCTAGCCAGCTCCCTCTCGCTGGGCGGCACGGTGAAAGGCAGCACGACGTGGAACGTGGCCGCGCGCCGGACCTACGCCGACCGCTTCGTCTCGCTGCTCTCCGACAAACAGCTGCCGTATTGGTTCACCGACCTGCAAAGTCACGTCGAGCATAAACTGGGCAACGGCGGCGTACTCTCTGCCACGGCCTATGCGGGGCGCGATATTCTCGCCGCGTCCCTCGCCGCCTTCGGCGACTCGTCGCAGGCCGGCGGCGGCGATTTGCGCTTCGACTGGGGCAACACGCTCGTGGGTGTCGCCTACACGCAGCCGCTGCGCCGTTTCATGGGCGGCGATTCCGCCCAGATCGCCCAGCGCCTCTCGCACACCGGCTTCAGCACCAACCTCGATCTGGGCTCGGGGTCGCTGACCTTCCGCAATCGCCTCGGCGAAGAGCGCGCCTGGGGCGAGATCGCCCGCTGGCAGGGGCGCGGCGAGACACGCGTCGGCTACGAATGGTCGGCCTATCGGATGGGCTACAAGGTCCAGGCACCGGCCGCGGGCGCAACGCCATTCCTCGACTTCGACCGCCGTCCGTCGGCGGCGTCGCTGTACATCGACCAGACGGTTCGTACAAAAACCGTATCCGCCCGCGCTGGGCTGCGCGCCGAAACGGTCACCGGCACCGGCTGGACCGGTCTCTCCCCGCGCGTCTCGCTGAAGTGGTTCGCCTCCCCCGAACTGGCCATTACTGCCTCGGGCGGCGCCACCTCGCAGTGGACGCCGGCGCTCCGCAACGAGCAGGCGCCCATTCGCATTTTCGACTTCTGGCTCACCGCCGACCGTAGCACCCCGGTTGCGCGCGCTTGGCAGGAAAGCGTCGGCGCCGAACGCTGGTTTGGACGCAGCCGGTTCGTCCGACTGGAAGTGTGGAACAAGGCGTACAACCATCTCCCGTCGTCCAACCTCTTTAACGACCCCTCCGTGCAGGGTGACGAGTTCATTGTCACCACGGGCCGGTCGTACGGCGCCGATCTATTATTGCGCCAGCTGGAGAGCGAGAAGCTCTCGGGGTGGGTGGCCTACTCGTATGGCGTGAGCTACCGCGACGGCGTGGGCGGTCGCTTTGCCCCCGTACAAGACCGCCGGCACAACCTCAACGTGGTCAGCTCATACCGCCCCGGTGGCAAGTGGAGCTACGGCCTTCGACTCGGCCTCGGCACCGGCACGCCCTTCACCGACATCGAGGGGCAGATCGTCCGGCGTCGCTACGATCCGCTCACGAACACCTTCGACCTCGGCCAGCTGGACACCAACCGCGAGCCCGTGGGCGGTCCGCGCAACGGCGCCCGCTACCCGCTGTTCCAGCGGCTCGACCTCAGCGTGACCCGCGAAAGCACAGGGCGGCTCACCTGGGCCCCGTTCGTGTCGTTCATCAACGCGTACAACGCCCACAACGTGTTCACCTACATCTTCAACTACGACAACAACCCGCCCACGCGCACCGCGTTCTCGCAGTTCCCCTTGCTGCCCACCGCGGGGGTGTCGGTCTCATGGTAACTCGCACGCGCCTGACTGTGGTCGCCGCCACGCTGCTGCTGGCCGGCTGTGAATTGGCGGACGTCACGATTGCCTCACCCAAGGCATCGGTGGTCGTGCACGCGGTGCTCAACCCCGACGCCGCCGAGCAGGTGGTGTTGCTGGAAGCCACGCAGACCGGACGCGTGGATATCAACGACAACCTGCGCTACAACCCGCTCGAGCCCATTCGTACGGCTGGCGGCGTGCCGGTCAACGATGCGGACGTGCGGTTGCTGGCCGACGGAGACACCGTCGGCGTCCGCGCGATTGAGGGGGTCGTGAGCGGGCGCAAGACCGGTCGCTACACCATCGCGCGCGCGGCGCTGGCGGTGCTCCCCGGGCGCCACTACCGGCTGCGCGTGCGCAGCACCGACGGCGCCGTCGTCACCGGCGAGACCACCGTGCCATCGGCCCTCGCGGGCGCGCCCGCGGTCGTGTCCACGCCGGCGCAACTCAATCGGAGCACCGATACCCTGCGCCTCGAGTGGGGCGCCGTGCGTGATGCGACCATCTACGGCATTCGCATCGATACGCCCGACGGCCCGTGGTTTCTCTTCAGTGATTCCACGCACTTCGCCCTCTCGGGAGGGCTCCGGAACTTCTTCGCGCCAGGGCTCCCCTCCGTCTGGTTCCCGGGTTTCGTGCAGCCGCTGACCGTCATCGCGTCCGACAAGAATTTCTACGACTACAACCGCTCGGGGAACGACCCCTTCGGCGGGTCGGGGCTCATCAGCAGCGTGCAGGGCGGGCTCGGGCTCTTCGGCAGCGTCCGCATGGTCGTGCGGCGCGACGTGACCGTCACCGACGCCGTGCGCGCGCCCATCGACGGGCGCTGGCTGGGGACCACCAGTGTGGGGAGTGCCGTCACCATGAACCTCTGGCGCGAGTCGGCCGGGGCCACGGCTTCCTCACTGAGCGGTAGCCAGCGGATCGGGACAACCGACAAGTACATCGTTGGCACGCTGCAGGGTGAGACCGTTCGCCTCGCCACGCTGGCCGGCATCTTCAAGAGTGATACCGTGGCCTTTTTCACGGGGCGCTTCGCCGGGGACTCCATCACCGGCACGTACAGCAGCCGTTTCGCGATCGACGGACCGAAGACGTTCCGCCGATAACGGGCCGGTGGTGCTGGTGGCACGTCGGCCAATTGTCCGGCGTGCCATTTCGCAGGTAGACTGCAGCATGCCGCACCCGCTTGGGGTCGCGGCCACTTCTTTCATCCCCCCTCGCAATGCGATTCCGCTCACTCCCGCTTGCCACGGCAGTGCTGGCGCTCGCGGCCTGCCAGCCGGCGAAGAAGCCGACCACGGCGCCGAAGCCCGCTCCTGCACGACCCGCCGGCAACGCGGCGGCCGGTAATGCCCCCGCCGGCGCTCCGGCACCCGGCGCTCCAGCGCCCGGCGCCCCCGCACCGGGAGCCCCCGCACCGGGAGCGCCCGCACCGGGAGCGCCCGGTGGGCAGCCCCCTGCCGGCGGACTTGCCAACCTCGGCGCGCTCGCGGGCGCGTTGGGTGGTGGCGGTGGTGACCCCACGCCGCGTCCGTACGCCACGGTCATTACGCCTAAGTCCAAGACCAAGAAGGGCGTGTTCGATGTGCACCAGATCGGATCGCGTCTCTACTTCGAAATCCCCGCCAAGGAACTCGGCAAGGACTTCGTCATCACCACCGTGCTCGCGGGCACGCCGGCCGGCATCGGCATTAACGGCACGCTCGGTCCCGACCGCGTGATCCGCTTTGAGCGTCGCGACAATCGCATTTTCATGCGCGACATCAACTACAACAACGTCTCCACCGACAGCACGCGCGAATCGCCGCGCGCGATGTCGCTCATTGAGTTCTATCCGATCCTGGCCGCGTTCAACGTGGAAGCGTACGGCAAGGACAGCGCGGCCGTGGTGGAAGTGACGCGCATGTTCACCGGCGGCGTGCAGGAATTCGCCGGCGGCGGCCAGCGCGTGAACGTCGATGCGACGCGTTCGTTCGTCGAGAAGTTCGCCGCGTTTGCGCGCAACGTGAATGTCACCGCGACGCAGACCTTCACGCGTGGCGCCGGCGGCGGCATTGCCATCCCCGGCCTGAACCTGGGCGGCGGCGCCGGTTCCACCACTGAAGCGTACACGTTCTCCATCGTGCGCCTCCCCGACGACCCCATGATGCCGCGCTTCCAGGATGCGCGCGTCGGCTTCTTCGGCGAGTCCAAGACGGACTTCGGATCGGCCGAGCAGCGTGTGGTGCCGCGCCGGTACATCGCGCGCTGGCGCCTGGAGTGCTCCGACCAGAAGGTCGGCAACCTCTGCGTGCCCAAGAAGCCCATCACCTACTACGTCGATCCGGCCACGCCGAAGTGGTTGCAGCCGTGGATCAAGCGCGCCATCGAAGAGTGGCAGCCGGCGTTCGAAGCGGCCGGCTTTGCGAAGGCGATTGTCGCAGGCGAAGCGCCCAGCGATCCCGACTTCTCCGGTGAAGACGCCACGGTCGCGATGATCCGCTGGCTCCCGAGCCCGGTGGCCAACGCCGTCGGACCGAGCGTCACCGATCCGCGCACCGGTGAAATTCTCGACGCCGACGTGCAGATGTACCACAACGTCATGGACCTCCAGCGCGACTGGTACTTCTCGCAGGTGGGCCATCTCGACAAGCGCGCGCAGACGTTCCCGTTCCCCGATTCGCTCATGGGACGGCTGATTCAGTTCGTTGCGGCGCACGAAGTCGGTCACACGCTCGGCTTCCCGCACAACATGAAGGGCAGCTCCATGTACCCCGTCGATTCGATCCGCTCGAAGACGTGGGTCGCGAAGATGGGGCACTCGCCGTCTATCATGGACTACGCGCGCTTCAACTACATCGCACAGCCGGAAGACGGCATCGCGCTGGGTGATCTCGTGCCCAAGGTTGGCCCGTACGACATGTTCGCAGTGAAGTGGGGCTACTCGCCCATCGCCGGCGCCAAGCGCCCCGAGGACGAGAAGGCCACGCTCGACAGCTGGGCGCGTATGCAGGACACGGTGCCGTGGTACCGCTTCGGCGGCGGTGCCGTCGATCCGGGCGAACAGTCCGAGGCCATCGGTGATGCCGACGCCGTGAAGTCCACGGGGCTCGGCTTCAAGAACCTGCGCCGCATCGTGGATCTCGTGGTTCCTGCCTCCACCACCGACAAGACCGCCGACTACTCGCTGCTGCGCGAGACGTATCAGGGCGTGCTCAGTCAGTGGGCCACCGAAGCGCAGCACGTCACGCGCGTCGTGGGCGGATTGAACAAGCAGGAAAAGGCGGTGAGCCAGAGCGGACCGGTGTGGACCGCCGTGCCGCGCGCTCGGCAGAAGGCGGCCGTGAAGTTCCTCAACGACGAGGTGTTCACGACGCCCACCGCGATGATCAAGCCGGACATCCTCCGCAAGATTGAGTCGGACGGCAACATCAATCGCGTCAGCGGGGCACAGGCCCGCACGTTGTCGGCGCTGGTCGCCAACGCGAAGCTGCAGCGCATGGTGGAGTTCGAGGCCGTCACGGCGAACAAGAGCGACGTGTATTCGCTGGGCGAGATGCTCACCGATCTCCGTCGCGGCTTGTGGAAGGAGATCTACAGCGGCGCGCCGATCGACGCGTATCGTCGCCGCCTGCAGGCCACGTACATCGAAGCCATGGCCTCGAAGATCAAGCCGGCCCCCGCGTCGGCGCAGGACGCCGCCATTGCCCAGCTGCTGGGACTGGGCTCAAACAACACGCGCGACTTCCGCCCCATGCTGAAGGACGAAATGCGGACGCTCGACGGCGAGCTCGCCGCCGCCATCGGCCGCACCAGCGACCGTGTCTCGCGTGCGCACCTCAGCGATGCGCGCGATCAGATCAAGGCGATGCTGGACCCGACGAAGTAGCGTCGGCACGCGATCGGTCGGTTCGGGGGGCGGGGCGCTACGGCGTCTCGCCCCCCGGGTTGTTTGGCGCACAATGAATTGGGTGTGGTCGCTGGAACTCGCGTGCTGACGGATCGTATTTTCCGGTATGACCTCCACCCTGCAGGTTCCGTCGCCGTCTGGCGAGTTCGAATCGCTGAGCAATGCCCTCGAGGGCCAATACACGATCGATCGCGAGCTCGGTCGAGGTGGAATGGGGATCGTGCTGCTGGCGCGCGACGTGCGGCTCGATCGTCAGGTGGCGCTCAAGGTGCTCCCGCCGGCGCTGGCCCAGCAGCAGGAAACCCGTGAGCGGTTTCTGCGGGAAGCGCGAATGGCGGCTCAACTCTCGCACCCGCATATCGTCCCGGTGCATCGTGCGGACGACATTGGGGGCTTCGCATTTTTTGCGATGGGGTTTGTCGACGGCGAGACGCTGGGCGACCGCGTTCGCGATCGCGGCGCGCTGGCCGGCGATGAGGTGGTGCGCGTGTTGCGCGAAGTCGCATGGGCCCTCGCCTACGCGCACGCGCGCGGCATCGTCCATCGCGACATCAAGCCGGAGAACATCCTGCTGGAACGGAGCAGTGGTCGCGCGATCGTGACGGATTTCGGTATCGCGCGCGCGGACTTCAACCCCGCGCTGACGCAGGACGGCTACGTCCTTGGGACCGTCCATTACATGAGTCCCGAGCAGTCCAGCGGCGAGCCATTGGACGGTCGCAGCGATCTGTACGCGCTGGGGTGCGTTGGATTCTTCGCGCTCAGCGGACGGCTGCCATTTGAAGGACAGTCGCCGCAAGCGATTCTGGTAGCCCACGCCACCAAGGAACCGCCGTCGCTGCGTTCGGTGGCGCCGCACGTGCCGGCGGCGTTGGCCGCGGTGATTGACCGCTGCCTGTGTAAGCGCCCCGCCGATCGTTTCGCGTCTGGTGAGGCGTTGGCAGAAGCACTGGCCAGAGCCCTTTCTGATGCGGAACTCGAGGCACGCGCCGAGGGGACGACGGCAATCATCTCCGGCGACGACGCGATGGCCGTGTGGCGGCGCGCGGCCGAACTGCAAGCCGAGGCGGCGTCACGTCTCGAGGCACGCGTGCGCGCAACGCAGGGCTCCCGACAGCTCACCCCAGGGGTATCCGCGCCGACCGGAGCCGCGGTCGGCTTCGACGCGAGCGAGGCAGCCATCCCAACGGATGCATATCGTCTACGGGACGTGGAGGCGGCGGCCGCGGAGGCTGGCATCTCCCATCGCTACGTGGCGCTGGCACTGGCGGAGATCAAGGCATCGCCGAATGCGGCCCAGCGCATGGCCGTGCCGGCGTGGAAGGATCGTCTGGCGACCCGACTGCTCGGCACGACGCAGCGCACGCTCTCGGTCGCGCGGATCTTCCGTCACCCTGCTCGCGTCGTCCTCCCGGCACTGGGCCGCGCCCTGCAGTCGGCGCCGTATCTCCTCACGCTGCGCGACACGCTAGGCGGACACCCGCTCGACGGCGGCGTGCTGGCCTTCGATGTGCCGGCGATGCTGGACGGCAGCTACAAGTGGACATACACGCGCTACGGCCTGAACGCGAAGGAGGTCCGTGTCACCCTCGCCCCCGTGCCCGGCGATGCAAGCCGGTGTGAGGTGAGTATGCAGGTGGACCTGCGGCCTGGCCTTGGCGCCAACATCGCGGTCTCCTCCATTTTCGCGGGCGGCGGAAGCGTCTGTGCCGCGGTGATCAGCGGTGCCATCGCGAAAAAAGCGTTCGCCATGGTGGGCATGGCATTGCTGGGCCCAGTGCTGGGGAGTGCACTGGTCGTGGGCGCGGGCGTGTTGGCGATTGCCCTGCCGCTCTTCCGCTGGCAGCTGGGGAAAATGGAGAGCGAGCTTGCGGCCGCCCTCGCGGCCGTCGATTCCGTGCTTCGTTCGCGCGACATTTTTGGCGAGGCGCCACCACCGCCGCTTCCGCCTCAAGCAGACGGGAACGCGAGTCTCCTGCTGATGGGCTGAACGGTCTGTCGGCGGCACAGGCGGTGTTTCCTGCCGAGCCTGCGGGGCAACGATGGCCGCGCGGGGGCGCGCATGGGTGGGCGCGTGCAGGGGCGATCGCGAGGTAACCCGTTTCTTTTCAACTAGTTGCGAACCGCGTTCGTGATGGAACGGTCTTTGCACTGTCTGAGCGTCATACCAGCCGTCCCTCGGTGTTGGCGCCGTTCGACGTGGCTATACCGCCCATCCTTCATCGGACCGATCCCATGCGCGACCATCCCTTCCGCTACGCCCGGTACACGCCGTCCTCCTCCCCCGTCGTGTCGGCGGACGCCACCGGCTACACGGCATACGCCATCGAGACGGCGCGGAAACTGCTCGACGACCGCGCGATCCTCACGCTCGATTCGGAGACGGACAACGACGCCACGGGCATCAAGGCGTTGAAGACCGCGATCTGATCGCCACTGGACCTGTCGATCTCTCAGCAATAAGCTAGATCATCAAGTCCTCGGAGATCTCGTGTCCATTCGTCCAGTCAAGCGCATCGTGCAGGCCCAGCCCACCATGGAAGGGGCTGGGGTTCACCTGCATCGGGCATTCGGGTTCAATAACACCACCGAAACCGATCCGTTTCTGCTGTTTGACGACTTCCGCAACGACATTCCCGCGCAGTATCGCGCGGGCTTCCCGTGGCATCCGCATCGTGGCATCGAGACCATCACGTACGTGCTGGCCGGCAACGTGGAGCATGCGGACAGCCTGGGTAACCGCGGCATGCTGGGCGCGGGCGACGTGCAGTGGATGACCGCTGGCAGCGGCATTGTGCACCACGAGATGCCCATGGGGGCACCGGACGGTCGTATGCACGGGTTTCAGCTGTGGGCCAATCTGCCCTCATCGCTCAAGATGACGGCGCCGCGCTATCAGGATGTGAAGTCCGCCGAGATCGCGGAGGTTACCGACGATGACGGCACGACGGTGCGTGTGGTGTGCGGCGAATTCTGGGGGAAGCGGGGGCCTGTGGATGGGATCGCCGCTGATCCGGTGTACCTCGACGTGACGGTGCCGGCCGGTGTGCGCACATCACTCCCCGTGGACGCCTATCGCAGTACATTCGCCTACATCTTCGAAGGCACCGCCACCTTCCGGCACGCGTCACCGAATATCGGCGTATTGACGGAGCGGACGGCGGGCAACGATGATGATCTCGTTCGCGATATGAGTGGCAACCGCTCGCTGGTCTTGTTCGACACCGGTGACGAAGTGGTGGTCACGGCCGGTCCGCACGGTGTTCGCTTCTTGCTCGTCTCCGGCGCGCCCATCAAGGAGCCGGTGGCGTGGCACGGCCCGATTGTGATGAACACGCAAGACGAACTGCGAACCGCCATGCGTGAACTGCAGCAAGGGACGTTCATCAAGCATTGATGATGCTATGGTGGACGTCGACCGCACTCGACGTCCACCATGGAATGCGCATGTCGCTTCGTCGTTTTCTTTCGCGAGTACAACGCGTGGCCGTGATGTCGATGGCCATCACGTTCGCGCCCGTCGCGCTCAGCGCGCAGTCCGCGTCCGCGTCTGCGTCTGCGTCTGCGTCTGCGTCCGCACCCAAGAACCCGTTCACCGGGTCCGTGTCGCTCGGATTCTCGCAGACGACGGGCAATTCGAAAGCCACCACGACGAACATTACGAACAAGCTGCGCTACAGCATGAAGGGGTGGGCGGTCGCGCAGGACTTGGCGTTCTTCTACGGCAAGGCCAACGACAGGGTCAACGCGAACTTCTGGAACGGCGGATTTCGCGGCGAGCGCCGTCTGGCGCGGCGGTTCGGCATGTTCGTCGCGACGCGGTATGACCGGAATGCGTTGCAGGGCATTTCGGGTCGCTTCGAGGAAGGCATGGGGATGGACATCAAGGCCATCGACGCGGCGAACAACAAGCTCAACGTGGCACTGGGCGGCTCGGCGTTTCAGCAGCAGCTCTCACCGGGCACCAGCTCCATCTTCAAGCGCAACTTTCCCGCAGCGCGCGGCGCGATGGACTACCGGCACCGCTTTGCCGAGACGGCATTCTTTCAGCAGTCGGCCGAGTACCTGCCGAGTGTCAGCGAAACGAAATCGTATCTGCTGAACAGCGAGAGCTCGGTGGTGGCGCCGCTCGTCAAGCGACTCAACATGAAAGTGATGTACGTGGTGCGCTACAACTCACAGCCACCGACACGCAACAACGTGCCGCTCAAGACCACGGACACGTTCTTCTCGAGCGGGCTGACGTACAGCTTCTAGCTGGGCTGCGCGCGCGACCTGCAACCGCTTGGGACGGCCTCGCACTGCCTTGCACGGAAACGCGCGGAAGAACGGGAAACTTCAGGATACCACCACAACTCAATCGCACTGTTCAGCAGTATCCCGTTCTTTCCAGCTTTTTCAGTGCGTTTCCGCGCAAAGCGGTTCCAGTGTGCTTCCCGCAACACTGCCTTGCACGGAAACGCGCGGAAGAGCGGGAAACATCAGGATACCACCACAACTCAATAGCTGTTTTCAGCA
>CALQGY020000073.1 GCA_943330235.2 Candidatus Kuenenia stuttgartensis
ACCTCGTTGTGCGCGGGGATGGCGAGGTAGAGCACAGGGCAGGGCGGAAGGACGAAGCGACGATCGGATGAACCGCAGACGCAAAGGTATGCGTCCGATAATAACAGAGAGCAGCCCTTCACGGGTGAGGATGCGCCCTCCGAAGCGCATGCGATCCCGATGAATTGCGAGGAAGCGCGTGTTTCTCGACCAAATCCGGCCTCTGGGGCGTCTGGGCGACCGCCGGTGGGTGGTGCGGCTGCGTGGCACACCGTCCGAGACCGACGGCCCACGGCGGGCGCTGGCGGCGGCGACGTGGGATGCTGGGCCTGAGGGGCTGCCGGACGACCCGAGGCTGCTGGAGGGGCTGCTTGGGCTCGAGAGAGACGCGCGGATCACGGGAATGGCTCTTACGGCCGATCCGTGACGCGTTGCGGTGTACGCAGGACTGATCGCTTGTCACCAGTTGCCCACTTTTCGTCCCTGCGCGAGCTTTGCCGCATGTTTGAACCTCTTCGTGACGCGTTACGCGGTGTCGGGAACCGTCTCGAACCGGAGGAGCGTCGGCGCGTGACGTCATCCATGCGCGACGCCTTGATGCACGCGAAGCTGGCCATGGTGGAGCTGCAGGCGGCGGCGCGTCAGACTGACGCGCGATTGACCGCTGAACGCGCTGAGTTGGAAACGGTGCGCCGCCGCTTGGGGCTCGCGGCCCAGATCGGTGACGCGGAGACGGTGGCGATCGCCGAACGATTTGCCGCGCAGCATGCAGAACGCGTGGCGATGCTTGAGACGAAGCAGATGGTCCAGCAGCAGGAACTGACGATGGTCGAGCGGGAGTACGACGCGATGTCGGTGCAACTCCGGACGGCGATGTCGGGATTCGCTGCGGGGGACCCGTTGGGCGGGTTGTCGCCGGACGCATCGGCGCGGGGGGAGGTGGACGCGCTGCCGATGGACGATCCGCTGGCGACCGCGGAGCGAACGGCCAGCGACACCGGCACGGCGCCAACGCGTCGTACGCGCGCCGAAAAAGAGGCGAACGCCGAGTCGCGGCTGGCCGATCTCAAGCGCCGTCTGGGTAAATGACACGTCGGCACCCCGTCTGGGCGGCACTCTTGGTGTTGCTGGTCCCGTGCGTCGCCGTGCAGGGGCAAAACGCGCGGCCGGACAGCGTGCGACAGCAGCCCGTCTCGAGTCGAGGCCGGCTGCCGATCACCGGCTGCGCCGGACAGCGGATCAGCGACATCGTGATCATCACGCAGCCGCCGTATACGGATCGTCTGCCGAAGCGCTTCGAGTTTCTGCGCCGCGCGGCGAAGACGATGCACACGACGACGAACGACGAGGTGATTCGGCGCTACCTGCTGCTGCATGCGGGGGAGCCGTGCAATCAGATCCGTCGCGCGGAGTCGGAGCGCATCCTGCGTGCGCAGCCGTATCTGGTCGATGCGCGGATCCGCGTGTTTGATGACGAGGCCGGCGGTGTCCGTCTGGAAGTGGAGACCCGCGACGAATTCAGCACGATGTTCGAGCCGTCGTTCAATACGATTGCGCCGATTGTACGCGGTGTCCGATTCGGGGAATCGAATCTGGGCGGCTCGGCGCGACTCGTGTCGGTGGAGTGGCGTGACGGGCTGGCCTACCACGACGTGTTAGGTGCGCGATACACGGACTATCAGTTCGCCGGCGGACGCAATGAACTGCGCCTGGTTGGGGAGCGGCACCCGCGCGGCCAAGAGATGCGGGCCGAAGTGATCCGCCCGTTTTATACCGATCTGCAGCGCTTCGCCTTCATCGGCGCGTTGGACGGTACGCGCGATTACCAAGGATTCCGGCGCCCCGATGGCCCGGGCAACGCGGTGAATGTCACGCGCCAGAGCGCCGTGCTTGGCGCCATCACGCGCAGTGGCTCGATGGGACGTCTCCGGTTGGCCGGGCTGTCCCTCATCCAATCGCGATCGCGCGTGGACTCGAACACCATCGTGATCGAGCGCGATGGATTTCATCCTGATGTCGGCCTGCCGCTCGGGGTGAAATTCCGTCGACAGAATGTGGTGCGGGCCAACGCGCTGCTTGGCATTCGCCGATTGCAATTCACGCCGGTACAGGGATTCGACGCCTTGACGGGCGCGCAGGACGTGCGTGTCGGTGTGCAAGTCGGGACCGTCTACGGACAGTCGATCCCCATCGGCAGCGCGCGCGACCGGGATCGCTTCATGGCGGCCGATCTGTACGGCGGCGTGGGCGGACCGAAATCTTTTCTCGGCGCGCAATTCGTGGGGGAGGCGCGCAATGATCGCGGCACGCGCACCTGGGAGAATCACGTCGTGAGTGGGCGCGTCGCGTGGTACTTCCGGCCCGCGGTGCATCAGCTCACGCTGCTGTCGAGCGAATGGAGTTCGGGACGCGATATGCGCACGCCGTTTCAGCTGACGCTTGCCGACCATCAGGGTGGTCTGCTGGGGCACCGGAACTCCCGCGACGCGGGTGCCGAACGTCTGGTGGTGCGTGCGGAGCAGCGTCTGGTGATTCCGTCGCGCTTGAACGTGGCCGACGTGGGTGTCGCGTGGTTTGCCGAAGCGGGCAAGCTGTGGGGAGAGCACAGCGTGGCCTACTCCGTGACGACTCCCTGGCGCGGCGCCGCCGGCGTGTCGTTGCTGGCGGCGATTCCCCCGCGCTCGCGCCGTCTCTGGCGCGTGGATGTGGCGATGCCCATCGGTGATGATCGGCACAAGCGCTTCGAAGTGCGTATCTCGAACGACGACCGGACGCGTGTGTTCTGGCAGGAACCGCGCGATGTTCTCACCGCGCGGGAGCAGGCCGTACCGAGCAGCTTATTCTCGTGGCCGTAGTCGTGGCCGTCGTCGTGGTCGTATCCGTCGTGTGAGTTACCGCACGTCGGCCATCATGCGCCGGATGGGGATGATCATCAGTGCCAGAATCGCCGTCGCACCGAACAGCGCGATCGTGGTGCCCGTGAAGACGAGCGGCGTCTGATCGAGCTTCGTGGGATCGACGTGTCCGCCGACGAGTCCGGCCACGAGATTGCCGACCGATGTGGCGAGGAACCAGATGCCCATCATCTGTCCCACGTAGCGGCGCGGCGCGAGCTTGGTCATGGACGACAGACCGACCGGGCTCACGAACAGCTCCCCCATGGTCTGGAACATGTAGCTCATGATCAACCACCACGGTGACACGAGCACGGAGCCGCCGCTGGCGACCACGCGATTGGCGGCGAAGATCATGATGAGGAACCCGACGCCGGCGAGCGCGAGGCCCAGCGCGAACTTGGTGGGGCTTGAGAGATCGATGTTCCGCTTCGCGAGCAGCAACCAGAGGGCGGCGAAGAGCGGCGAAAACGCGATGATGAACGCCGAGTTGATCGTCTGAAACCAGGTGGCCGGGATCTGGAATCCGAAGAGCGACCGGTCGGTGAAGTCGTTGGCAAAGAGTTGCAGCGACGTGGGGGCCTGCTCGAATGCGGCCCAGAAGATCGCCGCGAACACGAAGAGGACGAAGATCACCCCCGACCGCAGCTTCTCGTCGCGCGTGAGGCCACCGAACGCGAAGAGGAAGCCGAAGAACGCAACGGCGATGCCGACGAGTACGAAGGTCATCACGCCGCCGATCGCTTGCGGATTGAGCGTGATCATGCCGGCGCTGGCGAGTACGAAGACGAGCGCGAGCACGCCCAGTCCGCCGAATGTGTATGCGCGGACGGTGCTTTCGCGTTTCGCTTGCACCGCTGGATCCGGATCGCGCACGATGTCCTCGCCGATGGGGCCGAGGACGGAACGCGCCTTGAGCCAGAACAGGAGGAGGCCGAAGAGCATGCCGACGCCGGCGGCGCCGAAGCCCCAGTGCCAGCTCACCCGTTCCCCCAGATACCCGGTGACCAGCTGTCCGATTAAGGCGCCGGAGTTAATGCCCATGTAGAAGATCGAGAAGCCGGCATCGCGACGCGCGCCACCCTGCGGATACAGATCGCCGACCATGGCGGAAATGTTCGGCTTGAGCAGACCGGTGCCGAGCACGATCAGGATCAGACCGAGGAAGAAAAAGATTTTGCCGACACCGGCGCCGGCCATGCCGGAGATGCCGATGGACAGGTGCCCCGAGGTGATGAGCACGGCGCCGATCAAAATCGCGCGACGCAGTCCGAGCCAGCGGTCGGCGATCCATCCGCCGGGGAGTGAGGCGAGATATACCGACGCGGCGTAGATGCCGACGATGGCCGATGCGGCGGGCCGATCGAAGCCGAAACCGCCGTCGGCGAGTGCAGCGGCCATGAACAGCACCAGCAACGGGCGCAGGCCATAGAACGAGAAGCGTTCCCACATTTCGGTCATAAAGAGCAGACCGAGTCCGCGCGGATGACCGAAGAACGCGCGGTCGTTGGCGGGGTGCGACACCGACGAATCCGGATGCAGCGGGGGAGGCGTCACGGCGCGTTGGATGAGAGGTGAGTGACGGGGTGCTTGAGGCAGGCCACGAAGTGACCGGGGGCTTTCTCTTCAAGCGGCGGGACGATGCGGGTGCACGCCGCATCCTTGTCGGGATGCGAACAGCGCGGATGGAAGACGCAGCCGCTGGGCGGATTGGCCGGCGACGGGGGCTCGCCCGCGAGGACGATGCGCCGTCGATTCGCGGTGGGATCGGGGACGGGCACCGCCGACAGCAGCGCTTGCGTGTACGGCATGCGCGGCGTGGCGAACAATTGGGTGCGTGAGGCCAGTTCGACGATGCGTCCGAGGTACATGACGGCGACCCGGTCCGCCATGTGCGCAACGACGGCGAGATCGTGCGCGATGAACAGATACGCGAGGCCGCGTTCCTTCTGCAGATCGCGCAGGAGGTTGACGACTTGTGCCTGCACGCTGACATCGAGCGCCGATACCGGCTCATCGCAGACGATGAACGACGGTTCCACGGCCAGTGCACGCGCAATGCCAATGCGCTGGCGCTGACCACCGGAGAACTCGTGCGGATAGCGGTCGGCGTATTCGGCGCGCAGGCCGACTTCGTCGAGCAAGTGCGCGACCCGTTGATCGGCGTCGGCGCCGCGCGCGATGTTGTGCACGAGGAGGCCCTCCTTGATGGCGGCGCCCACCGTCATGCGTGGGTTGAGCGAGCCGAAGGGATCCTGAAAGACGATCTGCATGCGACGGCGCAGCGTGCGCAGCGGCTCACCGCGGAGCGCGCGCACGTCGATGCCGTCGAAGGTGATCTCGCCGGCCGTCGGTTCCACGAGGCGCAGCACGGCGCGACCGGTCGTGGTCTTGCCGCACCCCGATTCACCCACGAGCGCGAGCGTTTCGCCCGGCGCGATATCGAACGACACGCCGTCCACCGCCTTCACGGCTCCCGCCACGCGCTGCAGCAATCCGCGTCGGATGGGGAAATGCTTGGTGAGGTTCCGCACGCTGACCAAGGGCGGGGTCACGAGCTGGCCTCCGGCAATGCCATGGCGTTTGAGGTCGCGGACATGGAACGGCGCTCCGGTTCTTGCACGAGATGGCAGCGCGCGCGATGGGCATTCCCCACCTGCAGGAGCGCCGGCTCTTCGTGCGCGCAGCGGTCGAACGCGTAGGCACAGCGCGCACGGAACCGACAGCCGGTAGGCCATTCGGTGGAGGGCGGCACTGTGCCTGGGATGGTGCGCAGGCGCCCGCCGATCTGATCGAGGCGCGGTACGGCGGCGAGCAGCCCTTCGGTGTAGGGGTGCGACGGGGTGGCGAACAGCGCCTCAACGGGCGCCTCTTCCACGATCTGCCCCGCGTACATGACGAGGACGCGCGAGGCCATTTCGGCCACGACGCCGAGGTCGTGCGTAATGAGCAGCAACGCGAGCCCGGTGCGGTCACGTTGGGCGCGCAGCAACTCGAGAATCTGCGCCTGGATGGTGACATCGAGCGCGGTGGTGGGCTCGTCGGCGATGACGAGCTTCGGCTCGAGCACGAGGGCCATCGCAATCATGACGCGCTGGCGCATGCCGCCCGACAGCTCATGCGGATATTGCTTCGCGCGCTCGGCGGGGTCGGCGATCCCGACATCGCGCAGCATCGCGACGGCGCGGTCCCATGCCTCGCGCCGCGAGGCCGATGTGTGCACGCGCACGACTTCGGCAATTTGGTCGCCGACGGTGAGCACCGGATTCAGCGCCGTCATCGGCTCCTGAAAGATCATGCTCATCTGCTGTCCGCGGATCGCGCGCAGCGGCTCGTCGCCGAGGGTGAGCAGATTGTCGCCCGCGAACCGAATGGCGCTGCCGGCCTCGATGCGGCCCGGCGGCGGCACGAGGCGGAGGAGCGAGAGGGCGGTCATGGATTTCCCGCATCCCGATTCACCGACCACGCAGACGGTTTCGCCGGCTTCCACGGTAAACGACACGCCATCCACGGCGCGCGCGGTGCCGCCGTCGGCCGGAAAGGTGACGCGCAGCGCGTGCACGGCCAGCAGCGGGTCGTGGGCCGCAGCGGCGGCGAGGGCGTTAGAACTGGACACAGGGAGGGGAACGGTCACGCGGGAACCTGATCCATGGCGAAGAGATCGCGCAAGGCATCGCCGAGCGCGTGGCAGGCCATAATGGCGAGAATCGTGGCGAGACCGGGGAACAGCGTCAGCCACCAGTGGCTGTCGAGCACACCCGATCCATCACGAAGAATAGTGCCCCAGCTGGGCGTCGGATCCTGCACGCCGAGTCCGAGATAGCTCAAGCCGGCTTCGAGCGCGATGGTGCTGGCGACATTCAGCGAGGCACTGACGACCAGCAGGGGGACGAGATGTGGCAGGACATGCCGCCAGAGCACCCGCCGCCGCGGCACGCCGGTCGCGCGGGCGGCCACCAAGAAATCGCGCTCTGCCAGTGCCTGCACCTCGCCACGCACCAGGCGCGCCACATCGAACCAGCCAGTGGTGCCGAGGAGGACGATGAGGGCAAAGAGCGACACATGCGGCCAGAAGGCGGTGACGGCGAGCAGCAGCAGGAGTCGCGGCAGCGAGAGCGCTACATCGAGGGCGCGCATCAGCCACCGATCGACGGCGCCGCCCAGCAGCCCTGCCGTCGCCCCGTAGGTCGTGCCGAGGAGCAACGCCAGCGCCACGGCCGCGAAGGCTAGTGAGAGCGAGACGCGCGCGCCGTAGAGGACTCGGCTGAGCACGTCCCTCCCGTACGGATCGGTGCCGAACGGATAAGTGGCCGACGGCGCCTGATTGGCCAGGATGTCGTAGTTGCGCTGCACATCAGGCGAATGCGGCGCGATCCACGGGGCCACGAGGGCCACCATCACGAGTATCGTCAGGAGCACGAGCGGCCATTGCCACTGCCCGTGGCGTGGCGTGCGGAGTTGGGTCACGTCGTGACGCTCATGCGCTGTCGCGACGTGCCGCTGCGTGTGGTGCGGCTCATGCGGTGGTGCGCAGGCGAGGATCCATGACGCTGCGCACGGCATCCGCGAGCAGACTGCCCAGCGCAGTCATCGCGCTGCCCACGATCACGCACGCGCTGACGAGCGCGTAGTCGCGCTTGTTGACCGCATCGAGCAGCGCGCTCCCCATCCCGGGCCAGCCGTAGACACGCTCGACGAATACGGCGCCGGTGAGGAGCGCCGGAAAGAACAGGCCGGCCATGGTCACCAGCGGCAATCGCGCATGGCGCCAGGCGTGCCGCCGTACGGCGCGCTCGCGGAGCCCCTTGGCGCGCGCGGTGCGCACGAACGACTCGTAGAGGCTCTCGCGCATGGTGGCGCGCTGATAGCGCGCGAAGATGACGGTGCCAACGAGGGTGAGCGATGCCCACGGGAGCGCGAGATGCCGGAGCCGATCGATGAGTTGAAGGCCCGACGGGAGGCTGTCATACATCGCGGCATCGACCATGCCGGACGCTGGCAGCCAATGCAGCCGATAGTCGAAGAGGAAGAGCAGTAGCAGCGCGAGGCCGAACTCAGGCACGGCATATATCACGAGCGCGACCGACGAGATCGCGCGATCGGCGCGCGTGCCGGCGCGCGCGCCTTGCCACGCGCCGAGCGCAGATCCGAATACCAGACTGGCCGCGAGCGCGAGCCCCATGAGGAGCAGCGTGTTCGGGAGGCGCTCGCGCAGCACGTCGGCGACGGGGCGTTGCTGTGAGCTGGACTGCCCGAAGTCCCCCTGCGCGACGTGACCCAGCCACCGGACGTATTGCACACCGATGGGCTGATCGAATCCCTGTTCGGCGCGCCACTGTGCGCGGAGCGCCGGCGGCACGCTGGCCGATTCACCGAGTGCCGAGATGGGGTCGCCGGGGGCCAGATGCAGGAACGCGAACGCGGTGCTGGACGCGATCACCACGACCAGCACGCACTGCAGTGCGCGGCCGACGAGCCGTGCGAGCGTGCTGCGTGAGCCGGCGTTGTGTGAGGCGTGGTGCGCGGCGGTCAGCGCCCGCCTCCGAGCCCGATCTTGTCGCGCGCGATCCGCTGCGCGGGATCGACGGACCAGTCCGCGAGATTGGCGTACCAGCCGTCGGCACGCAGGGGCGCGGTCCGAATGCGTCGATTCACCGCGACGGGCGAGCGCTGCTCGTAGAGCCAAATGGAGGGCGCGTCATCGATGGCCAGCTGGAAGGCCTTGGTGAAGAACGCGCGGCTTTGGGCGGCATCAAACGACGTCAGGGCGCCATCAACGGCCGCGTCGAATGCCGCATTGCGATAGCCCTGATAGTTCGAGCTGCCCTTGGTCATCCACGTCTGGCGCATGCCTTGGAGCCCGGGGTTCACCTGCCATCCCCCCATGTACGCGTCGAAGTTGCGCGCGTCGATGCGCGGCCCCAGCGCGGCGGGGTCGAGTGACTGCAGCGTGACGTCGGCGCCGACCTCCTTGAGCGCGGCCTGCAGCAGCACGGACAACCGGGTGCGCGTGGCGCTGGAGCTCGGGACCAGTAATTCGAACGCGAGCGTCTGTCCGTCGTGTTCGCGAATGCCATCACCGTTTCGATCGGTCCAGCCGGCGCTGTCGAGCAGCGCCTTGGCGGCGGCGAGATTGTAGGCCAGCGGGCGCAGCGCACTGGTATCGGGGATCAGCACGCGGGGCGCGGGGCCGAAGGCGACCATGCCGATGCTGTCGAGCGTCGTGCGCACCATACGCTCGCGATCGACGGCCATGGCGAGTGCGCGTCGGACGCGCACGTCCCCGAACACGGGATGCGGCGCGCCCGGCTGGCCCGCCGCGGCGCGTCGGGCCTGCACGTTGAAGCCGAGGAAGCCGTAGACGAGCGGCAGGTTGTTCTCGAGCCGCAACGCGGGCGTGCTGATCACCTGCGCCACATTCTCGGGGCGGATCTGCTCGAAGAAGTCGGCTTCACCGGCGAAGAGCGCGACGGTGGCCGCCCCGAAGTCGCTGACGAAGGTCCAGATCACGCGATCCAGCTTGGCGCGACCGCGGGCGTTGGCCGTATCGGCGATGATCTCGAGGCGAGTGCCGGCATCCCACTTGGCGAAACGAAAGCGGCCGGTTCCCACTGGGCTTCGTCCGAACGGCGCGTTCACCAGCGCCGAATCGGGGAGCGCCGCGAGCAGGTGCGACGGCAGGATAAACATGGGGTACGTCGCATCGAGGAACTGCTGCGGCGTGCGGCGCTTGAACCAGAAGACGGCCGTGAGCGAATCCTGCACCGACACGGAGTCGATGTTGCCCAGCAGGGAGCGTGCTTCGCTGGCCACGGTCTCGGCCGTGTAGACGTGAAACGTGTACTGCACATCGGCGGCGCGAACCGGCACGCCATCGTGCCATCGGGCCCGCGGGTCGATCGCGAACGCGATGGACAGCGAATCGGGCGCCCAGCGCCACCCGGTGGCGAGGCGCGGCGTGAAGCCGGCATCGCCATTGGTCGAGAGGTCGGGGCCGATTTCCGCCAAGCGATCGAAGACGGAGGCGACGACCGCCAAGTCTTGCGTGCCATTCGCGCGCGGTGGGAAGAGCGTATGCGGTTCCGCCGGAATGACGATGATCATCGTCCCCGCGCCATCCCCAGCCCCCGCACGGTCAGCGGCGCCGCTGCAGGCCCCGACGAGCAGGAGGGTGCTGAGGACGCCGGCAAGACGTCCGGCGGCGATACGAAATCGGGAAGACACAGAAGACATGGACTACCGGTCGGGAGACGGTGAGGTGGCATTCGGCCACCGAAGTGCTGCGCGATAGGATGCTGGCCGAGCGCTATCGGCGCCAGAGCCACCGCGGGTCACAAAATCGCGCGTCGTGCTGCGCGATGGCATCCGGGTCGAGCAGATCGTCCTCTGGCACGGCGATACATTCCTCGGCGAGGGCCGGCGCGCGCGCGACCGATGCCGCGAGGGCCTGCTCCAGCGCGGTCGCGACGGCATCCCAGGACGGTGTTACGGCAAGGCAGGTGGCCAGCGATGCGGCCGGTGGCGGCGTCGTCACGTGGCCGATGGTGGCCTCGCTCAGACGCCCCTGCTCGTCCTGCAGCAAGATGCTGCCGTGCTGTAGGTAGGCGCCCCGGTCACGCCAGACAGCGCTGCCGACGAGTTTCGCGCGAACGCCGGCGTGGAGGACCACGATCTCGCCCGGCGCGGGTTGGTCGAAGCAGACCGGCCCTTCGGGGCGCAGCAGCGGGGCGCCCTCCTCGGGGACGAGTGATGCATTCACATCCAAGGAGTGCAGGGCCTCGAGCACCACCGCGTTCACCGCCTGATAGACCGAGCGCCAGGGGATGTTATCTGCCACCGGCAGGGCCACGCTGTAGGTCACCTCGGCGGCGTGCAGCAGCGCCCGACCGCCGGTCGGGCGGCGCACGGCGTCCAGCCCGGCGCGGGCGAGGGTGTCGGCGTCAAATCGGCCGCGAACGGCCTCGTGCCGGCCGAATGAGACGGTGGGCGTGGCCCAGGCGTAGGTGCGCCACACCCCGAAGGCGCGTCTGCGCGCGGCCTCGAGCAAGGTGGCGTCGACGGCCATGTTCCGCGCGCCCGTGGCCGGCGCGCTGCGGACCATCCGCCATTGGGCGGGCATGAAGCTACCCCACGATTGGATGCTCACCGCGGTAAATTACCACGTTCGCTCTGTTATCCAGCGTGTCCCGGGCTTCGGCCCGTTTCTCGAGGAAGGTCATGGCTTCGCGCACCGCTTCGTCGGCGTCCTTCGCGGCTGATTCGTTCATTCCGCGCCACATTGGTCCCAGTGCCGCTGAGCAGCGAGAGATGCTCGCGGCTCTTGGCTATGAATCGCTCGATGCGTTCATCGACGCGGTGGTTCCGGAAACCATTCGTTTCCGCAACACGCTGGCGACCGGCCCTGCGCGCAGCGAGCCGGAGGTGCTGGCTGCGCTCAAGCGTATGGCGTCGCGCAATACGCTGTTTCGTTCGCACATCGGCATGGGCTATTACGGCACGCACACGCCCGGTGTCATCCTGCGGAACATCATGGAAAATCCGGCGTGGTACACGGCGTATACGCCGTATCAGGCCGAGATTGCGCAGGGACGTCTGGAAGCGTTGCTGAATTATCAGACGATGATCATCGACCTGACCGGTCTGGAGATCGCGAACGCCTCGCTGCTTGATGAAGGCACGGCGGCCGCGGAGGCGATGGCGTTGGCGTTGGCGGCGAAGGGCAGTGCGACGCGCAATACGTTCGTGATTGCCGCCGATTGTCACCCGCAGACCATCGAAGTGGTGCAGTCGCGTGCCCAGGCGCGTGGCGTGCACGTGGTAGTGACCGACGCGGCGACGTTGACGGTCGACGAGCAGGTGTTCGGCGTGCTGCTGCAGTATCCCGGCACGGATGGTGCCGTGGCAGACTATCGCGCGCTGGCGGAGCAGGCCCATGCGGTCGGCGCGATGGTCATTGTGGCGACGGATCTGCTGGCCCTGTGTCTGCTGACACCGCCGGGCGAGTGGGGCGCGGACATCGCCGTCGGGTGTGCACAGCGCTTCGGCGTGCCGATGGGATTTGGCGGCCCGCATGCCGCGTTCTTTGCCACGCGCGACGAATACAAGCGGTTGATGCCGGGGCGTATCATCGGCGTGTCGCGCGACAGCGAGGGCAAGCCGGCGCTGCGCATGGCGCTGCAGACTCGCGAACAGCACATCCGTCGCGAGAAAGCCACCAGCAACGTCTGCACCGCGCAGGTACTGCTGGCGGTGATGGCGGGCATGTACGCGGTGTATCACGGACCGGAAGGGCTCACGCACATCGCCCGCCGTGTCCACGGCTTGGCGGTGACGCTGGCGTCCGGCCTTGAGAAGCTCGGCTTCGCCATCATGCACGAGCAGTACTTCGACACGATTCGCGTGGAAGTGGGCGCTCATGGTCAGGAAGACATTCTGACGCTGGCCGCGGCGCACCATCTCAATTTGCGCGTGCTGCAGCCGGGCACGCTCACGCTCTCGCTGGACGAAACGTCGTCGCCGGCCGATGTCGTCGATCTGTGGACGGTCTTCAACGGTGGCGATACTCCCGACTTCGCGTTCGATGATGTCGCCGGTGAGACGGATGCACGCTACGACGAACGCTTCGCGCGCGCGACGCCGTTCCTCACGCATCCGGTGTTCCACCGGCACCGCAGTGAGACGGACATGCTGCGCTACATGTTCTCGCTGCAGGCCAAGGACTTCTCGCTCGTGCATGGCATGATCCCGCTGGGATCGTGCACCATGAAGCTCAACGCCACCGCCGAGATGATTCCGGTGACGTGGCCGGAGTTCGGCCAGATGCATCCGTTCGCACCGTCGTCGCAGACGGAAGGGTACGCAGCGCTCTTCCGCGAACTCGAGCAGGACTTGGCGGAAGTCACCGGATTTGCCGGTGTCTCACTGCAGCCGAACGCCGGCTCGCAGGGCGAATACGCGGGATTGCTGGTCATCCGCGCGTACCATCATGCGCGCAACGATCATCATCGGACCGTCTGCCTCATTCCGCAGTCAGCCCACGGCACCAATCCGTCCAGCGCGGTCATGGCGGGCTTCAGCGTCGTCGTGGTGAAGACTGATGCCGACGGCAACATCGACGTGGATGATCTGCGGGCGAAGGCCGAGCAGCACTCGGCCAATCTCGGCGCGCTGATGGTGACGTATCCGTCCACGCACGGCGTGTTCGAAGCGCGTATCAAGGAGATCACCGCGATCATCCATGAGCATGGCGGCCAGGTGTACATGGACGGCGCCAACATGAATGCGATGGTCGGGATCTCGCGTCCGGGTGATCTGGGGGCCGACGTCTGCCACCTGAACCTGCACAAGACCTTCTGCATCCCGCACGGCGGCGGCGGCCCGGGCATGGGTCCCATCGGCGTTGCGCCGCAGTTGGTGCCGTTCCTGCCGTCGCATCCCGTGGTGACGACGGGTGGCACCACGCCGATCGGCGCGGTCTCGGCGGCGCCGTGGGGCAGCGCGAGCATTCTCCCCATCTCGTACGTCTACATCCGCCTGATGGGCGGCGAAGGACTGGCCTACGCGACGAAGGTGGCCATCCTCAATGCCAACTACATCGCCAAGCAGCTCGAGTCGCACTATCCCGTGCTGTACCGTGGTCAGAACGGGCTGGTGGCGCACGAGTGCATTCTCGACACGCGTGGCTTCAAGGGCGCGTCGGGGATTGAAGTCGAAGACATGGCCAAGCGGCTCATGGACTACGGGTTCCATGCCCCCACGATGTCGTTCCCCGTGGCCGGCACGATGATGGTGGAGCCGACGGAGAGCGAGTCGAAGGTCGAGCTCGACCGGTTCATCGAGGCGATGGTCGGGATCCGGCACGAGATCGCCGCGATCGAACGGGGCGAGATGGATCGCGAGAACAACGTGCTGAAGCATGCGCCGCATACCGTGGCGCACGTGACCAGCGACAGCTGGGACCGCCCGTACACGCGCACGCAGGCGGCGTATCCGACGGCGTGGACGCGCGCGCAGAAGTTCTGGCCGACGGTAGGTCGCATCGAGAGCGCCTTCGGTGACCGAAACCTCGTGTGCTCGTGCCCGCCCATTGAGGAGTACATCACCGCCAGCTGATGGTGCGATGACACAGACGACGAAGGCCTCGAACCGGTGCATCGGTTCGAGGCCTTCGTTGCATCGTGGGGCGGAGATTAGGCGCCGAGCAACGCGGTGTAGTCCGCGGCGGACATCAGGTCGGCATCGCTGCCCTCGACCAGCTTCACCTTGATCATCCAGCCATCGCCGTAGGCGTCGGTGTTGATGAGCGCCGGCTCGCCGTCCAGGCGGGCGTTCACTTCCACCACTTCGCCGGCCACCGGCATGTACAGCTCGGAGACGGCCTTCACGGCTTCGACGGTGCCGAAGACGGCATGTGCACCGAACGACGTCCCGACTTTCGGGAGTTCCACGTACACGATGTCGCCCAGCTCGCCCTGCGCGAAGTCCGTAATGCCGATCGCCACGACGCCGGCGGCATCGGTCGAGCGGACGTATTCATGTTCTTTGGTGTAGCGCAGGTCGGCGGGGATATTCGACACGATGAACTCCGAGGGAAATCGGGACGTCAGGATGCAGGCGCCGAAGGACGGCGACTGTCGGCCAATTCGCGGATGAGGTGCCACCACGCGGCGACACGTGCTTGAAGCTGCTCACGTGAGGCGTCGTTGTCGATGACCCACGTGGATTGAATGCGTTTCTGGTGGCTCGGCCATTGGGCGGCGAGCATCGCGTCGGCGTCGGCGGCGGTCAGGCCGCGGTCCCGGATCAGGCGCTCGCGGCGCAGCGGCTCCGGCGCGTCGACCAGCAGGACCCCGTCGAAGGCGTGCTCGAGTCCGACCTCGAAGAGCAGCGGGATGTCCGAAATGACCACGGGCTCCCCGCGGGCGACAGCCTGCGCGAACTGGGCATCGCGAAGGCGGGCGACCGCCGGATGCACGATGGCATTCAGGGCGTCGCGGGCATGGGGGTCGTGAAAGACCACTCGGCGGAGGGCCGCACGGTCGAGGTCCCCAGCCGGGGTGACCACGCCGGTCCCGAAGTGCTCAACCACCGCGTGAAATCCGGGGGAGCCGGGTGCCACCGCCTCCCGCGCGAGGAGGTCGGCGTCAATGACGGTGGCTCCCAGCGCTGCGAGCTGGCGAGCCACCGTACTTTTTCCGCTTGCGATGTTCCCGGTGAGCCCGAGATGCAAAGGCCGTGGCGCGTGCATCCCTCAAACTACCGGGAATTACGCGGCGGCGCTTTCTGACAAATCGTGCTCGTCGGGGCCGATGTCGCGACGCTTCTCGCGGTTGACGATCAGCTCCTGAATGACCCATGACGCGCCACCCCGGATCCGGATCTGGTGCGGCGTGCAGCCGAGATAGCGCTGGCAGGTGTTCCGGAACGCGCTGCCCGAGGGAAAGTCGAGCGCTGAGGCGACGCCATCGGCACTGCGTGACCCGTCTTCCAACATGCTGGCGGCGACGATAAGACGTCCCCAGGTCAGCAGCTGGTGCGGCGGCGGCATGAGCGCCCCTTCGAGTCGCTTGGAGAGCAGGCGACGCGAAACCGCAATGAGGCGGGCCAGGCTGTCCGGCGTGAGCCGTTCGTGCGCACGCGTGACTGAGAGCATCACCGCGTCGCGGACGACACTGCGCAGCCCGGCCATATGCGGCTTGAGGAGGCTGGAGACGCTCCGCGCCTCGGCCTGATCGAGCAGCTGGGCGAGGAGCGCCGGCGTGTCCGTTTCATCGGCGACGATGAGCACATCGATGCCACAGCGGCCGGCATCGAACATGTCCCGAGCCCGTTCGCGCGTCACATCGACGTAGGCCACGAGGGCTGCGCGCGGCACTCGGATGCGCAACTGGCGTACCCGCTCGAAGTCCGCTCGGCCGTCGACGTACAGATCGAAGACGACCACATTGATTGGCCCGCGCTCACAGGCGCGGGTCAAAGACGTCCAGTCCTCGCACGGAACGAAGCGGTACCGGTCACGCGCCGCACTGCGGAGGCGCGCGAGTCGGGGCTCGTGGGCGAGGAGCGTCGCTATTACACCCATGCGACGGTCCGTTTAGGTAAGAGTAGGCATTGGGTACGCATCGCCAGTAAGACGCCGCGTCGCATGAATGCGTCACAGTATTTCGATTCGCCCCCCCAATTCCACGCGGCGTATCACGCATTCGTCCCTAGCGCTGTACTATTGGGGAGGACGACGCCGTCCCCATTTGTGTTACTCCGTGCCAGTACAGTGACAGTTCCCGCACCGCTCGATCGGCTCGCGATCCTCGACGCCGTTTTTCACAGCACTCCCGATCTCGTCGCGATTCTCGCGCCGGATGGCACCGTGATGGATGCCAACCGCCGCGCCTTGGCATTCGCCGATGTCGTGCTCGCGAACGCCATTGGCATGCCCCTCGCGGGAACGCCCGGGTGGCAGCGTCGCGCGTCGATGGCCAGCTGGCTGGACGAGGCTGTCCTCGCCGCCGCCGATGGGCGCGCGTCGACGCGCATGCTGATGGACGAGCCGCATGCCGATGAACCGGCGCGCGTGCTGCACTTTACGCTGCGCCCGTTGTCCGGCACGTCGCGCAATGCATCCTGTCTGCACCTGTTGGGCGCCGATGTCACCGCCTGCGCGATGGCCGAGCAGCGCTCGTCCTCGCGAGAACAGCAACTGCGCATGTTGACGGACAACATGCATGACCTGCTGTTTCTGGTGCGTGTCGAGGCGCCCGGTGTGTACCGGGCGGAGTCGGTGAATCGCGCGTATTTGCGCGTCACCGGGATGCGGGAGGAAGAAGTCGTCGGGCATGTGCCGGAGGACGTGTTGCCCGCTGCGCAGGCAGCGGTCGTGCGCGCGCGCTACGATGCGGCGATGACATCGTCGGTGCCGCTGACGTATACCGAAGTCGCGGACGTGCCATCTGGTCGGCTGGTGGTCGAGACCACGTTGACCGTCGTGCGGAATGACGCCGGTACGATCACGCATTTGCTCGGGCTGTCGCGCGACGTGTCGGAGCAAGCGCACGCCCTCGACGCGCTGCGCGATTCCGAAGCGCGTTTCCGTGCCGCGCTCGACGCCGGCTATGACGCGTTTGTGATTGCGAACGCGGTGCGCGATGCCTCGGGGGCCATTACGGACTTCGTCATCGTGGACGCCAACACGCGGGCGGCGGCGTTGAGCGAAAGGCCGGTGTCGGCGATGATCGGCCTGTCGTTATTGGACGCGTTCCCGATGAGCCGTGACACGCAATTGCTGGAGCAGTGTCACCGAGTTGCCGTGACCGGTCTGCGCTTTGAGATGGCGCAGTCTGCGCCGGTGCCGGACGTACCGGGGCGATGGGTCCAGCGCCAGATCGTCCCGATGGGCGACGGGGTCGCGATTTCGTCGCGGGATGTCTCCGATCGGCAGCGCGAGCTGGAAGCATTGGAGGCGAGCGAACGGCGGCATCGCCAGCTGTTCGAATCGAGTGGCGTGATTCAACTCCTCATCGATGAGCAGCGTGGCGAGCTGATTGACGCGAACGCGGCGGCGGAGCGGTTCTACGGATGGCCCCGCGAGGCGATGCGGGCGATGCAGATCGGCGATCTCGATCGTGACGCATCGGACGCGTGGCGCTCGGTGCTGGCGTTCGCGCGCGTCGGTCGCCCAGATGCGATTCCGCGGGTGCACCGCATTGCGTCCGGTGAGCTCCGTGATGTGGAGCTCTCCATGAGCGCGATCGAGCTCGCTGGGCGGGCGGCCCGCCATGTGCTCGTGCACGATGTGTCCGACCGGGTGCGCGCGGAATCGCAGCTGCGTGAATCAGAGGCGCTCTTTCGTGCCGTGGTGAGCGGCATGCGCGAGGGCGTCGTGGTGTACGATGCCAGTGGCGCCATCCGGTCCTCCAATCCGAGCGCGCAGCGACTGTTGGGGCTCACGGACGGCGAGGGCGTCGGCGCGTCGGTGACGATGCCGTGGCCGGCGGTGAAGGAAGACGGCAGCGAATGGCCGCAGGGCGAGCATCCTGCGATGATCGCGCTGCGCACCGGACGTTCGCAGGCGCATGCGCTGATGGGTATTCGACACGCGCCGGACGACGTCGCGTGGGTGCAAGTCGGCGCCGATCCACTCATCCGGCCCGGCCAGCAGGAGCCCTATGGGGCCGTCGCCGTGTTCTCTGATGTCACGGCGCAGCGCGGCGCCGAAGAGCGGCTGCGTGAAGCGCAAAAGCTAGAAGCGGTTGGTCAGTTGGCCGGCGGCATCGCGCACGACTTCAACAACCTGCTGACGGTCATTCGCGGCGCGGCCGGATTCCTCGTCGACTCGCTGGCGAAGGATTCACGCCAGATGGACGATGTCCGCGCGATCGAACGGGCGGCGGAGCGTGCGGAAGAGCTCACGCGGCGGTTGCTCGCCATCGGTCGTCGGCAGTTGCTGCGCACCGAGTCGGTCGACCTGGGGGCGCTGGTGCAGGAGCAGTCGCTGGCCATTCGCAACGACCTCCCGCGCGCCATTCGGTTGCAGATGGCCGTCAGCGATGAGCGCGTTCTCGCGCAGCTGGATCGTCGGCAGGTGCTTGATGCGCTGCGGGCCTTGATTGACAACTCGCGCCAAGCGATGCCGGACGGTGGATCCCTCATTCTCTCCACGCGCGTGCAGCACGTGGCGGCGCAGGGGGCTATCACTGACGGCGCCCTGCGAACCGGTCAGGGGAAGGTCGGGACCTTCGCTGTGCTGGAGGTGCGCGACACCGGCATCGGCATGAGCGATGACGTGCGCGCGAAGGTGTTCGAACCGTTCTTCTCGACGCAGCCATTCGGCACGAGCCGCGGGATGGGACTCGCGTCGGTGCACGGCATGGTGGCGCAGAGCGGCGGGTTCATCGAGTGCGATTCGGCGCCCGGCAGGGGCACGGCGATGCGCCTGTTCTTTCCGCTGGCGGCCGAGCCGGTCTATCGCCAGACGCCACGGTTCACGCCGGCCATTCTCGAAACGCGCAGCGTGCTGATGGTGGATGACGACCCACTGCTCCGCGATCTCGGTCAGCGCATGCTGGAGCGTCTGGGACGCGCGGTGTCCGTGGTGGGGTCTGGCCGCGAGGCGCTGCGCATGCTGGAGGCGAACGTCGGTACGGTGTCGGTGCTGGTGACCGACTTGACGATGCCCGAGATGAGCGGGATGGAGCTGATCACCGAAGTCGAGCGGCGCTACCCGATGCTCCCGATCGTGGCGATCAGTGGGTTCGCGATGAATCCGACGGTGCGGCAGGAGTTAGACGGACGACGGATCCCGTTTGTTGGCAAGCCCTTCACACCGGGTGACTTCGCGGCGGCGATGGATCGCGCTATCGGCCACAAAGCCAAACTGGCGCTGTCACAGTAGCGACTGCTGCGCCTCGTCACGACGCGGGACGACGTGGCAGGCACGGCAGCGCGCTTCGTAGCTGTCGGCGGCGCCCACCATGATGGTGGGGGAATCGTACGACGCGGGCTTGCCGTCGATGAGCCGCTGCGTGCGGCTGGCGGGTGATCCGCACATCACGCAAATGGCGTGAAGCTTGTCGACCACCTCGGCGACCGCCATGAGGCTGGGCATGGGGCCAAAGGGCTCGCCGCGGAAATCGGTGTCGAGGCCGGCCAGAATGATGCGACGGCCGCGCTCGGCGAGCACCGTCGCCACCTGCACGATGCCGTCATCGAGGAACTGCGCTTCATCAATCGCGATCACCTGCGCCATCGGATCGAGGCGCAGCATGATCTGCGAGGACGAATCGACGGGCACCGCTTCGGTGGTCCGTCGATCGTGACTGGAAATCGCCAGGAGGCCGGCGTATCGGTTGTCGAGGTGCGACTTGAACACCTGCACCCGTTTTCTGGCGATGGTGGCACGACGTACTCGGCGCATCAACTCTTCTGACTTGCCGCTGAACATCACGCCGGCCACCACCTCGATCCATCCGCCGGACACCTGGAACCCACCACTCATCGGACTAGGCCTCGTCGTTGCGCTCTGGGCGTGGCGTCGGCGTCCGCTTGGCGTGCTGCATCCGCTCGCCGCGCTGCGCCCACTCGGCCGTTCCTTCCGTGCGTTCGCTGGCCGGGCGATCCCCGAACGCGCGACGCACGGCGTCAGGCCGTAAGCTCGCACGCGAACCGCCGTCACGCGAACCACCGTCACGCGAACCACCGTCACGCGAACCGCCGTCACGCGAGCCCGCGTCACGGGGGCCGCTGCGCGCGGGCGGGCGCCCGTCGCCACGGGGGGCGCCACGGGAGTCGCCACGATCGCCGGGACGGCTCTCGCTGCGCATGGGGCGGGCACTGCCGCCACGATCGAACCCGGGGCGGTCACCACGGGGACGGTCACCACTGGGGCGATCGCCGCGCGGTGCCCCGGGGCCGCTCCGGGCCGGGCGGTCGCCACGCGGCGGACCAAACGTACGTTCGCTGCGCGGGGCGCTGCGGGCACCGCGCT
>CALQGY020000074.1 GCA_943330235.2 Candidatus Kuenenia stuttgartensis
GCCTCGTCGATCGCGGCGCCGCCACGCAGGCGGACGCTGACGATGGACGAGATGCCCGGCTCTTGCATCGTGACGCCGTACACCGCGTCGGCGGCTTCCGTCGTCGTGCGCGGGTTGTGCGTGATGACGATGAACTGCGTGCGCGACTTGAACTGGTTCAACATCTTCACGAAGCGACCGATGTTCTGGTCGTCCAGTGGCGCATCCACTTCGTCCAGCAGACAGAAGGGGCTGGGCTTGGTGAGGAAGATGCCGAAGAGCAGCGACAGCGCGACGAGCGCGCGCTCACCGCTGGAGAGCAGGTGAATGCGCTGGGTCTTCTTGCCGCGCGGCGAGGCGTGGATTTCGATGTCGCAATCCAGCGGCAGGTCGGGGTTCTCCAACCGCAGATCGCATTCGCCGCCACCGAACAGCGTGAGGAAAATCTGGCGGAAGTTCTCGCGCACCTGCGAGAACGTCGCGAGAAACAGTTCGCGCGCCGTGCTGTCAATTTCGCGAATGGCCTGATGCAGTGATTGCTTGGCGGCCACGAGATCGTTGCGCTGGCTGGTAAGGAATTCGAGGCGACGCTGTTCTTCCTCGTGCTCCTCAATGGCCAACGGATTGACGGGGCCGAGTTCGTCGAGCGACGCCCGCAACTGCGCGGCTTCCGTGCGCAGCAGGTCGGTCTCGACATCCAATTCCTCGAAGCCGGCCAGCAGGTCTTCCAACGAGCGGCGCCATTCGGTTTCCAGTCGCTGACGAATGGCTTCCCGACGTCCTGATAGTTCGGTATGACGCAGCTGCGCGCCATGCAACTGCTCGCTCAGCGCACTGGAGCGCCGCCGCGTTTCGTCCAGCAGCGACTCGGCCGTGTCCAGCTCGGCCGTCGCGGTGGCGACGGCGCGCTCCGCATCAGCGAGCCGTCCGTCGGCGTCGGCCTGCAACTGCTGTTCGGTGTGCAGCGTCGTGCGCCAGTCGTCAAGCTGCTGCGCCAGTTGCTGATCGGCATTCGACAACGTGGAGAGCTCGTTGGCGAGCGACTCCATGCGGGCGGCGGCGGTCGAATCTTCTTCGACCAACCGCTTCTCGCGGTCGATGGCGACCGAGAGGCGCGCCTGCGCCTGCGCCTGCGCGACCTGCCACGTGGCGCGCGCTTCACGTGCTTGTTCCTGCTCGCTTTCGGCGGCGCTCATCTCGGTGCGCGCTTCCGCAATCTGCGTGTCCGCTTCACCGGCGCGCGCGCCCATGGCGGCCGCCTGATCGGCCAGCTGTCGCGTGCGCGCATCCAGCTCACCCAACCGTGTCGCAAGCTTCTCGGCCAACGTGATGGCCTGCTGCACTTCGCGGTCAGCGCGTTCGCGACGACGCTCCACTTCGCGCTGCACTTCATCCGCGCGACGCGATTCCTGCTGCGCGCGATTGGACGCTTCGACGGCCGCCGACTGCGCACGTTCTGCTTCGCTCAGTGCGAGACGCGCGGCGTCAGCCGCCATCGCCGCCGCATCGCGGGCCGCATCAGCGGTCGCGAGATCGGCTTCGAGTCGCGTCAGCTCGGCGCGACGCTGCAGCGGGCCGGGGCCCGACACGGTGCCCGGCAGAAACACGGCGCCGCGATCATCGACGAACGCCTCACCACCATCGACCGCCCGAACCTTACCAAGCAGCGCACGGACCCAGCGCAATGCGGGACCGCTCGCTTGCACACTCGCGGCCAGCGCATCGTCATCGGCGCCCATCTCGGCGACGACATCCAACGGCAACAGGAGCAGTGGCCCGGGCTGCGTCTCCGCATGCCACCGGCGCACCGCGCGCGCCGCGTCCGCATCGCGAACGACGATCGCGTGCATCGTGGCGCCGAGGTAGCGCTCCACCAACTTGGCCGCTTCGCCATCGGCGGTGACGAAGTCGGTGAGCGGGCCCAGCACGGCACCCGCGCCAAACCGCTCGCGCTCGCGCAGCAGCTTGGCCGCAGACGGTGCGAGTCCTACACGCTCGCGCTCGAGCGCCTCCAGCGCATTGCGACGTCCTTCCAATGCGGTCCGTGTCCCCACGGCGGCGGCGAGGGCGCTGCGCGACTCTGCGTCGGCGGTGCGTGCGGTGACCGCGGCCAGACGCGCGCCTTCCAGCGCCATCTGCGTGTCACGCGCGTTGCCAGCGGTCAGGATGACCTGCTCGGAGGCCGCAATGAGTTCACGCTCGGCAGAGGCCAGTACATCGGCCAGCCGTTCGCGCTCGACTTCCAGCGCCTCTTGGCGCTGTTCGGTTTCTGCGTGCTCGCGTCCCGCGCTCTCGCGATCGAGATCGAGGCGACGCGCCTGATCGCGATGCTCGCGCACCTGACGCTCGAGCTGATCGAGCACGGCGCGGGCGCGCTGCACGGCTTCACGCGTGGACTGCTCAATGGTGACGCGTTCGGCCAGCGCCTCGCCGGCCTCGGCCAGCTCACGCTCAAGCGTGGAGCGATCGGTGGCGGCGCGATCACGATCCTCGCGCAGACGACGGCCAAACGCCTCGTTCTCGCGCCGCTCTTCTTCCGCGCGCTCGCGCCGCTGCATCGTGCTGCGCTGCCGCTCTTCGGACACGGCCAGTTCGCGCTCGAGCTTCTGCGTCTTGTCGCGCTGTTCCATGGCCAAGCGCGCCAGCTCCACACGACGCCCTTCGGCCGTGGCGCGCGCGCTGTGGGCGATTTCGCGTGCGGACTCGGCACCTTGAATCGCGTCGTCCGCATCCGGAACGCCCGCCTTGAGTTCGATCAGGCGTTCGTCCAGCGCGGCCAGTTCGTCGCGCCACGCCGCCATCTCGCGGGTGGCCAGCGACAGCTCCACCTGAAAGCGGCGGGCGATGAGTTCCGCATGGCGTTCGGCACGCCGACGCTGACGGGAGAGCGAACGGACTTGGCTCTGGACTTCGGCGATGAGGTCGTCGAGGCGCGCCAAGTCGACCGTTGTCTCATCGAGACGGCGCTCGGCGCTGCGCCGGCGATCGCGATACAAGCCGACGCCCGCCGCCTCCTCAAACAGTTCGCGTCGATCGTCGGGACGGTCCGAGAGCAACGCATCGATCATGCGGCTCTCGATCACGACGCCCGAATCGGCACCGAGACCGGTGCCGCGCACGAGATCCTGAATGTCGCGCAGGCGACACGGCGCGCGGTTGAGCAGGTACTCGCTCTCACCCGAACGCAGCAGGCGACGCGTCAGCACCACTTCCTTGAACGGCACCGGCAATTCGCCGTCGTTGTTCTCGAAGTGCAGCGACACTTCCGCCATGTTCACGGCCTTGCGTGCGGACGACCCGTGGAAGATCACGTCTTCCATCTTCGCGCCGCGCATCGCCCGCGCCCGTTGTTCACCCAGCACCCAGCGCACGGCGTCCGAGACGTTGGACTTTCCGCTCCCATTGGGACCGACGATAGCAGTCACGCCGCGTTCAAACAGGAACTCGGTGTGATCGGCAAATGCCTTGAACCCATGGACTTCGAGCTTCGTCAACCGCACTAGAACGCTCTCCCTGTTCGATAAGCCAGCACCGGAGCAATTCCGAGTGCGCGCAATGAATCCGCCAAGTGAATGGCCTGATCTGGTACCTGAAAGGCGCCGGTATAGAGGATCACGGTGCCGTTCGCCTGCTGCAGGGCGTACGCCTTGATCCCGCGTTTTTCGTAGGTCGCGAGATGCGAGGCCATCATGGCTATGGGCACATTGCGCTCCAGCTGCATGGCCAGCGGCACACTCGTGATCACCTTCACGCTGACCAACTTGCTCGCCCGGAGGCGCGCGAGGAGGCTATCGGCGGTGGCTTGGTCGGCCGAGGCCCCGATGTGGACCTGAAACCACTCGGATCCGTCCAGCAACACCGGGGTCACCGCCAAGGCGGGCTGTCCGGCGAGCCGTGGATCGGCGATGGCTTCTGCCCGCGTGTTGGCGGACGTGTAGAAGATGGCGTACTTCGCCGCGTCGGCGGAGTCGGCCGGGTTGACGATAGGCGGCGCGGCGACGGCGGCGGCACCGCTATCGCGTGCGGCGTTCCCCACGGGCTGTCCGGCGGAATCCAGTGGCGCGCTCTCGGCGGGCCGCGTGGTGTCCATGAGCGTCGGCTTCACGAGCATGACGGTCGTGTCATCGCCGGTGCGCGTGAAGAACGCGGCGATGGGTGCCGGGAGTCGTGCACTGATCTGCGGCCAGAAGCTCCCCAGGCCAATCGCGATGGCACCAAGGACCGCCACGCCGGCCACCAGTTTCATGCGCTGTCCGGAGTTGGTCTCCACGGCGGCCTCTCGCGCGCGCTTGGTGCGCTCGCGGGCGGCGGGACGAGGCGCTTCGGGCGGGGGCGTTGGCGGTGGTGGCGGCGCAATGAGGGGGACGCCGGCCGGCATGGGGAATCTCGTCTCACCCACTGGGAGCAGCGCGCCCACGTACCCGCACAATTCGGCGAAGCCGGGCGTCCCGGGCACGGCGACGACCAGCAGGAGCGCCCCCACCTGATGAAAGCCGGTCGCCAAGCGGCGCCAGCGTTCGTTGGCGTAGACCGTCTCGTGCGCGACCGCCTCGGTCCCACTGGGCATCACGAACACACTGCCGGCGTCGTTGACTTGCCGCGCGATGCGGTTGAGCGAGACACCGTACAGGAAGCTGTCGGCAATCCCGTGCGGGTCGTCGCTGCGGTTGAGCGCCTCCAACGGCGGACATTCGCCCACGAGATCCGCGATGGCGACGCGGCGGCGAACACCCTGCGCGCGGGCGATGCCGATGGCGACGGCCGCCGCGGCGTTCGCGTCAACACCCGCGACGACGGCGGCAAAGACCTGGTCGAGCAGCGGCGCAAGGCGCTGCCCGTCGTTCTCCCACGAGTCGGGCTGTGCAGCAGGTATTCCCGTCATGGTGCTCCCTCGATGATCCAATAGCTCTGGCCAGACGCACGGCCGACGCGGTCGGCGGCTTCACGCGTGGCGAACGGTCCCATCACCACGCGGTACAGCGCGGTGCCATTCCGGTCCGACGTAATGATGCGCGGCGACTGCCCGTCCACCCGAATGCGGGACGTCAGATCGCGCGCCTGTTTTTCGTTTTGCGTGGAGGCGAATGATACAGTGAACAGTGCCGCCGCCGCCGAATCGCCGCGCGGGGACGCGGGCCGACCGGCGCCGGCGACGAGACTGTCGCGCACCACGCCACCGAGGCTGTCGACCAGATCGGCGGAGTCGCGCGGCGCCGAGGTACGGAACTGCACGGGCTGATCCAGTCCCGCGGCGCGGGGGCGGAATCCGTTCCAGCGCATGGGGTACCAGAAATCGCGCGTGCCGCCGGCGTAGGTGCGCAGGTCCCGCAGCGTTTCGGGATGCGCGACCACCACGTCATTCCCACGCAACAGCGCGATGGTGCCGTCCGCGAAGACGGTGGGCAGATCGCCGCGCCAGGCGGAGCGCAGCGTGCCTTGCAACGATTCGGTGGCGAGGCTGACGACGAAGACCGAGTCGCCCGCACCCGACGCCAGCAACACGCGCCCCAGCGCGTCCATGCGCAAGCCAATTGGCTGGCTGGGCAGCTTCACCTTGCCGCTGACGCGCTCTTCAAACCGATCCACGATGCGAATGGAGCGATTGTCGTCGAGCGCCACGAAGAGGCGATCGCCACTCGGGGTGGCCGCGATGGCTTTGATGGCATCGCCCAGGTCGATGTCGAGGGCCTTTTTCATGTCGCGCGATCGGACCGCAATGACCGATTCGTTCGCGCCGAAATAAATGCGATCGTCGAGACTGCCGGCGGTCGCGGCAATCATCGCGGCATTCGCGGACGCGGTGCCGCCGACGTCGATGGAGAGCGTATCGACGATCTCGAGGCCGGGCGGGCGCATGCGCCAGACGATGGCGCGCTTGGCCGAGGCACCGGCCACGATGAGCGAGCCGTCGGCCTGCGCGAAGAGGGCGGAGGCGGGCAGCGACGGCCGGAATTTCCACTCGCCGCCGCTGGGCGTGAAGCGCGTGATCTCCCCGCTTGGGGTCAGCGCGTAAATGGAGGCGCCGTCGGCCGAGGTAATGGCGTGCAGCCCGGTGTCGGGACTGGCGGTCACGGTGCCCACGCGCAGATCGATGCGGACCGCGGCATGCCGTGCGTCGATCGCGGCGAGATAGCCGTCTTCGCCGCCGAACGCGATCACCTCGCGCAAGGCGGGGGCGCGCGCGACGGATCTCCAGAGCACGGAATCGAGCACCGGATACGGGTGGGCTACCACGAGGCCGCCGTCGCGCGCAACGCGCAGCACGACGGCATCGGGTCCACCAGGAATGCTGGGAGTG
This sequence comes from Candidatus Kuenenia stuttgartensis, assembly GCA_943330235.2. Lineage (GTDB taxonomy): Bacteria > Gemmatimonadota > Gemmatimonadetes > Gemmatimonadales > Gemmatimonadaceae > Gemmatimonas > Gemmatimonas stuttgartiensis_A. The sequence goes on from CALQGY020000074.1 coordinate 6,278, forward strand.
GCGCCTGCTCCCGCCGAGCGGGACGAGCGATCAGCGCAGCCGCACGCGAGAGCCAGGAGCGCCGACGCGAAGAGCGTGCGCACAGGGGAAAAGTACCTCGCAAGCGGGGGGGCGGGGAGGGGGCCGACCCGGAATTCGGGGAGGAATCCGGTGGCGGCCGGCACCGGGGACACAACGGCCCCCATCGTGAGGGATGGGGGCCGTTGTGGCATGGTGTGCCGACCGGGCTGCGTCCGCGCGTGAACGGCGGTGCTACCGATCACGACGACTCAGTATGAGGCGCCGAAGAACCAGGTCCCGAAGCCCTTCTGGTTGGGCCGATCCTGCGGAACCGCCCAATCCCAGCGGATGATGGCGATGTTGTACAGGTTGAGGCGGAAGCCAAACCCGTAGCTGCGAAGGAGCGCGCGCTGCGTCGAGAAGTCGTAATTGGCCGGCTTGGTGGCCATCACGGTCTGCCCCTTCGACCACGCCAGACCGGCGTCGTAGAAGAGCAGGCCGTCCAGCGGCGGCAGGCCGATGCCCAGGCGGCCAATGCGCCGCACGATGGGGAAGCGCAGCTCGGCGTTGGCGAAGGCCACGCGGCTGCCGATCGTCTCAACCGTGTTGCACTGCGACCCGGAGTCACTGGGGAGCCCGCTGCACTGCACGGCGCTCAGATCGTCCCGATTATAGCCGCGAATGAAGTCGGGGCGGGCCAGCCACTTGGGGAAGCGCAGCTCATCGCGTCCCATGGACACGCTGCCGACAAACCGCGTGGCGAACGTGATGTAGTTGAAGAGCAGGGGCGTGTAGTGACGCGCATCCAGCAGATACTCGTTCCACTGCCAAGTACCGACGCTGGGCTCGAACTGCGCCCGAATGCGCGTCCCCGAGATGGGGCCGGTGTAGCCGAAGAGCGTGTTGTCCGTGACCCACGCCAGATACGGCGAGACGGTGTTGGCCGAGGCCACATTGCGGGAGTCGCCACGCTGATAGCCGCTGGCGATGCCGTAGGTGTAGTCCACCGTGCGGTAGAACGAGAACACCTGCTGATCGATGTTCTGAAAGCGAGCCCCCAGCTCGAAGCGCGTGAACCGATTCAGCGGATAAATGCCGGACAGGTACGCCTCGCGCAGCACCAGGCGAATGATCTCCTGGGACTGCGTGTACTGGTTGTTGCCCACCGGCGTCTCGCCGTAATTCGAGAACAGGTAGACGGGCTGCTGCGTGACGCCGGTGGCGTACTGCAGGCGACGGCCGAGGCTTGTGTAGCCGAGGAAGACTTGGGCGTCGCTCAGCTGGCCATTGATGGCGCCGGAGAGTGCGAGACGATGATCGCCCAGCAGGTCGCTGAGGATGATGGTGGTGCCGCCGAAGGTCCCCTGACCGTAGCCGCCCTGCTGATACCCGATGGACGGCTGCGCGACGTACTCGGGCGAGAATCGCACCTTGTAGTTGGAATCGCGGAAGCGCGTGGTGTCGGGCAGGTTGAAGTCGAAGCTGTCCATCATGGCGCGGATACTGACGGTTTCCGCCGCCTTCAGCACCGTGGAGATGGGGAGCTCGCTGGAGGCGCGCGCATTGGTGTTCTGCGGCCGATAGAAGGACTGCCGCGAGACGCTGGTGTCGCTCACGCTGCCCGTTCGCAGATGCGCGGCCGGATCGGCTTTGACGACGGGCGCGGGGGGCGTGACCACGGCTGCCGCCCCGCCCGCCGCACCGCCCGCCGCACCGGAACCCAGCTTCGCCATACCCTGCGCCACGACAACGGCTTCGCGGAACGGTGCCTTCTTGAGCCCGCGCGGATTTTTCATTTTCCAGATCGCGTGCTCGCCCTTCTCGTAGTACACGAACGCCAGCACGTCGGCGCCGCGCGCCCACGTGATGGCCGGCGAGTTCTCCGCCGTCGCGTTGATGGCGCCCGCGACATTCGTGAGCTGATAGTGCTCCTTCGTGCCAAAGTCGTACAGGAAGAGATTCGAGATGCCCGTGCGGTCCGTCAGGTACGCCACGGACTGCCCGTCCGGCGCCCACTGCGGATTGATGTTCAAGCCGGCCTGGTTCGGGAGCACCGACACCTTCCCGCTCTCCACGTCGAGGAGCGCGATCTTCATTTTCCCGACCTTCAGAATGCCGAAGTCGGTCTCGTCGCCGCGATCACTCGCGAAGGCGATGGTCTTACCGTCCGGTGACCACTGCGGCTGCAGATCGCCGTACGCGTCCTTGGTGAGCTGCTGGAGGCCGGGCTGGTCGAGCGAGACGGTGTAGAGGTCGCTGGTGCCGTGGCGCATACCGCTGAAAACAAGGCGCCGTCCGTCGGGCGAGAAGCTGGGGCTGAGGATCTGATCCAGCTGGAAATCGAACCGCTTGATGGTCTGCTTGGACTTCACGTCGAGCAGGTAGAGCACATCGCGACCGCCACGCTGTCCCGTGAAGGCGAGCGTCTTCCCATCCGGCGAGAACGACGGCTGCGAGTAGATGAAGCGCAGCTGCTCGAAATCGGGATTGGTGGTGGTCTTGACCAGTCGCGCCAGACGCTTGCCCGTCTCGGCGTTGGCCAGATACAAATCGGGGAACACCTCGCCGCGCAGCAGGCTGCCGTACGCGATGTAGGTGATGAACTTGCCGTCGTTGGAGAGGGCGGGCGCGACAAACAGATTGGCGATGCTCTTCGAGCGCCGCTGCGACAGGAGCGGCTCCGCGAACGAGCGCGGGCGATCGAGCTCCGCCGCGAGGGGGAGGTACTTGGACTGCATCGCCTGCTTCCACTCGGCGCTCAACTCATCGAGCGAGATGCCCAGCTCACGACGAAACGCGCGGTCAATGCCGATGGACGGCACCGCGTTCATGATCTCGCCGATGACTTCGTCGCCCCAGCGCGCGCCGACGTACTGCCAGACCGACAACCCGTAGCGGTACGGGAAATATTTGTCGGGGCGTTCCATCATCTGCTGGATGGACGGGAGCGTACCGTTCACGACGGCGTCGCGTACCCACGCGTCGGTCCAGGGATGCTTGTCGCCGATGGAGAAATACTCGGCGAGTCCTTCCATGAACCAGAGCGGCGGATTGACCTGCGCGAGATTCTGCAGGCCGGCGCCGGCGCGCCCGCGCGAGAAAATGTCGAACGTGAATACGTGCACCATTTCGTGCTGCAGCACGTGCTCGAAGCTGCCCCAGTCGCCGGTGAAGAACTGGGCCATGCGCTGTCGCAAGGGATCGGTGACACCGCCGGTACCTTCACCGAGGTCGCCGAAGACGTTGCTCTGCGCGAAGTCGCCGGTCGATCCGAAGAGCAGGATGGGCTTCTTTTCGCGGAACTGATGCGACATCAAGCGCGACAAGCGCGCGTATGACCGTTCGGCCATGCGCGCGGCGTCCGGCGCGACGTCGCCGATTTCCGGATAGTAGTGCACCAGGAAGTGCTCCGTCTCGATGACCTTCCATCGAAGACGATCGTACTGGACCTGGTTCTGACCGAAATAGCCTTGGGCGCTCAACGGCGCCGTCGCGGCGCTGAGCACCAGTCCCGCCATTCCCACGGCCAGCCGTGCTCCCCAGCGGGCGAAGCGTCGTGCGGTCGAGTTCACCGGACTCCCCCTGTAAGACCCCTCGAACAATTCCGACCGACTAGCGACCGGTGCGAGAAGCCGCGGACGCGGCCCCGGACTGTTCGGGACGTTGAGAACCTTCATCGAATGACACGGTCTTGGCATCGCCCCACAGCCGTTCGAGCTGATAGAACTGGCGGAGCGTTGGGTGAAACACATGGATGACGCAATCGGTGTAGTCCAGCAGGGCCCATCGCCCCTGCGTGAGACCTTCCGACAATGTGGTAGACACGCCAGCCGCCTTAAGCCCTGCCTGGATATTGTCGGCAACGGCGCGGACGTGGGTGTCGGACGTACCACTGGCGATGACGAAGTAGTCCGTCATATCCGTCACCCCGCGCAGATCGAGGACCACGATGTCGTGGGCTTTGAGGTCGGCAGCGAGAGCGACGGCTTGGCGCGCGATGGATTCGCCGGAGCTGGCGGGACGTTCGGGCATCGAGAACACGAAGGGGGATGTCAGACAGCCGAGGGGTCGAGTGGCGATACCCACGGTGCTGCTGAAGGTTGCGTGCCGAGGGGCTCGCAGTACAGGGGGAACAGCAAACCGGGGATGCCGCGGACGGCACCCCCGGTCACGCCATCAGGCGATCGCCATTCGGCGATCGCCATTCGGCGATCGCCTGATGGCGATGGAGCGCGTTACTGCTTAATGATCCAGACTTTGATCTCGGGCTTGACGTCGGCGTGCAGGCGGATGCCCACGCGGTAGACGCCCAGCGTCTTGATCGGCTCGTTGAGTTCGATCTGGCGCTTTTCGATCTTGTAGCCCTGCGCCTCGAGCTGATGGGCGATGTCGGCGGTGGTGATAGAGCCGAACAGCTTCCCTTCTTCTCCCACGCGGGCGGCGAAGGTCACGGAGACCTCGCCGAGCTTGGTGGCGATGGCTTCGGCCGCTTCGCGGCGCTCAGACTCGGCGGCCTCGAGACGGCCCTTTTCGGCCGAAATGCGCTTGCGATTGCCCTCAGTGGCTTCGAAGGCGAAGCCGCGGGGGATCAGGTAGTTACGAGCGAAGCCAGGCGACACGGACACGATGTCACCCGGATGCCCCAGCTTGTCGACGGCGTTGCGAAGAATGACTTCCATGAGAAACTCCGGGTCAGCGGAGCGATCCGGTCCGGTGCGCATCGGCACCAGCTCGAAAATCGCGCCAAGTATCGCCTAGTCCCAGTACGAACGTGGTCACCAGCAAGAGCGCCAGAACCGTCGTCGGACCGAGGAGCGGAACCAGAACCACCAACGCGAGCGGCGCGAATGCCGCCACGCGATCGGGGATCCACCACGTCAGCACGCCGACGCCACGGAGGGCGTACAGTGTGCCGAAAAAACCAATGAGGTTGATGCCCATCGCTCGCCATTCCGCGAGCGTCGGGAGGAGCAATAACGTTGCGCCCACCACCAAACCCCAGACCAACTGATCGTTGAAGCGGAGATCGCGGAGCGCGACGAGCGGAGGCCCGATGCGCACCCGTGACAACCGGTGGTACGACGCCCAGCCGAGGCCGAGCGCTAACAGCGATTCAAGACCTAAGAGCGCCGGCGCCAGCACCAGCAGCGGTCCGCGAACGGCCAGACTGCCGGTCCCACCACCCGACCCGGGGTCCCCGAGCGTTTCCAGCGTTGTGGCGAGCCGATCCGCGCGAGCCGCCGCACCGGGCATCTTCGCGGCGAAGGTCTGCCATGCCGAAGATTCCGACCGACCACGCCACGCATCCAGCGATTCCTGCACGCGTCGCTGGTACTCGCTGCCGAGCATCCGCGTCGCCTCATCGAACGTCCCACCGACTCCCGATCGGGAGGCCTGTCCTGCCATCGTGACGACCGTGGCCAATGCCACCGCTGCCAGCGCACGTCCTAACAGCGGACGCGACCGCGTAATCAGACACACCAGACCGAATGCTGCTCCCAAGCACAGGCTCCAGCCGCGGAGGAAGGAGCCATACCCTTGGAGGGGCAACGGCAGCTTCCACAACACCCAGCCGGCCATCGCCATCCAGAGCAGCGCGACCGACAACCGACCACCCGCCCACCAGCCCACGAGCGCACAGGCGGCGATGACGACCAGCACCAGTACCGCGAACTGCTCAATGGGGAGCAGTAGTCGGACCGTACCGCCAATGAGCGCCAACGACGCCGTCCATTGCGGGGCCGCTGTGACGGCGACCATCAGGAGGAGGGCCAGCATGAACCAGCGCCACCCTCGGTGCTTCGGTGCCGTCCGCAGGGCCGTCGCGGCGGATTCCGGCGCGACGGCTCCGTTCATACTCAGCCCGTCTGCCCCTTCACGTACGGAAGCAGCGCGAGAAAGCGTGCCTTCTTCACGGCGGTGGACAGCTGACGCTGGTGACGCGCGTCAACGCCGCTCAGCCGGCTCGGCAGGATCTTGCCGTAATCGGTGATGAAGCGGGCGAGGAGACGGTCGTCCTTGTAATCGACGTAGCGGATGCCCGCTTCCGTGATGGGGCAGGGCTTCTTTTGGCGGCGCATGGGTTATTCCTCGTCGTCGTCGTCATCGTCAGTCACGCGGCGGCGCGACGCGAGCTCTTCGTCACTGAGCTTGGGCGCGCCCAGCTCGTGTTCGTGGAGCGTGAGCAGAAAGCGAATCACCGAGCCATCAAGCTTGAGCGCGCGCTCGTACTCGGGGAGCACGGCCGGCGCGATCGTGAAGTGCGCGATGACGTAGTAGCCGTTTTCGTGACGGCCGATCTTGTACGCGAGGGCCCGACGGCCCCAGTGCTCGAGCTCAATGGGGTCCGTAGACGCCAGGAGCGCATGAAACTTCTCGAGCTTTTCCGCGATCGTCGTATCTTCGAGTGCCGAATCGAAGATGTAGACGGCTTCATAGGTCCGCGTTGGATTGCGGCGAATTTTGAGCTTTGCCACTCGGCTTTCTCCCTTTGGACGTAGGTGCCCCCCGCAGTGCCGGTCCGCAGGAGGAGGGGGTGGGCCGACGACAGCCGGACCCGTAGAGCCATGAAGGGTAGCCGTCCCGCGCGCGCTTTGGAAGGGGACGGCACCGTCCGACCCGCCGAGCGGGCTACTTGGGCCTAGGCGCGCGCTGACTGCGCAGCAGCAGGTTGAGCGATCCGACGCTCAGTCGCGACTTCATCTGCACCATCACCCGGCGGTCATCGTCGGAGATCCACACCTCGGCACGCCCGTTCTCACTGAACAGCCCCTTGGTACGGAACGTGGGCTGCAGGACGACCGTGCTGAACGTCCCGGCGGGAACCGTAATGGTCTCGCGACGCAGCACCTTGATGGTGACCGGATTCGCCGCCGGATTGAAGTAGCGGGAGAACGAGTACTCCTTGCCGACTTCCAGCGGAATGGTGCGCACGAAGTAGAGGAACGACCCTTCGTCGAGCGGCGCCGCGACCGTCGCCTGTTCGGGCTTGTCACCCTCCTGAAACACACCGCGCTCGTTGTAAAACTCGTACCGCCGCTTCCGCTCGTAGCTGCCTTCGTCGATGTCCTGGTAAAATCGGCGCGAGGTGAGCGTCACGACGTCAAACCAGGACTCGTGCCGGTCATTCACCCGATAGAGCGGAATACCGCCGGTGATCGTGAACACCGTGTGCCACGACGCCACGCCGCGGATGTCGGCGATGTCACGCACCTCCATGCTGCCGCTGCCCACCTTGAGGGAGCCGAAGCGCACATCGTAGTCGAGCTTTTCGCCCACGCCAAACGGCACCGGCGCCGCGTTCGGCAACAGCTTTGCCGGCGCATTCGCCTGCGGATTCGCTTGCGGATTCGATTGCGGATGCGCTTGCGCCGTCTGCCATGCGCTCGCCGTAGACGAGCCGCCCATGCAGGCGACGATCAGGCACACGGCGGACCGCCGCAGGACGCGAGTGGCTCGAAACATTCGGCCTGCTACCCCCAGCTGTCCGAAAAGAACCATCAGCTGCTTCGCTCTGACACCGCGTGCGACGCCTCGACGCGGATCAGACGTTGAACAGGAAGTTCAGCACGTCGCCGTCCTTCACGACGTACTCCTTGCCTTCCGAACGCAGCGCGCCTTTGGTGCGGGCATTCTTGGTGCCCTGATGCAGGACGAAGTCATCGTACGACACGGTCTCGGCTCGGATGAACCCCTTCTCGAAGTCGGTGTGAATCACGCCCGCGGCCACTGGAGCCGTATCGCCGTGATGGATGGTCCACGCGCGCACTTCCTGGACGCCGGCCGTGAAGTACGTCTGGAGACCCAGCAGGTGATAGCCGGCGCGGATGAGGCGATCGAGCCCCGCTGACTGGATGCCCAACGACTCCAGGAATTCCTTCCGCTCCTCAGGGGGGAGCTCGCTCAGCTCCGCTTCGATTTTCGCGGATAAGGGCACGACTTCTGCCTGCTCCCCCGCGACGGCCGCGCGGAGGGCCTTGAGGTACGGGCCTTCCTCGCCCGAGAGCTCGGCGTCGGTCACGTTGGCGGCGTAGAGCACGGGCTTGGCCGTGAGCAGCTGCAACCCCGCCAGCCCCGCGAGATGTTCGGGATCCAAGCCGGCGCGCCAGAGCGGCTTGCCGTCGGAGAGCGCGACGAAGGCGGCTTCCAGCGGCGGCAGTTCGGCCAGCGCGTCCTTGTCGTTGGCCTTCGCGGCGCGCTTCACCTTGTCCAGACGCTTCTCCACCGTCGCGAGATCGCTGAGCGCCAGTTCGAGCTCGATGATCTCTTTGTCACGCGCCGGATCCGGGTTGCCCATGACGTGCGTGACATCGGGGTCTTCAAAGCAGCGGATGACATGCACGATGGCGTCGGTCTCGCGGATGTTCTGCAGGAACTTGTTGCCCAAGCCTTCGCCCTGCGACGCGCCCTTCACCAGTCCGGCGATGTCCACGAATTCCACAACGGCGGGGACCACGCGCTTGGGCTGGACGATCTCGCTCAGCTTGGCCAGCCGCTCATCGGGGACTTCCACCATGCCGACGTTCGGATCGACCGTGCAGAACGGATAGTTCGCGGCCTCGGCCTTGGCGGACGTCAGCGCGTTGAAGAGCGTGGATTTGCCGACGTTGGGAAGACCGACGATACCGAGACGAAGCATGAGGAAAGGCGCAATGAGAAGAGAACAGACGCGTGAACCGAACGGAAATGTAGCGGGTCGCGGCGGCCGACGGTCGGCGTGTGTCCGTCAGAACGACGTGGGCTTCGGGGTGACGGCGAACTCCACCTCCTCCTCGCCTCGACGCACCGCCAACCGAACGACCGCGGTGCCCCGCAGTAGCGCGGCCAGATCGGCGTCGCTCATGGCGCGGGACGCGATGCCGTTGATCTCAAATACCAAGTCGCCGATCTGCATGCCCGCGCGATGCGCCGCGCCGCCCGAGTCGAGCGTCGCGACACGGCGATTGCCGTCGGGGAGCCGCGCCAGCGTCAGTCCGGCGCTGGCCCCGCTGTCGGCGGCGATGGGCACGACCGACGGTGACGAGCGCACGGGCTGCGCCGCGAGCGTCCCACCGAGCGTCCCACCGAGCGTCCCACCGAGCGTCCCACCGAGCGTCCCGCCGAGGAGCAGTCCGATGGTGCGGGCGAGGACTCTGGCCGAAGAGAATACGCGTGGCATGGGGTGTTTCCTCGCGAAGCAGGGAGCGGGTGATCGTCGACCAGACGTCTCGGTGCGGGACGTCGAATTCTACTCGCCACGCGCCGGAATTCGCGCTAGCGTTGGCGGATGCCTCCCCATGACTCTCGCGCCGCGGATCTTTCGCGCCGCACGTTTCTTGCCCGACTCGCCGCCGGCACCGCCGCTGCCGCCGCCGCTGGCACCGCCGCTGGCACCGCCGCGGCCGGCCTCGTACCAGCCACGCCGCTGTTTGCGTCGCCGTGGAGCGCCGAGGGCCGTGATGCCACCGCGCGCCGTGCCGACCGCCCACGTCCGACGACGGCGCAGCTGCAGTGGCAGCGCGACGAGCTCGCGCTCTTTCTGCACTTCGGGGTGAACACGTTCAGCGACCGCGAGTGGGGTGATGGGACCGAGTCGCCGTCGACGTTCAATCCGGCCGCACTGAACGCGCGGCAGTGGGCACGCGCCGCCAAGGCCGCTGGGGCCAAGGCGATGATCCTGACGGCCAAGCATCACGACGGCTTTTGCTTGTGGCCGACGGCGACCACATCGCACTCGGTGGCATCGAGCCCGTGGCGTGGCGGGAAGGGCGATGTCGTGCGCGAATTCACAGAGGCGTGTCGCGCTGAAGGGTTGAAAGCGGGGCTCTATTGTTCGCCGTGGGACCGCAATCACGCCGCCTACGGGGATTCGCCGCGCTACAACGACGTGTACATCGCGCAGCTGACGGAATTGCTGACGCGCTACGGCACGATCAACGAAGTGTGGTTTGATGGCGCCAACGGCGAAGGGCCCAACGGCAAGCGGCAGGTGTACGATTGGCCGCGCACGTGGGCGCTGGTGCGTTCACTGCAGCCCAACGCGGTGATGTTCTCCGATGCCGGCCCCGATGTACGGTGGATCGGTAACGAGCGCGGCGTGGCCGGGGAAACCAACTGGAGCACGATTCGCCCCGAGTCGGTGCCGTACATCGGGGCGGGCGGCGATGACGTGATCACGGCGTTGCAGGAAGGGCACGCCGATGGCTCGGTGTGGCGCCCGGGCGAAACGGATGTGTCCATTCGGCCGGGGTGGTTTTACCATCCCGCCGAAGACGCCAAGGTGAAGACCGTCGAGCAGCTGGTGGGGCTGTATTTCACGAGCGTGGGGCGCAATTCCAAATTGCTGTTGAACGTGCCGCCCACGCGGGACGGCCTGCTGCACGCCACGGATGTTGCCCGTCTGGCGGGAATGCGCACCGCGCTGGACGCGACCTTCCGGCATAACGTGCCGCCGGCGCGCGACGCGTGGTCCCGCACGGGACCGACATCGGGCGTGCGCACGATGTCGTTCACGACGCCGCAATCCATCAGCGTGCTCGACCTGCGCGAGGACATCACGCAGGGGCAGCGTGTCATCGCGTGGAGTCTGCACGCGGAACGTGCGACGTCGGCGCCCATCGCGCGCGGCACGACCATCGGCTATCGCCAGTTGCGGCGTATCGCACCGGTGATGGTCACGTCGTTGGTGCTGCAGGTGGAGACGCTGGAATCACCCGTGCCGGTAACGATGCAGCTGCACGGGTGATCCGACGGTGTATCCGATGATGTCGATTACTGCTGGCACTGCGCGCGCGGGTCCATCTTCGGCTGATTGACCAGCGGCCGCTTCGCGCTGTTGCCGAGGTCTATCGCGATATCGCTGACGAGCTTCGCGATACGCGTCATGTGCGGATAGTCGATGTACTGCGGTTCGTCGGTGAGCTGATGATAGGCCGAGTGCCCGCCGGTGGTGAGGAACGTCACCGGGATGCCGAACTTGGCGTACTCGTAGTGATCGCTGCGGCAATAAATGTTCATCGGATGGCCGTTGGCATCCATGGCGTAGTCGAACGTGAGCTGGTGATTCTTGGTGGTGTTCACGCGCTCGACGATGTCACCGAGTTCGGTGGACAGACGACGCGAGCCTACGAGCTGCACGTAGTTCGGTCCGCCGTGGAGTTCCTTGCCGTCCTTCGTGACGCCGGTCTGGTCGCTGGGCGCGCCGCGGCCGACCATGTCCATGTTGAGCTGCGCGACGATGGAGTCGCGCACGACGGTGGGATGCTCTGTGAAGTAATGCGATCCCCAGAGTCCCTTTTCTTCGCCGACGTGCCAGACGAACAGCGTGGAGCGCTTGGGCTTCACCTTGAGCGACGAGAGATACTCGGCGATTTCCAGGACGGAGACCGAACCCGATCCGTCGTCATCCGCGCCATTGAAGATGGAATCGGCGCGCGCCGGCGTGCTTTTGCGACGTTCTGCCAATTCGGTGTTGATCTGCTCGACTTGTTCCTTCGAGGCGGACTTGCCCTCGTCTTCCGCGCCGCCCGGGCGCACGAGGCGATTGAAGATCAGCAGCGAATCGTGGTCGGACGCACGCGGCGCCATGCCGACGTGATCGCTGTGCGCGCCGACGGCCACGTACTGCGCCTTCAACTGCGCATCACTGCCGGGCAGAATGCCGATGACGTTACGCGCCGGGAACGGGCTGTCGGTCATGGAGACGATGGCGTTGACCGCCACCTTGGCGCCCAGATCGCCGATGGCGAGTTCGTGCAGCGGCTTGGTGAAGAGCACGCTGGCCACGCCACTACCCACGAAGAGGCGCACCGGCGCGGACGGTCCATCCGCGACGGTGACATCCGCGCGGTGCATGAAGGCGGCGATCTGCGGCATGACCTGCGTCGGCATGAGCAGCGCGACGGCCGCGGCACTGGCCGGCACGATGGGCTCCGTGTTGAAGACCGCGCTGTTGATGGCGGGGCCCGAGAGCGGCACGGTGAGCAGCACGAGCTTGCCCGCGGCCTGCTCGGCGGTCACGCGCGCGACGCTGTCCCCATACACGCCGCCGTAGACGGTTTCCAGATTTTCCGTGTTGAACGTGGTCTGCCCACCGACGGCCCAGTCCTTGCCGAAGGTGAGCGCCGTGCCGCCCGCGATGAAGGTGCCCATCGGGTCAACGCGTCGCGTCTTGAGCGGCAGCGTCTGGAAATACGTGCCGTTGTCACCCGCGGGCACGAGTCCGATGCGCTTGGCTTCGGCCGCCAAATACGTGGTGGCTTTCACGCTCCCCAGCGTCCCCGCTTCGCGCCCCATCATGGAGTCGTCGGCGAAGATGTACAGGCGCGTCATCAGGTCTTCGACGCTGATGGGGGCCTTGGTGGGCTGCGGCGCGTGCTTCAGCGGGAGCGTTGTCGCGGGCGCCGGTGCAGAACCGACGGATTGCGGCTTCTGCGCGTCCTGCGCGTGCAGCAGCGCCGGAATGAAGAGCAGCGTGGCGAGAGCTGTGCGTCGCATTATTTCTGGGGTGAAGTGGAGAGGGGAATGCTGGCCATCTGTACTTGTACGGCGGGCGCGATGGCGGTCCACGCCACAAGCAGCGTGTCGCGCACCACGGCCAAGCGCGGGAATCCGCTTTGGCGCGCGGTGGCCGAAGTAATGACGGTGCGCGCGTCCGATCGCCGGGCGCCCACAATGCGTCGCACGCGGATATCGGCGGTTTCCGGAGAGCGGCGTTCCATCCAGGCGACGACCGCATTGCCGGCGGCATCAAGCACCAGGGCGGTCCGGCCGAGGGGATCTCCGTCGTCCACGCGTACGGGCGTGCCGAATGAGGCGCCGCCGTCGGTGCTGCGGGCGAGCAGGACCCGCGCCGTATCGTTGGCGCCCGTGAACCAGGCCACGGTCACGGTGTCGCCACGGGCGACGATCGCGGGGCCATTGACCGGGCACCCGGCGATATGCCAGTTGTCCGCATGCACTGGCACGGGCGCGCTCCAGCCGTCGCCCTGACGGCGCACGGCGACGATATCGCGAATCTCCTCCGATGACCGATCGCGGTAGACCACCACCCGACCGTTGCCGGTGGCGGCGCTGGCCACCTGACAGCAATCGCAGCTGCGCGCGTCGAGGACGGCCTCGGCATGCAGCGATCCATCGGGCGCCACGACGGCGGTGCGCACGGTCATTTCACGCGTGCTGTCGGGCATCGCGCTCTTGCGGCCATCCAGCCACGCCAGCCCTAACCCATCGGGGCCGTCGGGCCAGAGCGACACGAAGCCATGCTCGGCCGGGAGCGAATCGGTGTGCGGCGTGAGTGGAGCGGACCAGCTGCGTCCCGCATCGCCCGAACGCACCACGCGAATGCCGTACGCATACTTGCCCGTGCCTTCGCGCTCCAACCAGTGCGCAGCCCACGCGCCGTTGTGCAGCACGGTGACCGCGGGGAAGTCCGCCCAATTGGCGAAATACGGGCGCCCCTCGGAGATGGTGCGCACGCTATCCCATCCGGCCGCCTGTCGCGCGACGACGCGCACGGCGTACGACGAGTCGGCGCGCCGCTCGGTCCACGAGAGCAGGGCGGTGCCATCGACCGTGACGACCAGCGAGGGCGTGGTGGAGCCCACGGGGGCCGGTGTTTCGAGGAGCGTGACGGCTCCCGGCATGGCCACCGTGTCGCCGTCGCCACGCGGGCCACATGCGGTGAGCGCCGCAGCGAGTGCGGCCGCGCGTGCCGAAGCGCGTGCCGCCGCCGCGAGGATACCACGCAGCGCGATGGTGGCGGTGCTGACTGACCGCAGGGTGGGGCGGGTCACGGGGCTTTTACCACGGCGCCGCCTTTCATCACGAACTGCACATGCGCGAGGAGCGCGATGTCCGTGAGCGGGTTGCCTTTGACCGCGACCAGATCGGCGAGC
>CALQGY020000075.1 GCA_943330235.2 Candidatus Kuenenia stuttgartensis
CTCATCCGCGACCGCGGTGCACTACACGCGCAGATCGACACTCTGACCGCAGAGCCCAAGTTTACGGGTACGGTACTGGCCGTGCTGCCGCTGCTCGCATTCGCCGCCATCGCGGTCCTCAATCCCACCATGATGACCCCCATGTATGCCAGCGAGACTGGGCGCTATGTGCTGATCTACGCGCTGGCCTCGGTCATGGTGGGATACCTCCTACTGCGCCGCATCGCGCATATCGACATCTAGGGAGATCGCCATGTCCAATACGTTCATCATCTTGCTTTCGATTCTGGTTCTCGACGCGTTGATCATCGGCTGGGTCACCGTGTCCAATCGTCGACACGCCGTATTGCTTGGCCGCGCAACGGAGAGCACGGGAGGCACGGCGGCTCCGCGGCGCATCGAGATCCGGCGCGAGAAGTCCGGTCGCCTGGACCGTGCGCGTGAGACGCTGGAGAGCGTGCTTCCTGAGGGGCTCCTGGGGGAGCGCACCGCGGCGCATCTGGTTCGCGCCGGGTTTGATTCGACGATCGCGCCAGCCATCTACGGCTTTCTCCGCGTGGTCAGTGCGGTCACCTTCCCGGTGCTCGCCGTGCTCTATGTGCCGCGCGATGATTTCTGGCTGTTTGTCGTGGGCGTTGCGCTCTCGGCTATGATCGGCCTTGTGTTTCCGCCAGCGGTGTTGTCGAACCTCGAAGGCTCCCGCAAGACGCGTTTACGGCGCTCCATTCCGGATACGCTCGATATGCTGCTGGTGTGCGTGGAAGCGGGCGTGTCGCTGGACGCGGCATTGTTACGCGTGGGGCGTGAGTTGCTGCCGGTGCACCCCGAACTCGCAAAGGAACTGCTGGTGGTGAATCGCAAGTCCAACGCCGGCATGCGCCGCGAGGACGCGCTACACGGACTGTACGATCGCACTGGTGTGGACGAGCTGCGCACCCTCGCCTCCAGCATGATCCAAAGCGAGAAGTGGGGCTCGTCGATCGGTCGCGTGCTGCGGGTGTTCTCCGAAAGCCTGCGACGCACACGGCGTCAGTCCGCCGAGAAGAAGGCCGCGACGGCGGGACCCAAGATGATTTTCCCGATGGTGCTGTTCATCCTGCCGGCGCTGTTCGCTGTCGTTGGTGGTCCCATGCTGATCGGCCTGGGCCCGGTGCTCGATGTATTCGGCAAATAGGCGTGCGCGCCCGCTCGGCGCGCCGTGCCCTGCGAGGACACTCTCATGCTCAGACTGAAAAACCGACGCGGCATTACACTCATTATCGTTGGCGTCTCGCTGGTCGCCCTGGTTGGCATCATGGCATTCGCCATTGATTTCGGCCGCATGTACCTGTATCGCGCGCAGGTGCACGTGTCATCGGATGCGGCCGCGCTGGCGGGGACGGAGCGCCTGATGCGACAAGACTACGTGAACGCCGCGAGTACCGCGGTGGCGTACGGCTTACTGAATCAGGTGCAGAACGTGGCGCCGACGATTGCCGCGGCGGACGTCGAGCCGGGCGCGTGGAATTTCACGACACGCACGTTTACGCCAGCGGCAGGCGGCAGCTGGAATGCGGCCGGCAACAACGCCGTGCGGGCCACCTCACGGTTCACGGCGGGTTACGTCTTTGGGCGCATCTTCGGACTCAATACGAAATTGCGCTCGGCCACCAGCGTGGCGGCCGTGGGCTACGTCGGCGCGACCGACTGCATGCGTCCCATGGTGCTTCCGTATCAGGCGCTGTTGGATGTGCTATTTCCACCAGCCGGGTCGCAGACCATCGCGACGCATCCGGTGCTCGACACGGCGGACGTATCGAAGCTCGCGCGCATGACGATCCTCAATCAGATCACGCTCGCGGGCAAGGGCAACGGTCCGTTGGGTTCCGGCACCTTTGGTGGCGCGCGACTTCCTCCCATCCAGTACGCGGACGGTACCGTTGCCCAGCCATGGCAAGGGAGCAGCGGGAACTGGGAGCGTGGGCTCGGTGCAACGTGCGCTGGACTCCTCACCTTGATGAAGGGTGCCGATCCATTCGCGAGGGTGAATATCGGCGTCGGTGATTGGCTTGCCGAGGATGAGGGCGTCGCGACATCGGCGCAGAGCGAAGGCATCCAAGACCTGTGCAATCTGTCAGGGAACGGCGGCACGAGCCCGTCGAATCCCGGAGGCAATAACTCATTCACCTGCAACGTGCCGGTGCCCATCAAGGTCGCGATCTCGTCGACGCTGACCGGCGGCAGGTTCCTCGTGAAATACGTCGGCGAGTTCGCGGTCACCGGGTACGTCAAGAACGCCGGCATTAGTGGCTACTTCATCGGCCTTCCAGCCGCCGGTCAGTTCACGCCCATCCCGAGCCCGCTGAAGAAAATCGCGCTCGTCCAATAGCCCGTTGTTGTCCAGTCGTCTGCGCGCGCTCCGCGCGCCCCTCGTCCGATTGAGCCCCATGGAGGCGGTCGCATGATCACGATACAGGAGCACCTCGAGCACGCGCGACAGGTGCTGGCGCCGCGCTACGGCGAACTGACGGAGTTAGTCCAAGCCAAGAGCGGCGTCATCTTCGCCGGGCACAAGGGCGGCGATGACGGGCCACCGGTCGCGGTGAAAGTGGCGTACCCGATGGAAGCCGAGACGCATGCCAACGACGCCGTGGTGCGCTTCGCGCGTGAGGCCGAACTGGCAGCGCTGCTCAGTCATCCCAACATCCTGCGACAGTTGCCACCGGAGGAACTGGATGGAGTCCAGTTCTGCGAGATGGATCTTGCCGGACAAATCCGGCTCGACCAGTTGGTGGTCGCCGAACTGGCGCCGACATTCGATCGTATCCTGACCATCATGCAGGAGTTGGCGGAGGCGCTGGACTACGCGCATGCGCGCGGCATCGTGCACGGTGCGCTCAGCCCATCCAAGGTGCTGTTGGACGCCGCCGGGCATGTGCGCCTGACCGGCTTCTTGCTGCACAAGAACACCGAGGCGACGCACCAGGCGCTGACCCCCGCCGCCATCGGCGACCCCGCGTTCATGGCGCCCGAGCAGTGGCGACTGCCGCGTGTGGACCAGCGGGTGGATATCTATTCGGCGGGCATCATTGCCTACGAACTGTGTACCGGACACCGGCGTGTGCAACTGGACGGCACCGGCGTGCCGGAAATCATGCCGATGGATCTCGCGCCCAACCACCCGCTGCGCCCCGGCATTCCGCAGTACGTCAGTGAGGTCATTCGGCACGCCACCTCACGCGAGCCCGCGGCGCGCCCGCTCACGGTACGGGCGATGGTGGATGCCATGCGGCATCACGATGTCGCACTGGGGCACAGCCTGCCCACGGACCGACCGCACGTGCCGCGTCAGCGACAGTCGGTGTGGATGCTGGCGGTGATCGTGCTCTTGGCCGCCGCGTTGGCCGTCATGGTGTTGCCCGCGGCGCAACGGCAGAAGATGCTGACGTGGACCAAGCTGATGACGAAACAGACCGTCACGGCCGTCGACGACGCGTGGTCGCGACTGTTCTGACGAGGCCGCGCCTGCACGGCGCTGGCTGCGACCTACGTCAATTCAGCGGCGGTGACCGAGCGCGGCAGACACCTGCTCGGCCGCCGCGATGCCGTGCCACTGCGCTTCCTCGAAGAGACTGAGGCTGCTCAGATCGGCGTGTGCCACGGCGATGCGTGGCGCGGGCGACCACTGTCGCAGCGCGTCCACACGCGCCAGCACACCGGGCCGTGGGCGCGCCATCGCGTGCCCCCAACGCATCACATCAATACGCTCGATACAATCCGCAATGTCCGCGTGCGCCGGTTCCAGATCCCGCACGATCTGATCGCGCCACGCGCTCCACGGCCGGCTCTGTAGCCATCGACGCGCCTCCGCAGCCGGTCGGTCGACCACCGCGTAATACCACGTCCAGACGCGTCGTGGTGCACGTGTCGCCAACGACTGGTGGCCGGCATCTACGTACCCCAGCGACGTGCTGTCATAGCGCACACTGTCCCACGCCTGAGGCACCCCCTGCTCATGCGGCGGACGACGCAGCGTAATGTTCGCCACCACCCACGGCGCATAGTCCGTGGTCACCGGCAGGCGCACCGATGGAAGCACCGAGGGCATCACAAAGAGTGGCGCGGCCCAGACCACCGCATCGCACAGCACGTCTACGCGCGGGGTGCGTACCAGCCATTGCGTGCCGACGCGTTCGATGTGCATCGCGGGTGCATTGGTCAGCACACGATCACCGGCGCGGTGGGTGAGCTGCTGCGCAATCCAGTCGTTCCCCTCGGGCCACGTCAGCGGGCCCTGCTCGTCAGGCGAACGACCGGCGAAGTAGTGCATCGCCGACCAAGCGCTCGCCTGCGTCAACGACGACCCGTAATCGTCGCGAGTGCCGTACTCCACCCACCATCGCAGCGCGGGCGACGTAAACCCCTGCGCTCGTAGCCACGCATCAGCGGTCTGCGCATCCAACGCGCGCAGTGCGGTAGCCGCCGCAGGCGGGAGCTCGCCACGCCGAAGTCGATCATGGCCGAGCGCTGTGGGGACGCTGAATGCGCCGCTCGCGCGCCACTCGGCGGTGATGGCCTCGAACCGCGCGAACTGGGCGCGCTCAGCGCGTGACATCGCGTCGAACGGCTCCAGTCCGTCGTGCCATCGCCCGTGCTGCCAGAGGCGTTCCTGCGGCGAATGGCACAGCGTGCGTTCATCCCACGTGCCGTCCGGCGCGAGCAGGCCGAGCTCGCGAAAGAGAGTCCGCACATGTGTCGCGTCGGGGCCGGGCACCGGGACGTAGTGGGCACCCCAGGGGAAGCGCCCCGCATCGTTCGTTCCCGATCGGGCGTTACCGCCGGTCGCATCGGCGAGCTCTAAAAGCAGCCAGTCTCGCAGCCCGAGCTGATCCAGGCGCCATCCAGCGCTCAGTCCACCCATGCCACCACCGACAATCGCCACCGCTGCCCGTCGCTGCTCTCGCGCACGGGGAAAGGGCGTTCGATCACGCACCGCGTGGCCGCGGCCGCTCTGGTCATCGGCAAATCCGCCGCGGATGGTCGATCCGCTCTTTTGGCTCAGTCCGATGAGTGCGGGCGCTGCCACCAGCATCGCCAGAAATTCGCGACGTGTCGCGGGCGATGCGGCCACCGGCGTCAGCGGCTCGCGCGCGTCGTCGCCAGCGACACCCGTCACCGGTTGATGGCTTCGAACTCGTGCTCGTAGTAGCGCACGAGCACCTGATCATTCAACCGATTGGGCTCGGCCGCCACCTTATTCATATCCGCCGGAAAATCGAACAACGCTGGAACAGCGGCGACGGTGAGATAGCGCAGCCCCTGCGGGAGCATGGCCGGGGGGACAAAGTCCTGCGCGCCCGCCAGCACGAACCCCCATTCGCCGAAGCTCGGGACATACACGTGATACGGCCACGTACGCAGCCCCGTGCGTTCGAGCGTCGCCACGATACTCCAGAACGACTGACGCGCAAACATGGGGGACGTGCTCTGCACCGTCAGCATCGCCCCGGGGGCGAGATGTCGCTGCACCAGACGATAGAAGGCGCTCGTGTACAACTTGCCCACGTGGTAGTTGGACGGATCCGGGAAGTCGATGACCACGAAATCGAAGAGCGCCGACTGCTGATCGAGCCACGTGAAGGCATCGGCATTGATCACCCGCACCCGCGCGTCGCTGAGCGAACCGTGGTTGAGTGCGGTCAGTCGTGCATGGGTGCGGAACAGTGAGGTCATCTGTTCATCCAGATCGACCAGCGTGACCTGCTGCACGTCGGGATACTTGAGGATTTCGCGCACCGCCAACCCATCGCCGCCACCCAACACCAATACGCGGCCACGCGAACGCGCCGCGGCCAAGCCCGGATGCACCAGTGCCTCGTGATACCGATACTCATCGCGCGACGCGAACTGTAGATGGCCGTTGAGATAGAGTCGCAGGTCATCCTTCCAGCTGGTCATCACAATGCGTTGATAGCGGGTGTCCTTCGTGAGGATGATGGGGTCGGCATACATCCCCTCCTCGGCCAGCGTCGTGATGCGCTGCCCCTGCCATAACCCGCCGCCCAGGAGCAGCAGCGAGATCGTGCCCACCACTTGGAGGGAGAGACGCCGCTGCAGGACGTCGCGAAAGAGCCACGTGCTCCACAGTCCCACCATGACGTTGATCACGCCAAACAGCAGCGCCGATCGGACCAATCCCAAGCGCGGCACCAGCAACAGCGGAAAGAGCAGTGAGGCGAAGAGCGCGCCGATGTAGTCGAACGTCAGGACGTTGGACACGACGTCCTTGAAATCAAAGCGGTCCTTGAGAATGCGCATGAGCAGCGGAATCTCGAGCCCCACCAGGATACCGATGAGGATGACGATACCATACAGCACGAACCGAAACGCATCGGTGTACGCAAAGGCGAGGAACAACACCAGCGCGGAAAATCCGCCCACCACCCCCACCAGCAATTCGATCACGACAAAGCGCGTCACCAGTCCGCGCAGGATGAAGCGCGAGAGCCAGCTGCCGATGCCCATCGCGAACAGGTACGTCCCAATCACGGTGGAGAATTGCGTGACGCTGTCGCCCAGCAGATACGAGGCGAGCGCGCCGGCGACCAACTCGTAAATGAGTCCGCACGCCGCGATGAGACAGACCGAAATGAACAGCGCAGCGTTCAATGAATGGCCGCCGCCACAATGATGCCCAACGCAATCGCGACACATCCCATCAGCGTAGCGGCGGCCTGATTGCGCTTCTCACCGATTTCATCCCACAGACGGCCCGGCGTGAGCAGATCGAGCACGACGAAGGCCACCACAAAGAGCACGACGCCCAGACCGGCAAAGACGGCCGCGCTGGCGGCGTTATTCCAAAGAATATCCATACGGTTCCGACTCCGTCACTTCCCGCGCATGGTGCGGCCGGGAATGAAGTAGGGTGAACGGTACGCACCGGGATTGGCGCGCACCGACCTGGGATTGGTCGTTCCCTGCGTACTGGTGGACGTCGTGGACCACCCGCGATACTGCGCCACACCCAACAACAGCAGGACGGCGGCGCCCCAGATGGTGTATACGCGCGCGATCATTCGTCGTCCTCGTCGTCGGTCGACTCGACGCGCACGGCATAGTCGCTCTCGACCCAGCGCTGCGTCTCGAACGTCCGGTCCTGCAGCCAGGGCAACAACGCCGGGAGCCCCAGCGCGATCAGCGCGAAGAGATACAACAGCAGCGCGGGCTCGTCACGACGTACACGCACGGTGTAGTGCACCGCCGAGTGTCCCGGTTCTCCACCCTCAGGCGCGACGCGCAGAAAGTATCGCCCCGACGGTACCGACGCGAAGCGTAGGCTCTCCCGACGCGAGCCCTCGCTCCAGCTGCCGTCGCTGTCGCTTCCGTGATAATAGCTCACTTGTGTCGACCCCTCGCGCGCGACGCCGGTGGATTCCTCGATCAGCGTCAACGTGTAAAAGACCCAGTCGTTCGAGAGATCCGTGTCCAGCCCGACCGTCACACTGGAGGGGCGTCCCTCAAGCACGAAGGCCGGTGTGACGAAGGCGGCAGAGTCCTCGGTGCCGTGCGCGAACGTATAGCGCTGGCTGTAGGCTTCCTGCCCCCGCGACAGGAGCAGATTCGCGAACAGCATCGTCACCAGGATGAGAACGAACAGCCCCAATCGACGCCCGACGACACCCGCACCCGCGCTGTGTGGATTCGGTTGGTTTGCAAAGACGCCGGCGGGCGACCGCATCGTGCCGGACACCCCGAACGCCTTCGCGATCACCTCCGCCGGCGTGTACGTGCCCAGCGACCAGGTGATTTCCCCGTCGGAGGCTTCGGCACTCAGTATGTACGGTGGCGCGACGAAGTCGCGTGCGCTCACGCTATCCCCAACCCGGAGTTCCCAAGGGAACTCGCCGAGTGCACTCGTCTTGCGGGCCGTCGCAGTCTGAAAGTGTTTGAAGACGCGCCCGTCGAGCACGGCCGTGGGCCGATCCGCATTGGAGTCAACCTCGGGCTGTCGCCGCAGTTTCTCGATGACGTTCCAGTGTCCCTGATACTCCGAGAGATACAGGAAGCCGCGATACGGATTGAAGACGACGTATTCGCGCCACGAATAGTCGAAGTCATCGACCGTGATGGTGACGACCTGAAATCCGATCACCTCCCACGGCGCCCCGTGCCATGTGCCACGTGTTCCCAGCGGCAGCTGCGGCGTGTCCTGCACAGCCTCGCGATGGCGCTGGAGGACGCGCAACTGCGGATCCGTCGCATCCAACACCGATCCACACGACGCGCACACCACGCTCACCGCCCACCCCTGCGCATGTAGCGCGATGCCGGCCCCGCACGCGGTGCACGACAGCGACGCGAGGCGCGGGCGCGGCGGCGCCGATGCGATGGACTCGCTGCTCATAGCGCGTTGCTCATTCTAAGTCACTCAGGCGCACGGGGGTCACCACCCCTCGAAGGTGCGCAGGTTCGTCATGGCCAGCGTCTCGAAGTCGCAGTACTCGCCGACGTAGAGTGTCGGTGGCGTGTCACTGCAATCGAGCGTCGCCAGCCCCCCCGATGTGTTGTGCAGGTCGATAAAGACGTGGGTCGCGCGATCGATCGACGAAAACGGCAATTCGCCTTCGGTGCCCAGATACGTCGCCTTCGTGATCGTCGAGGCCTTATAGCGCTCGTCGGCCCAGCGCAGGTCGTCGCCCACCCGCATGCGCGAGTACGGCGCGAGCTGGTAGTCGGGCGCGACGATCACGCTCATCGCGTACTCCAGCTGCGCATCGGAGAGCCACGCACTCGTGCCATCGGCTAGACGGCAGTGCCATTCGTTCCATCGGCCGCGCGACCACCGATACGCGAGTCGGCCAACGACCAGAAACGATTGCTCCCGCCAGCGTCCAGCCGTGCCGATCTGAATCGGCGAGCCTGTCTCGGGAAACTCGGCCTGCTTTCCCACCAGTTCGAGGTCGAGATCGTGGCGTACCAGCACGGCGCGGCAGTACGCGCATGTGGTCTGCACCGCCTGCGCCCAGCGCAGGCGGACGTTGGCCCCACAGTTCGGACAGCTGGCCGTGCGCGGCGCCGGTTCGATCGACGAGGTATTCACGGAAGCGCCGCGACGGTCAGCGGGTGGTGATAGGCGCGCTCCAGCTGTCGCACCATCACCGCAGAGGCGCCGACCAGCGCCGCCAGACGATCAGCCCACGGCCACTCGGGACGCGGCGTACAACAGAACAGGTTTAGACAGAGCGACGCGTGTTCCGGAAAGGTGTGGACCGTCAGATGCGATTCGGACAGCATCTGCAACCCCGTCACGCCTCCCGGCGCAGGGAATTGATGCCACTGCGCCGCGCCCACCGGATGCAACCCGAGCTCGTCGACCGCCGCGTCGAAGACCGCACGCAGCGCGACCAGACTGGCGAGGCGCATCGGGTCGCACCCGTACGCCTCGACGACCCACTCGGAGCCATTCATCGCCGATCCGTCGGACGTCACTTACGACTGCGCCCCACCGCATTCCGGGCAGAACTTCGCCACCGCCGCGACGGTCTTGCCGCAGTGCAAGCAGAACTTGGTCGCGCCCGTCGGCGCGGCAGGCACCGCTGCCGGCGATGCGGACGCGGGCGTTGGACTCGCGGCCCCGCCCATCGCCCCGCCCGTCGCTCCGCGCATCGCATCCGCCATGGCGCCGCCCATCCCCATTCCCGCGCCGAGCCCGACCCCCATGCCGGCGATCCCGCCGGGATTCGCGGCGGCGATCGGAATGCTCTGCGCCGTCTGAAACTGCGTGTACGTGCGCATGTCGCCGATCATGTTCATGGAGATGCGCTCGTCGAGCCGCTTCTGCAGTTCGTCCGGAAGGGACAGGCTCTCCACCGTGAACGACTCCAACGACAGCCCAAACTGCTGGAACGAGGGCGCGACGGCCGCCGCGATCTGCACGCTGAGCGCCGCTTGATTCGCCGCCATGTCGAGAAACGGCACCTGCGCGGTGGCGAACGCCGTGGTGAATCCGGCGATCACCGCATTGCGCAGCTGGGGCTCGATCTGCTCCACGGTGTACTCGGCGTCGGTGGCACCGGCGGTGGACTGAAACCGCACCGGGTCCGTGAGGCGGTAGCTGTACACGCCGAACGCGCGCAGACGGACCGCCCCAAACTCTTTGTCACGCACCGTGATGGGCTGCTGGGTCCCCCAGCGCTGCGCCGTCTGGATACGCGTCGAGAAAAAGTAGACGTCGCTCTTGAAGGGGGAGGCGAAGGCCTTGTCCCAATGCTGAAGATTCGTCAGCAGGGGCAGGTTGCTGGTCACGAGCGTATGCAAGCCGGGAGCGAAGAGATCGGCAGCCTTGCCCTCGTTGACGAACAACGCCATCTGTGATTCGCGCACGGTGAGCATGCCACCGCTCTGAATCTCCATGTCGCGCATGGGAAAGCGCGACATGAGGACGCCGGGACCCGATTCGGTCCACTGAATGACATCAATGAACTGCTTGCGCAGGAAATCGCCGAGCGCCATGACTTTCTCCTCAGTGTCGGCCGTGCGGGGCACGCCGGCAAGTCGCGCGAGCGCGCCCCGCTCCGAACGGACGGGGGCGCGCGCACGTGGTTGGCCTATTGTGATACGGTCTCGTCACTACGGGGTCTAGCGTCGTCCGTTTCAATAGGTCGCGCCCGACGGCAAACCGCCGGGCGCCCCCCGGCTTACGCCGCTTCAGCCGCCGGCGCGCAGTACTTGTCGAACGCCGCCGTCATATCCGCCGCGATTTCGGTGGCCGTACGCCCTTCAATGCGATGCCGCTCCAGCATGAACACCACATCGCCGTCCTTGAGCAGCGCGATGCACGGCGAGCTGGGACGAAACCCCGTGAAGTACTGACGGGCGCGGTCGGTGGCTTCGCGATCCTGCCCTGCAAACACGGTGGTGGCCTGGTCGGGCTTCACGCCATGGGCCATCGCCATGGCGACCGCCGGACGCGCATTCCGCGCCGCACAGCCGCAGACCGAGTTCACGACCACCAACGCCGTGCCCTTGAGGTCCTTGAGCGTGGAATCGACCGCGTCAACGGTGCGCAGCTCTTCGATGCCCAGACGCGTGAGTTCCTGACGCATCGGGATGAGCAACTGTTCGGGATACATCATGGTGCGCTCCTCAGTATTCGGGGATGTCTTCCCGGGTGGTGTCGCGAACGAGCGCGAGAATCGCGGCTTGCGGCACCACCAGGTACTGCTCGTTTTCAAACGTGATTTCGACGGCGGCCTTGCGGAAGAACAGCGCAAAATCACCGACACGGGCCTGCATCGGCACGTAGCGCGCTTCGCGGTTGGGCCCGCCGATGCGCCACGGCTCTTCACCCTGCTCGGTCAGGTCGGGGAGCGCGAGGCCGGGTCCGGTGGACACGATCTCGCCCCCCTGCACCGCCTGACTGTCGATGGCCGACGGCGGCAGATACAGACCCACTTTCGTGCGCTGCTCGCCGTCTTCGACCTTCACGAGCACGCGATCGCCAACCACCAGCAGACGTTTTTGAGGCTTGGACATGAGAGAAATCTAAGTGCGGAGACAGGCTCGGCGCGGGATGATACCGCGCTCAGTCCGTCTTGTTCGCGGTGGTCTTCACGAGGTGGAACGCCGTCTGCCGCTTGAACCCCCAGCGCACCTTCCCGTCCGCCCCGATGATCACGTCCTCCTCCTGCATGGAGCGCACCTGCTGGTTGTTCCATTCCGGCACCGGCGTGGTGGCCTGCAGCTCCACCGAATACCACATGCCGGGGATGATGGTGTGATCGCCGCGGCCGGGGACGCCGTCCTGGTAATCCCACAAGCCGATCAGCGCGCCCGCACCATGGCCGTGCAGCCCGATGGGATGCGAGTACAGTGAGCCATCAATGCCGGCCGCCTTCATGCGCGCCAGCGACGACGCCAGCACCTGATTGCCGGTGCGACCGGGCTTCAACTCTTCAACGGTGATGTCCTGCAGCTTATTGGACATCAGCAGCGCCTTCTTGAGCCCCGCCGGCACGTCGGTTTCGCCGTCGCGGAGCACGTACGCCATGTGCTGCGTGTCGGTGTTGAGCCCCATCGCGGTCACGCCGAAATCGCAGTGCAGCACGTCACCCTTCAGAATGACCGGATTGAGCCCCACCAACTCGGGGCTGCCGAACTGCCGCTGCACTTCAATGCTGGGCTGGAACCACGTCCCCAACCCGAGATCGTTCAGCCGCTGCCGCATCCACCACACCACATCTTCCGCGTGCGTCACGCCGGGCGTGATCACCTTGCCCGAGAACGCTTCCTGGATGATGTCCCACGCGACGCGATTGAGGTTGGTGAACTCCACCTCCTCCTCGGGCTGGCGGGAGGCGATGAGATCGACCGCCATGGCTTCGGCCGGCACTACTTTGGCGGCCCACGCGGCACCCAACGCCTGCAGCATGCCGTCACGCTCACCCGACGAGAGACCGTCAGCGAATGCAAACGTGCGCGACGTGTTCACGGCGATCTTCTTCGGCTGCCGCTCCTCAATGACCTGCTTGAGCACGTTCCACTGTTCGTCGCCCCACAGCTCGGCGGTGCGTTCCGTCGTACCGCCACCCGCCGGCGGCGCGGAGACGGCCTTCATGCTGCGAACGGCCTTGAACACGTTCCCCTGCGACGTCCCACCCAGTGCGAGCTTCTCCACGCCGGCCGTCGGGCCCTTGTCGAAGAACACGTAGATGGTGCGGCGCCGTGCCGAGAACGTGGTGGGGGACGTGATGGCCGTGAACAGCGGATCTTCGGCGTATTCGCGCATGGGCACCACCCACATATCCACGCCGGCGCGACGCATCAGCGCGGGAAGGGTGCGTTCCATGCGGAGCTCTAGCCATCGCTGCTGTTTGAAGGCCTGATCGCGCAGCGTCCCGAAGGGGCGGAGTGTATCGGCCGCAAACGATCCGGATGTGCGCGTGCCGGGCGATGCGGGCACGACGACAGGTTGGGCGAAGGCCGCGGGGGCCGCCGACAGGAGACCCAGCGCAACGAACGGCAAGAAACGAGGCATGGCAGGCGGGTTCAGGATGCAGCAGGCTCGAGGCGCGAACGAGGCGCGAACGACGCGCGATCGACGCCAACTTAGCACACCGCCTTCCTCCGGACTACGCGCGCGGGCTCAGCCCCCGCGCTGGCGCGGGGCGCGCCGCATGGACTGCACCTTCGTCCGCTGCTCCGGCGTGAGGACGGAGTCCATGGAGCGTTGGGCCGCCTGCACGAGCGAGTCGATGGTGGGGCGCACACTCGCCGACGCGCGCTGCATCCCTTCGAACTGCCGCGTCATGATGGTATCCACGCGCGCCTGCTGCGTGGGCGTCAGACCGAGCTCCTTGGCCATCCGATCGGAAAAACGGCGCCGCGATTCCGGCGAGGGCATCCGCCCCCGCATGGCGCTGGCGCTGAAGGACGACCGGCCCATGCGCGGCCCGCGCGGCATGAAGACCATGCGATCCAACAGGACACCACCGGTGGCTCCGGCGATGGCGACGGCCAGCAATACGGCCATCGCCAAGATCCGAGAACGGACGGGCGGGGTGCCGGAGACCTCGTGGCCGGTCATTCGCGCTCCTGGATGACGCCAGCCCCGAGCAGCACGGCATCGGCATTTTCGGGGAGGACCAGCTCATCGGCGATCTGCGGCGTCATCTCGGCGTCGCCCACGACGCTGGACGCCATCGCCATGGTGGTGTCATCCACCGCCGTGACCACGGGCCATTGTCGCAGCAACACCATCGCCAGCAGCGCCGCCGCCAGACTGAGCGGAATGGCGATGCGCGAGAAGCCGCCGGTGATATCCATCCACGAGCTCCGCGACGCCGAGGCGATGCGCGCCTGACGGGCGCGGGCAGCGAGGGCCGGTGCGGCCGCCGCCAGCATCCGCACGCGCAGCGCGTCCACGCGGGCATCCGACGGCGGCGCCTCGAGGGCCCGCAGTCGGCGCCCGAGATCCGCGTCCGGGGTGATGTGTTGTTCCCAATCGTTCATGGTTTCTCCGAGGTCGTTCCCATCCCATCGTCACGCAGCATGCCCAGCGCGGCCCGCAGCGTGCGCCGCGCGTCGTGCAGGTGCCAGCGCACCGTCGCGGTCGAGAGGCCGAGGGCACTCCCGATGTTGGCGGTGGTCCATCCTTCCACTTCGTGCAGCATGACCACGTCGCGTTGCCGAGCGGATAAGTCCGCCACGGCCCGCGCGAACCGCTCCTGAACTTCCGACTGCTCCGCCAGCGCATCGGGCAAGGCGCCTGACGCCGGCGTGTACTCCGTCAGCTCGTCATGACGCCGAAGGCGACGCGATTTTTGCTGATTCAGCCCGAGATTCACCAACAGCCGCAGGAACCATGGGCCAAACGGTCGCTCGCGGTCATGCTGTTCCAGCCGATCGAGCGCCCGCAGACACGCATCCTGCACCAGATCTTCGGCATCATGGGCGTCCTGCAATAACCGCTGAGCCAAGACGAGCGCACGCGGGAGCAGCGGCGAGATCAGGGCATCGAACGCGGCGGCGTCACCGCGCTGCGCTCGACCGATCAACTCCGCATCCCGTTGAGGATTCCCGTCGGGCCAGGCGTCCGCCGGGCCCGCTGCGTCAGGTCGGCTCACGCGCCGGGTTCGAGGGGCTTAGACAATCGCATGGCTCATCGAAGAGCAGTACCGCTGGCGGGGACGGAGCGTTTGGCGACGGGCCGCGGACGGCGCGGACGGGCGCGGACTGCACCGTGATCAAGCCGGCGCCGCCGCCAAAGGCGACCCGTGCGACGGCATTGGAGGCCGGTGCGGTGCCATCCGCGCCCGTCCGCGCCGTCCGCGGCGTCGCTACCTGTGAGGGTGCCCGTGATGCGGCCCACGCGTGTCCAGCAAGCGCCGGACGAGTTGCACACTGGCGGCCAGCACGAGCACGAAGAGCGTGAGGACGAGACCGCGCTCGATCAGCGTCTGGCCGGCCATAGGCCACCAGTCGGCCCAGGTGGCGACGCGCGAGCCAACCCGCTCGCGGTGCAGCACAATCAGCACGGAGCTCATCCCCAGCTCGGCGGCCACCTCGATCACGATGAAGGCCACCGCACGCAGCGGCCAGCGCTTGATCGGGAAATTGCCGAGATGCCACGTGAGCATGGCACAGAGAAAGACCACGCCGAGGGTCAGCCCGCTGACAAAACCGATCCACCCCACGGTGGACGTGGTCGTGAGCACGACGGCGCGATAGCCCCGCAGGACGAGTCCGGTGATCCCCGCCGGTTCGAGCGTCCGCACAGCGAAGGCGCGCAGCGGATGCAGCCGCTCCTCACCCCAGTGGATCACGTCGCGCGGAAAGAATCGAGCCATACGTTGCAAGCTACGTCCGGCGCCGTGGGGCGCCAGACGACGCGGTCAGCGACTTCCCACCACGCCGAGCAGGAACTCGAGGCTCTGAGCCGAGTGCGTGGTCCAGTAGCCCCACGTATGGGCCCCAGGCCATTCAGCGTAGCGGTGCGCCACCCCAAGCCGCTGCAGCGACGCGTGGAAATCCCGGTTCTGACTGAGATACGGGTCATCCACGCCGCAGTCGATGAGGAGTTGCGGCCACGACACCGCGCCGGCCGTGGGTGCTTGCCTGGCGGCCAATCGCGCGGCGAGCTGCCGCGGTTCGCGCGTTCCCCAGGCAATCGTGTCGCGGCCGAAGGCCTGCGCGATGGATTTCCAGAGGCCGCGCGACGCCTGCTCCATGTCGGCGAGGCTGTTGGCGTAGCGCGCCGGTTCGGCGAACGGCACGGGGCCCAGAAAACGGGGCGACAGCACGCCAGAATGGCTCGCTGCGGCCGCAAAGACCTCGGGATAGGCGAGGGCCAAGGCCACGGCCCCGTAGCCGCCCATGCTCAGCCCGGCGATGCCGCGGTGCTGACGATCGGCGCGGGTGCGGTAGTGGCCATCCACGTACGTCACCAGATCGTGCGCGACGTAATCGTCGTAGTGCTGCCACGGCACGCAGTAGCTGTCGGCGGATTCCTTGCGCACCGTGTCGGCGCGGCAGGCGGGCATATCCGCCAGGCCGCCCCACGTCGTGTACCAGCTATCGTCGCCGTCCGGCATGACGACGATCGCTTCTGGGTGACCCGCCGCCGCGAGGGAATCGAGGGTGCGATCGAGATGGCCGACGTCGACCCAGTTGCGCTCGTTGCCCGAGTAGCCGTGCAGGTAGAACAGCACCGGATACCGCTGCGTCGCGGTGCCCGTTGACGCGCTGTAGGACGGCGGGAGATAGACCGTCAGCGTTTTCATGAGCCCCAGCGACTGCGACCAGAGCGTATCGGTGCGCACGGTCCCGCGGCGTGCGGGAGCCGCCGCGGCGTTCGACGGCGGCGGCACCTGCGCGTAGGCCGTTGGCGCGCCCACCTGCGTCGCGAGGGCGACCACGGCACCGCAGATGGCGCGCCGCAGGGGTGCACGTCGGGCTCGGGAACGCGTGGGCATGCGGGCTACCTCAGGATGGTGCCGATGCGTCCCCACCGGATGTCGGTGATGAACGGCAGGGGCCGGTCGCTCTCGTCGGCGCGATACGAGTAGTACACGAAGAGCGGCCGCCCGCGCACGTTCTCGCGCGGCACGAAGCCCCAGTAGCGGCCGTCCTTCGAGTTGTAGCGATTGTCGCCCAGCATGAACAGATGCTTGGCCGGCACCACCAGCGGTCCCCAGTCGTCCAGCGCCGGCTGCGCGGGCGGTTCGCCCATGGAGCCGCCATGCAGTTCAAAGGGCTTCTGCCACTCGAACAGCGGATGGGAGAACGTGCCGTCGCCCTTGAGGTTTTCGGACGCCGGATAGCCCTGCTTCTGCGGCATGCCGTTCACGTACAGCAGACCACCGCGCATCCAGATCGTATCACCGGCCACCGCCACGCACCGCTTCACGAGCGTCGGATTCGGATCCTCCGGCTGATCGACCTGATCGGGCGAGCGAAACACCACGATGTCGCCGCGCTTGGGCTCGGCGTATCCGGGCAGGTTCCCGAAGTCATGTCCGATCTGCGTGAACGGCACGCCCAGCGTCACGTTGGGCCCGTAGACGAGCTTGTTCACGAACAACCAGTCGCCCACCAGCAGCGTCGGGATCATGCTCCCCGAGGGGATACGATACGCCTCGAGCAGGAACATGCGGAAGACGAGGAAGAACGCCACGGTGACGAGCACCGCTTTCGTGTTCTCCCAGGCGCTGGGCGAATTGGCGGTCCGGCCCGATGCGCCGGAGCGCAGCGCGGCAACAGAGCCGGATCCTTTGGACGACTGCTTCTTCGAGGCCACGGGCGGCTGAATGGACGAAGGGAGGGAGTGAAGACAGTGAGGGGGCGTGTCCCGCAGGACGCGCCCCCTCAAAGTTACGCCGGAACCGCGGCGGATGTTACTTCAGGTGCGCCGACACGAGCGACGTCATCTCGAACATGCTGACCGTCTTCTTGCCGCCGAAGACCGCCTTGAGCTTGTCGTCCGCGTTGATGTTGCGCTTGTTCTTCGCGTCCTGGAGGCTGTGCTTCTTGATGTACGCCCACAGCTTCTTGACGACTTCCGTACGCGGCAGCGGCTTATCGCCAACGACGGCGGCGAGCTCGGACGACGGCGTGAGGGGCTTCATGAACGCCGCGTTCGGCGTCCGCTTGGCCGCCTTCTTCGGCGCCGCCTTCTTCGGAGCGGCCTTCTTCACCGCAGCCTTCTTGGGCGCGGCAGCCTTCTTGGGCGCAGCCTTCTTCGCAGCGGCCTTCTTGGGCGCCGCCTTCTTTGCCGCCTTCTTCGGGGCTGCCTTCTTTGCAGCCTTCTTCGCGGACTTCTTCGCTGGGGCCATGAGATCTCCTGGTGGTGTTGACCGGTAGTGTCGCGCCGTCCGGAACTGAAGCTCCGTTTGTCGCGCGAATACGCTGACGCGCTACGCGGACGAGGCACAAACTACAATTACCGAGGGGCCGCGCAATAGGGATTTTCGCAATTTCCCCTCTGAATTCGCGCAATTTCTCCTCTGACATCGCGTGACGTTACCGCGATTCCCCCTCTGAAACGCCCGGTTCTTTCGTCGTCACGCACGCGACGGGTGCGATGTGTATTCACGCCAACGGCCAACAACCGTGATGTTTCTCCTCTGAAACACTCGGCACGCGCAGGGGCCGCCACACGACGGCGCACACGACTACGCCGTCGTCCGCGCCCAGTCGCGCAGCTGCGCGATCGACTCCACATCCCACGCGTCCGGCGTATCGTCGTCGTCCGGCACTTCCTCGATCGCCTGCGGCGTTTCGAGGATCAGCGGCACCCCGATCGCGCGCGCGTCCTGCAGCAGCCAGCCAAACGCCTCCTCACCGATCAGCCCCGCGCCGACGCGCATATGCCGATCGCGATTGGACCCGAGCGCCCCTTCGCTGTCGTTGAGGTGGAAGAACGCCGGCGCTTCACCCGTCGCCTGCTCGAAAGCGTCCAGCACCGCCGTCAGCGCCGCACGCGACGCATTGATGGCGTGCCCGGACGCAAACAGATGACACGTGTCGAGTCCGTACCCGGTGCGCCCACGCTGCTCGGCGGGAATGCCCTGCAGCATCGCCGCGACCTCGTCCGCCGTTCGTCCCACTGTCGTGCCCGCACCCGCCGTGTTTTCGATCAGCAGGCGCGTGCGCCCCTCCGGAACGGCGGCCAGCGCACGACGCATGGCCTCACTCACGCGCGCAATCGCCGCGTCACGATCGCCGTCTGTGGCCGCCCCGGGATGGAAGCACACCCCACCCACGCCCAGCGCCGTGGAGCGCTCGAATTCCTTGGCCAGTCCGGCTGCCGCACGCGCCCACTTCTCGGGATCGGGCGTCGCGCAATTGAGCACGTAGGCCGCATGCACCACGACATGCTCGGGGCGAATCCCCGCCACACCCAGCGCCTCGTGAAAACGCGCCACGCGCTCCGGCTTCACGCCGATCTTGTCGTTGTAGAACTTGGGCACCGCACTGAACACCTGCAGCGCCTGCATCCCCCCGCGCCCCGCACGCCGCGCGGCCATCGGAATCCCCCCCGTCTCCACGCAGTGCGCGCCCAACACCAACGGCCGCTCCGTCATACCCACCTCCATACCCACCTCCCAAACCTGCAGGTCTCGTGATCCCAATAGCGCTCATCCACCACGCGTCGAAAAAACGTGTGGCGTGTCGACGAGTGCACGCGCCCTAGCGCACGCGCCCTAGCGCACGCGCCCTAGCGCACGCGCCCTAGCGCACGCGCGCCCGCCGCAGCCGAAAGCTCGGCGCCCCACCGTTGACCGGCACGTCGCTCCATCCCACCACCACCGCGTGTCCGCGCACCGCGACGTACGGATCCCGCGAGACGGCGGACCCACCACTGGCGAGCACGCGCTCTTCGAAAAGGTGGCCGGCCAGACGGGAGACGGCGAGTCCCACGCGTGGCCGCGTCCCGCTGTTCGGATCTTCGTAGGCGACGGCGACCAGATTGCCCGAGGCGGCAACGCGTGCCGTACCCAGGTAATCGCCGTAGACGATCGCGACGGCCGGCTCGAAGCCGGCGTGCGGATCCATCTGGTGCGCGTAGAAGACGCCCGCCCCTTCGGGACCGACCAGCACATAGGCGACGTGCACGTAGCCCAGC
>CALQGY020000076.1 GCA_943330235.2 Candidatus Kuenenia stuttgartensis
GCAAAACGCGTAGAGCACGCCGTTCACCCGCGCCACTTCGGCCGTGTGCACGCCGTACTGCAGTTCGCCGCCGGTGGTGCGTACCAGCAGGCGCGCCAAGCGCGGCGTGTCCAGCTGATAGACCGCGAGCCCGCCGTTGGGGTTGGATTCGATCCCCACCACCAGCAACGAGCCGTCGTCGGACACCTGCACATCGCCGGTCGTCCCCGCGCTTTGTACGATGACCGAATCCACGAGGGCGGGCGCATTGGTACTCACGTCCCAGATCTTGATCGCATTGCCGCGTCCCGTGCCGCTGCGCGTGCCCCACGTACTCGTGTAGGCGGTGGTGCCGCGCACCCAGACTTCGGCGGTATAGCGATCCGCCACGGCGCCCAGCCCCAGCGACGTAAGCGTGGCCGGACCCGTGGGCGTCGGCGTCGGGATGACCGGCGTCACCGGAGGCGCTACGGCTGCGGCCTCGCCACCACAGGCCGTCATCAGCGCGACGCACAACAGCAGGGCAGGGAGCCGATTCATCGAGAGGCCGTGTTGGGGAGACGGTCGGGGGAAGTGGGGACGGTAGCACGCGCCGCCGCAGGCGCCGCGAGCACGCCGTAGCGGCCCATGCGCGCACGCATGGCGCCCGCATGCAGGCGCACCCCCGCGCTCAGCGACCAGAGCGCGCTGGCGCCGTAGAACTCGCGTGGAACGAACACCGCAGCCGAACGTCGCGCCACCGGGTGCGCCAGCGCGACTGCCACGAAGGGCGCGAACGAGGCCCTCGGTCCGTGCGGGTGACCGAACGCACGCGGCCAGGCGACTGGCCACGCCAGCGGCGGCGCGTCCACCTGCAGCGTGCCAATCGACCAGCGTGTCACGCCAATAATCTGAAAGTCGATGTGCCCGTTGGCCGTGCGGAACGGATCCAGGAGGCGCTCATTTTCCGGCCGTTCGGTGCGCTCGCCGCGCAGGGCAACCTGCCACTCGTGCCGCGACAGCAGTCCTTCCACCAATAGGCTGCTAAATCGAAAAACGGGAGTCGTGCCAAACCCCTCGTCGGTGCGGGCGAATTCGGCCAGCAGGTAGCGACGCGTGCCCGCAGCCTCAGGCGCCATCCCTTCATGCGCCATCGCCTCGTGGGCCATCGGCTCGCCACTATCAAGCCGCAGCGACACGCTCGTCTGCCGATGATCAAACGCACCGCCCTGCGTAATGCCGGGCGACCGCACGAACGCGCGACTGGCCTGCAGCTCCACGCCGCGGCGGGGCATCACGGTCACGCGCGTGGTGCGCGAGTCGCCAAGGCGGCGCCACTGCGGCCCGATAAACGGCCCCACAGGTTCGTCGCCATTGAAGACCGCGTGCTCCACGGCCACGCCGCGCGTGTCGTCGCCCAGCATCAGTGCCCCGATCACCTGCACCCGCTCGATAATCTGCGCGTGATGGTGATTCACCGGATACTTCTCCAGCGGGCGCATCATGGGGTCGTCGGTGCCGAAGGGGGTGAAGCCTTTGCCCGCCGACAGTGACGCGCGGAGCGGCGTACCGCGCCACCGCATGGCGCCCGGTGACTGCACCGACAGCATCAGCTCGTGCGCCAGCGTATGCGGGTGGCGACGATCCACGTAGCCCTCGCCGTAGATCCCCGCGTTCAACTCCCCGCGGCGCAGCGTATATCCCTCGAGGTTGAGCGTGCCCGTGGCGGTCAACACGCCGCGCCGCGCCTCGGCCATCACGTTGGGCTGCGTCAGCGCGCCCTCAGTGGCGGTCGCGCCGAACACTGCGGGCGCGGCGCGTGTGACCACGCCCACCCCCATCGCGCCGAGGGTAAACGACACACGCGCGCCGGAGGACTGGCCTCCGGCGCGCGTGCTGATCACTACAAGAGCGACGACACATCGCCACCCGAGAGCATGGGCGGCAGTGCCGCGCATGCGAGGATCTCGGTGTCGTTACTTGATGGCGTTGTAGCGGTAACCCGCCACGTCGGTCGCGGTCGCCTTGAAGACGACGTTCTTCGACTCGCCCTTCTTGATCGGGCCGACCGGGTTGGCAGCCGTCCCCACCACCTTACCCGCCGCGTCGAGGAACTCCACCGTCACGGTGTAGTTGCCCACCGCGTCTGCGGCCTGCTCGAACTTGAGCGTCACCGAGGCATCCTTCGCGCCGCGCTGCCACGTGACCACCTCAACCTTCACCGGCAACGCTTCGGCGTAATTCATGTACTTGAGCGTCGAGTCGTTCCACGCCTTGCGCGCCGCGTTGGCCGTCTCCATCGCCGCGCGCTGCGCAGGCGTCACGACGGCACCCTTCTTCGGCTCGGGCGGCATCTGCACGGCCTTCGCCAGCCCCTGCGACGCGTAGGCGAACATCATCCAACCGTCGTAGTTGTTCGGATCGAGCGCCACAAACTTGTTGAGGGGCTCGAACATCTTCGTGAACTGCTCCTTGCCATAGTACGTCGACGCCAGATTGCGCAGCGCATCGTGTGCCGCCGCGCTGCGCGACGTCGCCGCGCCGAACAAGCCGAGCGCGTCATCCATCTTGTTGATGCGCGTCGCGATCACGCCGGCCATGGTCAGCGCCGCTTCCGTGTAGCCCGCCGGCTTGGCCAGCATGTCGGTGTAGATGCTCGGGATGTTCGCCGAGTCCCCGGCCATGCGCATCGCATCGGACCAGCTCTGCATGATGTTCGGCACGTCCGGGCTGTCCGGCATGGCGCCCAGCAGCGCCTTGAACGCCGTCGCCGCTTCCTTGGCCGTCTTCTGCTGCTCGGCGCCGGTCGCACCTTCGGCGGCTTCGAGCAGGTTCACGCTCAGCAGGTACATGCTGCTGTTCTTGAGCTCGCGGTAGCTGGTGTCGGCCGCGGCGGTCGAGACCACCATCTTCCACGCCGCCATCGCGGCCGCGCGATCCTTCTTCTGGTTCGCGACGTTGCCCAGCACGTAGTACGGGTACGGATTTTCCGCCGACATCAGCAGCGAGCGCTTGGCATAGATCTCGGCCGTGTCGAGCTGACCACCGTTCGAGGCGTCCAGCGCGCGACGCGTGAGCGCCAGCCACACTTCGTTCTGGCGCAGCGCCTTCACGTCGCTTTCGCACGAGGGCACGGCCGCAGCAATGGCCTTGTACGTCTCGTCCAACTTCTGGACGAGGTCGATGGTCTCGGTCGGGGTCGTGATGTAGCCGAGCGCGCTGCGCAGCGGCGTGTAGCCGATACCGGGCTCGACGGCCCACATGGCGAGCGTCTGCGCGATCCGCAGCTGGTAGCCACCCGGGTT
Organism: Candidatus Kuenenia stuttgartensis; assembly: GCA_943330235.2. Lineage (GTDB taxonomy): Bacteria > Gemmatimonadota > Gemmatimonadetes > Gemmatimonadales > Gemmatimonadaceae > Gemmatimonas > Gemmatimonas stuttgartiensis_A. The sequence continues at coordinate 3,264 of CALQGY020000076.1, forward strand.
CTTCGCGAAACGCTCGGGCTTGGTATCGAGCTCCTTGATCATGGCCTTCAGCGCCGACTGCCGCACTTCAGGCGTCGAGGCCGACCGGGCCCGCTGATACTGGAGCTCCATGACCGCGAGTTCCTTGGGGCTGTTCGGGTCGAGCGTACAGGCGGCGCTGACGCCGCCGGGCTGAGCCGACACCACTGAAGGGGCTACCGAGAGACCGGCGACAAGACCGGCGACGAGGCCGGCGGCACCGCGCGCGAACGACAGACGCATGACTGCAACTCCTGAAGGGAAAGAGATGATGCGCCCGGGCGGAAAACCCAACTGGCATCGGCGCATCTGAGTCCTTTGATTGAAAAATACCATGAGTGACCGAATTCGCACCCGTTTTCTGGCGGTTGGCATCGGGGGCGCCCGTCTGCACGCCGCCTGGCACCGTCCTGATACGCCCGCCGCCGGTGCAGCGCTGTATACACCGGACCCCCGCGGGGGGTCGGTGCCGGCGTCCGGCCAGGTGCAGGAGGGGTGCTGCTGGAATGGCCTCTCGAGCGCTTCGTGCCGTATCAGTGTCGGTTGGTCACCGAATTCCGAACGACCGCTTTCCCCTCACTCCCTCGCTTTCCCGATGACGTGCCCCCGATGACGATTCTTGAAGCACACTACGATCCGGCGCTGGCGGCGGAAATTCGTGCCCTGGCGCAATCGCGGAATGCCGTCATTCTCGCGCACAACTACGAGCGGCCGGAAATTCAGGATGTCGCCGATTTCGTCGGCGATTCGCTCGGACTCTCCCGGGAGGCGGCCCGCACGCCCGCCGAGGTGATCGTGTTCTGCGGGGTGCATTTCATGGCCGAAACGGCGGCTATTCTGTCGCCGCAGAAGATGGTGCTGCTCCCCGATCTCGCCGCGGGCTGCTCGCTGGCCGCCACGATTACGGCCGATCAGCTGCGCACGTGGAAAGCGGAGCACCCGGACGCCGTCGTGGTCGCGTACGTGAACACCACCGCGGAGGTAAAGGCGGAGAGTGACTACTGCTGCACGTCGGGCAACGCGGTCGAGATCGTCAACGCCATCCCGGCGGATCGCGAGATCCTGTTTCTCCCCGACCTGTTCCTCGGGGCCCATGTGCGGCGGATGACCGGGCGCGACAATATCCACGTGTGGATGGGCGAGTGTCATGTGCACGCGGCCATCGACCCCGAGCATATCAACCTCGCGCGGGCGCAACATCCCGGTGCGGAGTTCCTCATCCATCCCGAGTGTGGCTGTGCCACGCCGGTGGTCGAGGCCATCTCCGCGGGTGCGATCGCGGGGGACGGCGTGCATATTCTCTCGACGGAAGGGATGATCAACCGACCGGCGCAGTCCACGCAGGACACGTTTATTGTGGCGACGGAAATCGGCATCCTGCACCGGCTGCGCCGCGCGCACCCGACCAAGCACTTCATTGCGGCGAACGATCAGGCGCAATGCGCGTACATGAAGGTGACCACGCTCCCGAAAGTCCGGGACGCGCTCCTGCATTTGCAGCATCGTATCACCGTTCCCGACGACATCGCCGCGCGCGCACGTACTGCCATCGAACGCATGATCGCCATCGGTGGCGGCACCACTCCGATTCCATTCGGCTCCGAGGATCCCGGTGCATGAGTGAATATCATCCGCCTCTTCGCCCCACGCCGCCCCGCGCGTGGGAGGTCGTCAAGCCGCGCACCATCACGCCGCTCGACAATGCCGCCGTCCGGCCGCTCTCCGCGTCGTCGGTGCCGTTCCCGCTCGGGAATCACGCGACGCAACAGCTGGTGCGCGCGGCGCTTGATGAGGATCAGGCGTTCAACGATGTCTCCACGCTGGCCACGGTCGTCAGTAGCCGGCACGTGCGCAGTACGCTCGTGGCGCGCCGCGATGGCGTCATCGCGGGGATCCCTCTGGCCATCGAAGCGTTTCGCCAGCTCGACAGCAGCGTAACCATTCGCGTTGATGCGGAAGACGGCATGCGCGTCGCCAAGGGCGCCGTCCTGCTGCATCTCACCGGACACGCGCGCGGCATGCTGTCGGCGGAGCGCACGGCGCTCAACTTCCTGCAGCACCTCTCGGGCATTGCCACGCTGACGTCTGCGTTCGTGGCGCTCGTCAAGGGCACCGCCGCGCACATCGTGGACACCCGCAAGACCACACCGGGCTGGCGGTCGCTCGAGAAGTACGCGGTGCGCGCGGGCGGCGGCGTCAATCATCGCCTCGATCTGCAGAGCGGGGTCCTGATCAAGGACAACCATCTGGCGGCCATCAACGGCGACATCGCGCTCGCGGTGTCGCGGGCGCGGTCCATGGTCGCCCCCGGCACGCCCATTCAGGTGGAGTGCGACTCGCTTGCACAGGTGGATCAGGCGCTCGCGGCCGGCGCCGACTGGATTCTGCTGGACAACATGCCCCTCGATCCACTCCGCGAGGCCGTCGCCCGCTGCAAGGGCGTGGCCGTCAGCGAAGCGTCCGGTGGCGTGACGTTGGAAACGGTCCGCCGCATCGCCGAAACCGGTGTCGACCGGATTTCCGTCGGTGCGCTCACGCATTCGGCACCCGCGCTCGATCTCGCGCTCGATTTCGATGGCTTGTAACCCCGCCGACTTCGCCCCCTGACCACGCCTCTGACCGCGCCCCTGACCATGCCCGTTCGTTTGCCCCCCGTCTCCGAACACGCGACGCGCGTCCTGTTGGAGGGGCTCGTCGATTATGCGGGGCTCTTCCCGCCGGCGGCGCTCGCCATGCCTGGCGCGGTGCGCAACTTCGCGCACTATCGCGCGAGTGGCGCGGGGTGGATGCTGGGGCGTTTTGTCTGCCCGTCCAGTGCGCTGGAACTGTTTTCTGAGCGTGCGGATCCGCTCCTGCCGCGTGACGCCGGCTCCATTCCGTGGCGGCTCTCCGTCACCGCCGGCCCCGATGCGGCCGAAGACCTCGATCGCATCGCCGCCTTCAACGAGCGGCATCGCGTCTGCTTCGACGAGTGCGGCGCCATCGTCGACGCCTACGAAATGCGTGTCAGCACCGAGCAGGAGATCGCCGCCATCGATGCCGCGGTCCCGCGCGAACTCACCACGTATTTCGAGCTCGCCCCCGGGCACGTCGACGCACTCATGCCGGTCGTAGCGGGGGTGGGACGCCGCGCCAAGCTGCGCGCCGGTGGCATCACCGCCGAGGCGCTGCCGCCGGCGGACGCGGTCGTGCACTTCCTGCAGGCCTGTCTCGATCACCACGTGACGGCCAAGGCCACGGCCGGCCTGCATCACCCGCTGCGCGGGACCTTTCGGCTCACCTACGAGACGGGCGCGCCCATCGGCCGCATGTACGGCTACCTGAACGTCTTCCTCACCGCCGCGTTTCTCGCTAACGGCGGCGAACACGCCGCCGCCGGTCGCTTGCTCGAGGAGTCCGATCCCGCCGCGTTCGTGATCGAAGAAGAACACATCATCTGGCGCAACGCGCGCACGGCGGGCACCCTCGACCGCACGTTACTGCAGCGCGTGCGCCATGACGTGCTCGTCAGCTTCGGCTCGTGCTCGTTCACCGAACCGGTGGATGAAATTCGCGCGATCGGGTGGATCTGACACCTGCGCCGGCGCCATTCGGCCGCCATTCGGCCGCCATTCGGCCGCCATTCGGCCGCCATTCGGCCGCCGGTTGTCTCACCTTCTTGAGTGTTCGCATGGCTGATGCCACGTCGTCCGCTGCCGCCTCGGCGACAGTCGCGCAGGACCCCACACCGGACCCCACACCGGACCCCACTACCCATCCTGCCCTGCGCAGCTGGGTCGCGTCGGCCAACATCGCTGAGACCGATTTCCCCATTCAGAACCTGCCGTTCGGCGTCTTCCGACGCGCCGGCACGCAGGAGGCGCCACGGGTCGGGACGGCCATCGGCGACCGCATTCTCGATATTGCCGCCTGTCTGGCGGCGGGGCTCTTCGAGTCGGCGTCCGACGAGGCACAGCGCGCGGCGCACGCGTGTGCATCCCCCACCCTCAACGCGCTGATGGCGCTCGGCACCACGGCGCGTGTGGCCCTGCGGGCGGCGCTGTCGGCGTTGTTGTCCGAGCAGACGGCGGCGCATGCGCGACAGATCGCTGAACATGCGCTGGTGGCGCAGGATGCGGCGGAGATGTTTCTGCCCGCCAGTATCGGCGACTACACCGACTTCTATGCGTCGGTGCATCATGCCACCAACATCGGCACGATGCTGCGCCCCGATAATCCGCTGCTCCCCAACTACAAGTGGATTCCCATCGGCTATCACGGCCGCTCCTCCACCATCGTGGTGTCGGGGACGCCGGTGCATCGGCCGCACGGACAACGCAAAGCACCCACCGACAGCGTGCCGTCGGTCGGACCCTCGCGTGCCCTCGACTACGAGCTCGAACTCGGCGCGTTTGTCGGGACGGGCAACGCCATGGGGACCACGATCCCGCTGACCGACGTCGAAACCCATCTCTTCGGCGTGTGCATCCTCAACGACTGGTCGGCGCGCGACATTCAGGGATGGGAGTATCAGCCGCTCGGGCCGTTCCTGGCGAAGAATTTCGCCAGCAGCATCAGCCCCTGGGTCGTGACCCTCGAGGCGCTCGCCCCCTTTCGTGCGCCGCTCGCGCCGCGCGACGCTGGTGACCCCGAGCCCCTGCCGTATCTCGATGCGCCCCACGATCGCGCCCGCGGTGGCTTTGGCATCACGATGGAAGCGTGGATCCGCACCGCGCGCATGCGCGAGGCCGGACACGAGGCCGTGCGGCTGTCACAGGCCAGTGCGCTCGATCTGTATTGGTCGATGGGGCAGATGCTCGCCCATCACACCGTCAACGGGTGCGCCATGCGGTCGGGTGACCTGCTGGGCAGCGGCACCGTGTCGGGACGCAGCAAGGACAGTCGCGGCTGTCTGATGGAGCTGACGTGGCGCGGCGCGGAGCCGCTCGCGCTCCCCGATGGCGAGACGCGCAGCTATCTGGAAGACGGCGATGAGGTCATCATGACGGCCTACGCCGTCCGTGACGGCGCGGTACGCATCGGGCTGGGACGCTGCGTCGGCCGCGTTGCGTCGGCCGCCTGATGTAAGGCGACGCCGCGGCACCCGTCGACCCCCGTCGGCACCCGTCGGCACCCGTCGGCACCCGTCGACCCCCACGGGCCGACGGGAACCCGCGCCCCGAGCGCCGTATTCGTTTGGGTGAATGACTGATCTCTTCGCCGCCCGCTCGCAGATGGCCGTGTCACTCGCCTTCCACATCATCTTCGCGGTGGTGGGCATCGGCATGCCCGCGCTCATGGTCATCGCCGAATGGCGTTGGCTGCGGCAGCCCGCGGGGCGCCGCGATCCGGTGCTGCTGGAACTCGCCAAGCGCTGGGCCAAGGGGACGGCCATCATGTTTGCCGTCGGCGCGGTCAGCGGCACCGTCCTCTCGTTCGAACTGGGGCTGCTGTGGCCCGTGTTCATGGAGCACGCGGGCGGCGTCATCGGCATGCCGTTCTCCCTCGAAGGGCTGGCCTTCTTCACCGAGGCGATATTTCTCGGCATATATCTATATGCTTGGAAAAGAATTTCGCCGACGGCGCACCTCGCGGCCGGGATCGTGGTCGCGGTCAGCGGCGCGCTCAGCGGCGCGTTCGTGGTCTGCGCCAACGCGTGGATGAATGCGCCGGCCGGATTCCGCGTGGTGGACGGGCAGGTCACCGATGTGAATCCGGTCGCCGCGATGTTCAATCCGGCCGCGGCCACCGAAGTGCTGCACATGACCATCGCGGCGTTTGTCGCCACCGGTTTCGCGGTAGCCGGTGTGCATGCCTTCGCGCTGTTGCGGGGCACGCCACACCGCGCCTTTCATCGGGCCGCGCTGCAGATCGCGCTCATCGTGGGCGTACCGGCCGCGCTGCTGCAGCCGTTGTCGGGGGACCTGTCGGCGCGGCATGTGGCCACACAGCAGCCGATGAAGCTGGCCGCTATGGAAGGTCACCTGAAAACCGGACCCGCGGCGTTGGTCATCGGCGGGTGGCCGGACGCCGATCGCCTCGAGCACGTGGGGGCCATCGAAATTCCGGGGGCGATCTCGTTGCTGCTGCACGGCGATCGCACCGCGGTGGTGCAGGGCCTGGATGCCGTACCCGTGTCCGACCGCCCGCCGGTGGTGGTGGTGCACCTCGCGTTTCAAATCATGATTGCCTGCGGTACCGCGCTGGCCCTCCTGGCGCTGTACACGCTGGTGCGCCAATGGCGACGCGTGCGCGGCATTGGGTCGCCGCTGCCGGACGACCGGCGCTTTCTGAAGGCCGTGGTGCTGGCGGCGCCGCTGGGGTTCATCGCGCTCGAAGCGGGTTGGACCGTCACCGAAGTGGGGCGTCAGCCGTGGATTGTGCAGGGCGTGCTGCGCACCGCCGACGCCCTCACCCCCATGCCGGGGCTGATGGTGCCGTTTATCGGATTCACGCTGCTCTATCTCGGGCTCGCCGTGGCAGTCGTCTTCTTGCTCCGGCGGCAGATTCTCAAGACCGGCGTCCATGGCGGACTCCCCATCGGGCTGACCGGAGAAATGCCCCTGCCCACGGCCACCGGGTCGTACCCGGTGTTCGACGAGGCCTAATGCCGACGGCGCTCACCTGGACGCTCCCGCACGCGGTGGCCGGCATCATGGTGCTCTCGCTCAACGCCTATGTGCTGCTGGGCGGCGCCGACTTCGGCGGCGGGGTGTGGGATCTCTTCGCGCGTGGGCCGCACCGCGACGCACAGCGCGCACTCATTGCCGAAGCCATCGGGCCCATCTGGGAAGCGAACCACGTCTGGCTCATTCTTGTGGTGGTCCTGCTGTTCACCTGTTTCCCTCGCGCGTACGCGCATTTGGGCACCGAGCTGCACGTGCCCATCACGCTCATGTTGGTGGGCATCGTGCTGCGCGGCTCGGCGTTCACGTTTCGCACCTACGACAGTACGCGTGACGCCGTGCAGCGTCGCTGGGGCCGCATTTTCTCGGTGGCCAGTGTGGCGACCCCCGTGGTGCTCGGCCTCTGCCTCGGTGCCGTGGTCAGCGGGCGCGTGCCGCTTCGTGCACCACGTGTCATGCCACTCGGCGCGTCGCTTGGTGGACCGTTGCACACCGATGTGCCGCTCGACGTCGCAACGCCCGTGCCGTCGTTCGTCGAGCGATTCATCGCGCCGTGGGCGGCGTCGCCGTTTGCCTGGTCGGTTGGCCTGCTGACGCTCGTGCTCTTCGCGTCGCTCGCCGCCACGTATCTCACCGTCGAAGCGCCTGATCGCGCGCTGAAAGACGTGTTTCGCCGGCGTGCGCTGCAGTCGCAGGTGGCCCTCCTGGTGACCGCAGCGCTGACGATGGGGCTTGCCAAACACGAGGCGCCGCTGGTGTTCGCAGGACTGACGCAGGGGAGCGTCGCCCTCGCCATGCACGCCGTGACGGCGGTAGCCGCCATTACAAGTATTCTGACCCTGCAACGTCGCGCCTACAGCGCGGCGCGACTCGCCGTCGCCGCGCAGGCCAGCTGCATCCTGTGGGCGTGGGCGTGGTCACAGTTCCCGCTGCTGTTGCCGCCCAACGGATTCATCACCGAGCTCGCGGCATCGCGCGTGACATTGTCGTTGGTGCTGGGTGTGCTTGGGTTCGGTACGGCCATCTTATTGCCGAGCTTCGTCTATCTCTTCCGCGTGTTCAAGCGCGGTCACACGGTATTCGAGTCATAAGACGGGAGCTGCAACGCGACGCGATGCGGCGTAATAGTTGCGACGGCGCGCGAATCGTCCCACATTAGGCCATGCGTCCAGACCTAATTCGTGTAGTACTTGTCGATGATCACCAAATTGTCCGTGCTGGTTTGAAAGCTGTCCTGTCGACGGCAAAGGACATCACGGTGGTGGGCGAAGGCTCGACGGGCAAAGATGCCCTCGCCCTCGCCGAGCGCGTGAATCCGCATGTCATTGTCATGGATCTTTCCATGCCGGATATGGACGGACTTTCCGCGACCCGCGAGCTGCAAAAGCTCAATAACGCGCGACCGGCCGACCCGGATGGCGAAGTCACGCGTCGCGTGCTGGTCCTCACCATGCACACGGAAGACGAGCATCTCGTGGCATTGCTTGAGGCCGGGGCCAGCGGCTACCTGCTGAAATCGGTCGCCGACCGAGAGCTCGTGGATGCCGTGCGTACGGTGTCGGCGGGTGATGTGTACGTGCAGCCCACGGCCGCGCGTGCGCTGGCCCGCGGACTGGCGCGACGCGACGGGGCGGCCGAGGAGCGCACGCGCTTCGAGAAGCTCACCGATCGCGAACAGGTCGTGCTGAAAATGGTCGCCGAAGGCTATACGGCGCCCGAGATCGGTGCGCAGCTGACCATCAGCCCCAAGACGGTCGATACGTATAAGCAACGCATCGGCGAGAAGCTGGGCCTCACGCATCGCACCGATTACGTGAAGTTCGCGCTACGCCTTGGTCTGCTGAAGAACGATCACTGATCGGCGCGTATTACGCGCCGCCGCGTTCCTGCTCGGCTTTCGTCAGACTCCACGTCGGCAGCGGGGGCACGGGCACGTCCATCAACGCATCGCGTGAGCCGTAGCCGTGCTCCGCGCGCGCCGTCGCGGCAATGCGAAGGCGCAGTGCATCAATGGCGTCGCCCGCGTCACCGTCCAGCTCCATGCGCAGCGCACGAAACCGTCGCCCGGACTGCAGGCAAAACAGTTCGGTCAGGGCAACCTCGCGCGCGCACGCCTCGACGCCATTCTGCTCGATCAGCCGCTGCGTACGCGAGATGGTGACCAGGCGCGCGTAGACCTCGACGGCCATGTCGGCCAGCCGCTCCACCACCAGCTGGCGATGAATGATCTCCTGCTTGTGCGCAATGATCAGCGTTTTCGTGGCGGCCGCTAACTCGGCCACATGCTTCTCCACGAACTCCACGTGACGGGCCAGCACGCCGTGTACTGAAGCCCCCACACGATCACGACGCCCGAGCGCGGTGCGTACGCGACCCACCGCGTACTCGGATACCAGCGCCCAGTGCTGGATGGGATTGCGTAGGGCGCCTGCGAGTTCCTTCAGTTCGGCCGCCGGCTCCTGAATGCCGTTCAGACCGACAAAGAGCCGCAGCACTTCGTTGGCGCCTTCGAAGATGCGATTGATGCGCGCATCACGCAGATACCGCTCATACGGCCACGGCTTCACGAATCCGCGTCCGCCGGCCAGCTGCACCAGTTCATCGGCGCTGCGCCAGACGAGTTCACTGGCAAAGATCTTCACGCACGCGGCCTCAAGCGACGCATCGACGTCGTCGCCGTCCAGCGCGGCAGCGAGCGCACCCACCATCGCATCGGCCGCATACGTCTCGGCGGCCATGGTGGCCATCTTGCGCTGCGTAATTTCAAACGAGGCCAGCGGCCCACCAAACTGCGTGCGGGCCTCGGCATAACGCGTGAACTCGCCCAGCAGCCGCTTGCAGGCGGAGGTGCACCCGGAGGCCAGCGACAACCGACCGGCGTTGAGCGCATGCACGGCCACGCGAAAGCCCTTGCCCACTTCGCCCAGCACGTGATCGTCAGGCACAAACAGGTCGTCGAACACCAGCTCCGCTTGCGTCGAGCCGCGAATACCGAGCTTGCGCACCGTGCCATCCAGACGAAAGCCCGGCATGTCGGGGCGGATGATGAACGCCGTCGGCCGCATGACGGTGACGCCGTCGCGCACCACTGGTGTTTGCGCGAAGGTGGCAATCACCCCCGCGCGATGGGCGTTGCCGATCCAGTGCTTGCGTCCGGTGAGCAGCCACCCCGTGTCGTCGGGGGCGCGTCGGGCCTGCGTGACGATATGCTGTGCGTCGGATCCGGTTTCCGGCTCGGTGAGCGCGTACGCGGCCAGCGTCTCGCCTCGTGCGAGCGCGGGCAGATAGCGCAGCTTCTGCGCTTCATTGCCGAACAGCACCACCGCTTTGGCGCCTAATCCGCAGTGCACGCCAATCAGCACGGCCAGTGAGGCATCCACCGATGCGACCGCGCCAAACACCCGCGCGTACGCCGACGCCGATAACCCCAGTCCGCCGTACGCTACGGGGATGGTGAGAGCCAGCAGCCCTGCCTCGGCGAGCGCGCGAATCACGGGCTCGGGGACGGACTCCTCTTCGTCGATGAGGCGCGCGTTAATGAGGCCGCTCGCGACCATCGCGTTGAACGACTCGACCAAGCGCAGGACCGTGTGCGCTTCATCGGGACGGCGCTCATCCAGCGGCGCCGGATACGGGAACAGCAGGTCGTCATCGATGGCGCCGGCGAAGAGGCCGCGCAGCACCGAAGGTTTTGTGGAGGCGCTCATGCGGTGAAAACTAACGGCGCTGGAGTGGGGCTTGCGAACGGCCTTGCACGGAAAAGCGCGGATGCTTCTGGAAACGGCGGGATGGGTGGGGCTGGAATGCACAGAGCCGAGCGGGGGGCTCGGCTCTGTGACTTGGCGGCTGCACATCGAGAGTGCGAAAACCCGAGAATGCTACGGGGTAATAGTGACCGACACTCGGGTGGCTTTTCCTTCAAGTTGTCCGTTCGCGCTGAGTGCCCGCAACGTAATGATCGTTGTCCCAGGCGCGAACGCTTGGATGATGACTTGCGTGGATGTCGAATTGACTCCGCCAATCGCGACGCTGGGCACGCTGCTGGTGATGCTCACGGTACGGCCGAAGATCTGATTGCCCGCCGCGTCTTTGAGCGTCATCGCGAACACTTTGTTCTGGACAAGAAAACCGACCGAATAACTGCTGTCCGCAACAATCGTATCGACCGGCACCTGTTGGATGACAACCGTCGCGGTGCCCGTCTTCGTTTCGCTGATCGCGCTGATGGTCACCGTGCCCGGTGCGACGCTGGTCACGAGCCCGCTCTGCGAAACACTCGCTTTCGTAGGGTCGCTGCTGCTCCACTCCACAAAGCGATCGGTCACCACGTTGGCGGTCGAGTCTTCGACGGTGGCCGTGATCTGCACGGTCTGTCCTTGAATGACGCTGGACGAGAGCGGCGAGAGGCGTACCGTCGATACCGGAATGCGCGTGACGTTGAAGCTCACCGTATCCTTGGCGCCCTCGGCGTTCACGGCGATACGCGCCGTGCCGAGCGACAGGCCCGTGACCAGTCCGGTGGCCGATACGGTGGCGATGCTCGGCGACACGCTGGTCCACGTCACCACGCGGCCCGCGGGAATGGTCTGCCCGATGCTGTCCGTGAGCGCCACCGAGAACTGACGCGGGATGCCGACGCGGAGCGAGCCGGTGCGCGGCGTGATCACGGCGGACACAATGCGCGGGTCGACCGCCTCCAGCGTCGTGCTGCAGCTGACGTTCGGATATTCCACCGACGACGCCGAGATGCGGGCGGATCCTGCCTTCTTGGACGTGATCACGCCCGAGGAGGAGACCGTTGCCACCACTTCGTTGTCGCTGGCCCAGTTGAGCGGCCGGCCCGTGTTGGGAAGCACGTTGTTGGCGGTGTCCTTGAGCGTTACGATGGGCTGCGCCTGCTGCGTCACCGTCACGCGCTGCGAGACCGGCGCGAGCGTGCACGAACCGATGGGGATGTTCGTCACCGTAATGGAGGCATTGCCGATCACGCCATCCGCGTCGGCCGCGACCACGACGTTGCCCGGAGAGAGCGCGGTCACGTTGCCGTTCTGATCGACGGCCGCGATAGACGAATTACTGGTGGACCACCGGAACGTCCGGCCGCTGATCGCGGTGCCGCTGCTGTTCTTGGCCGTAGCCGTGAACAGCTTCTGGTTGGTGAGTCGCAACGTCGTCGTGGCCGGTGACACCGTCACCGTCGTCGCGACTTCGGGCGTCACCGTCACCTGTGCCGTACCCGACTTCCCGTTGGCGACCGCCGACACCGTCGTCTGCCCCACGCTCACACCAATCACCTGACCGCTGGCCGTCACGGTGGCGACCGCGGTGTTGTTGGACGTGAAGTTGATGGTCTTCGTGGCGATCGAATTGCCGCTGCAGTCGAAGGCCGTACCACTGATGGCCACCGCACCGTTCACGGGGACCGTGATTGTGCCGGGCGCAATGGTGACGCTGCACGCCACCTTATTGGGATTCAGGTCGCAGCTGGCCAGCAGCGCGAAGGACATCACACCAAGGGTGATACGCGGCGTGAGGTGCGCCAATCGGCGCGGTACAGCAGACGCAATGATTGCGAAGACCCGCATGCAGGTCCGTCCTGTCGGCAATGAGTGAAGGGCAGCGCCCACGAAGAGCCTCGGGGCACACATGAGCAGACGCACAGCGAGGGCTCGCCGTAACCGTTACACCACGGGAATCTGATTGTCCCCATGCCCCTCGCACCACTGCCACCCCCGTCAGAGTTTGGCAACGGTGTGCCGACTGACTGCCAGATCCGCCGGCGCACTGACAGTTTACCTGCTCCTGTGACTGCCTCCACATCCAACTCCTCGGCGTCTCCACGCCTCGATCGCCAACCGTCCGACGGGGCAGGCGACCCATCGGCGCACGCCGCTCGGCAGACGGCGCGCCTGTGGCGGCACGTGTGGATGTGGCTGCTGGGAGCGGCGAGCGTGCGGGCGCTGCTGTCGTGGTTCGTCCCGCTCCTGCCGGATGAGACGTACTACTGGCTCTGGACGCGGCACCTCGAGGCCGGCTACTTCGACCATCCGCCCGGCATCGCCCTGCTCATCGCGGTGGGGACCCGGCTGTTCGGGGACACGCACACCGGCGTCCGCGCTGGGCCAGCCATGGCTGCCTGCATCACGCATGGGGCCGCCGTCGTGGCCGCGTGGCAGCTTGCTGGGCGTGGTGCCAACGGCGCGCGCGCCGCGGCGCGCGCGGCCGCGCTGTTGGCCGTGATACCGTTGGCCGCGCTGGGGCTGGTGCTGGCCACCCCCGACGCCGCGCTCTTCGCCACCGTCATGCTGGCGCTGCTGGGCGTGGAACGCGCGCTGGCGGCCCCCGTGCGCTCGTGGCGCGGATTCGCCTGGTGGACCGCCGCGGGCGTGTGCTTGGGGCTGGCCTTCGTGGCCAAGTATACGGCCGTGCTGCTGCCGGCCGGGCTCGTCGTGGCGTGCCTCGTGCACCCCGCGCTGCGTGCGCGATTCCGCGAGGGCGGCCCGTGGTGGGCCTCGCTCATCGCGCTCGTGCTCTTTGCGCCCGTTGTGCTGTGGAACGCCACCAACGGGTGGATCTCGTTCCGCTTTCAACTGGGGCACGGCTTCGGCACGGGGGCGCGCGGGTCGGTGCTGACGCGCGAGCTCGAGCTGCTGGGTGGCCAGGCCGGCCTCGCGTCGCCGGTGCTCTTTGCGCTCCTGGCCATTGCGGTGTGGTGTGCCCTGCGCGACGGCTGGCGCACGCGTCACGCCACAACGGCCACCGACGTACCCGTGCGCCGCTTCGCGCTGGCGGTGACCGCGCTGGTGCCGCTGCTCTTCTTCGCCGTGAGTGCCACGCGCCGCTCGGTGGAGGCCAACTGGCCCGCCCTCATGTATCCGTCGGCCATGCTGCTGCTGGCCACCGACACCACGCGGCTCTCCGACGGCCGCTGGTGGCGGCGCGGTATCGCGCTGGCCGCCGCGCTGTTGATGGTCGTCGGCTTGCAGGCCTGGCGACCGCTGCTGCCGCTCGCGCCCCGCAAAGACCCCATCGCGCGTGCCCACGGCTGGACGACGCTCGCCGACGCGGTGGAGCGCGCGCGTCAGGACCGCTTTCTCGACGGCACCGTCGATCGCTGGGTGGCCGCCGACCGCTATCAGGATGCCTCGGAGTTGGCCTTTCATCTCGCCGACCATCCCACGGTCTTTTCGCTCAATCTGGGCGGTCGCCCCAACCAGTTCGATCTCTGGGAGACGGCCACCGATCGGATCCGTCCCGGTGACGGACTCGTGGCCGTCTTCGATGACAATCCGGCCGGCGACTCGCTCGGCGTGCGCGTGGGCCACTGGTTCGCGGAGGCCAGACGCGGTAATCGCGTGGTGCTGATGCGCGCCACCGGCGAGGTCGCGCACCGGCGTCTCTGGCTCTATCGCATCGCCACCGACGTCCCGGCGCGCGCGCGTACGCTGCCGTCGCTCGGCAACGCGCCGTCGAACGTGCCGTCCAGCGCGATCACCAACACGCTGTCGGCCGCGCGATGAACGCCGTATCGTTCCGCATGATCTGGGCGATTGCTTTCGGGGGCGCGACGGGGACCGTCTCGCGCTATCTCCTCTCGCAGTGGATGATGCGCTTTCCGGGCGCATTCCCGCTGGGCACGTTCGCCATCAATGTGGCCGGCTCGTTTCTCATCGCGCTGTTTGCGCGCGTCTTCAGCACGCCGGACAGCAATCCCGTATTACGCGCAGCGCTGACGGTGGGCTTCTGCGGTGGCTTCACGACCTTCAGCACCTTCAGTGCGGAGTTCGTCACGCTGGTGCAGGAAGGGCGCACCACGCGCGCCGCCCTCTACGTGACGGCCAGTGTGCTGACCGGTGTGCTGGCGGTGCTGGCCGGCCTCGCCGTCGGGAATCGTTGGGTGGCGGTACGCGGCTGATCGCGCGCCATCCCGCTTGTCGTTGTATCGCTCACACTCTTTCCCTGCCGCCGACCGTGTCGACCTCCGAGATCCCCGCTGACCTTGCCGCCTGGTGCGCCGCCAACGATGCGCGCGCGCAGGACGAACTCTTCGACTTCCTGCGCATCCCGAGCGTCAGCGCGAAGTCGGAACATCAGGGCGATTGCCTCGCCGCCGCGCAGTTCGTCGCCGACGCCCTCACGCGCATCGGCTGCACCGCGGAGCTCGTCGCCACGCCCGGTCATCCCATTGTGGTGGGTGAATGGCGCAAGGCCGGCCCGGACGCGCCCACGTTGCTCATCTACGGGCACTACGACGTGCAGCCGGCCGAACCGCTTGAACTCTGGACCTCGCCGGCCTTTGAACCGACCATCCGCGACGGGCGCATCTACGCGCGCGGCAGCGTGGACGACAAAGGGCAGCTGTATCTGCACATCAAGGCGCTTGAGGCACACCTCGCGGTACGCGGCACGCTGCCCGTGAATGTGATTGTGGTGGCCGAGGGCGAAGAAGAGGTGGGGAGCGTCAACCTCGAGCACTATCTCGAACGCGACAAAGCGCGACTGGCGTGCGATGCGGTGGTGATCTCCGATTCCACCATGTTCGCGCCCGGAATCCCCAGCATTCTGTCGTCGCTGCGCGGTATGGCGTACGTGCAGATCGATGTGCGCGGCGCGCAGGGCGATTTGCACTCGGGGATGTACGGCGGCGCGGTGGTCAATCCGGCCATGGCGTTGGCGCGCATTCTGGCCACCATGCACGACGCCGAAGGGCGCGTGGCCATCCCGGGGTTCTACGATGACGTGTTGCCGTTCCCGGACGCCGTCCGTGAGGGGATGCGTGCGCTGCCGTTCAGCGACGACGGCTTGATGCACGAGGTGGGTGTCACCGCACTCGGAGGAGAACCCGGCTACACCACGCTCGAACGCCTCTGGACGCGTCCCACCTGCGAGGTCAACGGTCTGCTCAGCGGTTATACCGGTGAGGGCGCGAAGACGGTGCTGCCCGCGGTCTCCATGGCCAAGGTCAGTTTCCGTCTGGTTCGCGATCAGGACCCCGATACCATCGTGCGTTTGGTGGCCGAGCATGTCGCGCGCGTGGCGCCGGCGGGAGTGACGGCCACCGTGACGGCCATGCACGGCGGTCGCCCGTGGCGCGCCGATTTGAAAGGACCGGTCATCGAGGCCGGCAAGCGCGCCTTGCACGCCGCGTTTGGTCGTGAGCCGGTCATCACCGGCGAAGGCGGCTCCATTCCCGTGGTCGGCGACTTTGAGCGCATTCTGGGCGCGCCCGTGTTGCTGATGGGCTTCGGTCTGCCCGGCGAAAACGCACACGCGCCCGACGAGTGGATCGGCGTCGAGAACTACCAGCTGGGCACGCGCGCCGCGGCGGCATTGCTGGATCTGTACGCGCAAGAATTTGCGGCGGCGCCGCGTCCGTAGACGCCACGCCGCCGCAAATAATCCCTGCAGGATCCTGCGCGGCCCGTCGGTGCTCCCGACGGGCCGTTTGTCTTAGAACTCGCTCAAGCCGTCGATCGAATCGTCGTCATCGAACGGGATCATCGAGGCGGCGCTCATCGGGAACACATCGTCCGAGACATTGTCCTTGGACGGCTTGCCGGTGCTCTTGCTGCGCGCCTTCTTGGCGGCCGGTGCCGGGGTCGGC
>CALQGY020000077.1 GCA_943330235.2 Candidatus Kuenenia stuttgartensis
CCATGCGCGTCTGCAGCACCTCGTGCTGCAAGGCGCTGATGAGTCGCGCCGAATCGTACGCGGCCCGGGTGAGCGCCCGCGTCGGTGACAGATCACTGTCTTCCGCGAGCCGCGAGAGACGATCGCGATTGATCACCAACTCACCGACGAGCTCCAGCAACGTATCGAGCCGTCGGCGATCGACGCGCACGGTTTCCATCAGCTCGTTGGTGGGCGCGGGCCTCGCGGCTTGGCGCCGCTCCGCGACCACGACGCGCGCGACGTCCCCCGCCGCACGGACGGCGGCTTCGAGTACGTCGACCGTCGCCGAGGTGCGCAGCGTGACGGTGAACACGCCGTCGAACGCATCGGCCAGCCACCGATCCTGCGCCGGCACGACATCGAGTACGGCGCCCAACGGCGTGAGGCGCGCCATGACCAGCATGGCGCGCACCCCCTTGAGCGGGCAATCGGCTGTCAGCCGCACCTGAATGCTCTGGTGCTCGTCCGTCGAATCCGAGGACTCGGCGGCGAATCGTGCGGGCGTGAATAGGCCCTCCGTCGCGGGCGGCGCGATCGCAGACACCGGATGCTCCCGCGCGAGGGCGGCGTGCGACGCGACGCGTTGGAGCAGCGACGCGAGCGCGATGGGCTCCAGGTCCGCATGGCCGGCCACTGCATGCTCGACGGCGCTCCGGAGCGCGTCGGTGCCTTCGAATAGCAGCGCGACGGTTTCCGCGGAAAGCGCGGCCGGCGGGAGCGTGCGCGGCGCCCCGTCGCCGTGCGGGTGGCGCGCCACCTCCAGCAACGTTTCAAGCGCATGGGCAATGCGCTCAACGACGCCGTAGCGCATCGCGGCGGCCATGCCTTTGATGGTGTGCGTGCTCCGGAAGAGCGTCGCGACATGCGCGGCGTCGCCGTCACGCTCACACGCGAGGAGCGTGGCATCCAGCTCGGCGAGGTGCTCGCGAGCCTCCGCGCGAAAGAGCTCGGCGTAGCGGGACTGGTCCATGCGACCGACCCCTTCGCGGCTTACGCCGCGAGGATCCGGTTCACCGCTTCGAGAACGCGGCTCGGGTGGAACGGCTTCACGACGAAGTCCTTCGCGCCCGCCTGAATGGCCTCGACGACCAAGGCCTGCTGCCCCATGGCGCTGCACATGAGAATTCGCGCGCTCGGGTCTTCCTTCGTGATCTCCCGCACGGCATCGATGCCACCCATATCCGGCATGACGATGTCCATCGTCACGAGATCAGGACGCAAGAGCCGGTATTTCTCTACGGCCTGCACGCCCGTCTCGGCTTCGCCGACAATCTCGAAGCCCGCCTGTCGGAGGATGTCGCCCACCATCGTGCGCATGAAGAGCGCATCGTCGCAGATCAGTACTGTCCGACTCACCGTCCCATCTCCTCGGCAGAAAGCAGATGCGGCGCACAGAGCGCGACCGCGTCGAGTGTGGCGAGCGTCGCGTGCGTCCCGAGCGTGGATGACTCCCCGACCGGGTCCTGCTGCACTCGCACGTCGCGCACGACATCCACGGCCAGCCCGATCAGGCGAGCACCGTGCTCGAGGAGGACGACCGACGAACCCGTAACGGCACGCTCAGCGCCCAGCAGAACAGAGAGTTCCAGCACCGTGACGACGGCCCCGCGCACATTGATGATCCCGCGCACGAGCGCGGGCGCGCCCGGCACGCGGGTGACCGTGCCCGCGCGCACGACTTCCCGCACCTGAGTGATGGGGATGCCGTACGACGCGCCATCGACCTCGACGACCAGCAGACGAGGGCGAACGTCGTCCTCGTCGTCGAGGTGATCGACGGCGTGCATGCTACTCGCGGTCGTCCTGCTCGGCCTCGGCCGACACCGGTGCCTCGGGGGCGTTGTAGAATCCGAACGCGTCGAGCGGATCCGGATGCGTGGCCATCTCGGGCATTTCGCTGAGCGCGGCCAATGACGTCTTCAGATCGGCCGGCAGCGGTGAGCGCAGATCGAGCACTTCGCCCGTGAGCGGATGCCGAAAGCGCAGCCACGCCGCGTGCAGGAAATGGCGCTTGGGCGGCAACTCCGCCAACCGTCGTCCACCGCCGCCGCCGTACGTGTCGTCGCCCACCACCGGGTGCCCGATGGAATGGAGATGCACGCGAATCTGGTGGGTCCGCCCTGAATGCAGATGCGCGCGCAGGAGGTCCACCGAATCGAAGCGGGCCAGTCGCGTGAAGTCGGTCTTGGCCGTGCGCCCGTCGTGCACGATGGCCATGCGGGTGCGGTCGTTCGGATCGCGCCCGACCGGCTTGTCCACCGTCAGCATATCCGCGCTGAGGTGTCCCCACGTCACCGCGGCATAGCGACGCGTGACGCGACGGGCCGCCAACGCCGCGCTCAACAACCGCAGCGCGACATCGGTCTTGGCCACCACCAACAGTCCGGAGGTGTCCTTATCCAGTCGATGCACGAGCCCCGCCCGCTCAGCGCCACCGCCCTCCGCGAGCGGCTCCCCACGCGCCAGGAGCGCATTGACGAGCGTACCGGTCCAGTTCCCGGGCGCCGGATGCACCACCATGCCGGCGGCCTTGTCGATGACGACGAGCGCTTCGTCTTCGTAGACGACGTTGAGCGGGATGTCCTCCGGCTCGATCTCGCGACCCGGTGGCGGTGGCACGGTCACGACGATGCGATCCCCGGGCTCCGCGCGATACGACGCGCGCTGCGCGCGGGTGTTGACCATCACCTGCCCCGTGGCGATGAGCGTGGCGGCCTGCGTCCGCGATACCGCGCAGGCACGCGACACCAGCAGATCCAACCGTTCGCCGCCGCCGTCGTCGTCCACACGAAAATCATGGACGGTGCCGGCGGTCGCTCCCGCGCCGGTTCCCGATGATGTCCCCTGATTCGACAGGGTCACGAGGTCGGCTGGCGTTCCGCCTGATTACGTCGCGACAACTCCCGTGCCGCCTGCAGTCGCTCCTCATGCCAGAGCGCCAGCACGAGGCAGATCGCGCCGATGGTCACCGCTGAATCGGCGACATTGAAGGTCCAGAAACGCACGTCACCCACGCCTATGTCAATGAAATCCACCACGCCATCACGCTGGCGAATACGATCGAGCAGGTTGCCGATCGCCCCGCCGATCACGATGGGCACGCCGTAGGCGGCCAGTCGCGACAAGCGAGTGAGATCGGCCGTCGCACGCAGCAACACCGTCACGATAACGAGACTCAACACCCCAAAAATCCACCGCGACGCCGGTCCGAGGTGCATGCCGAAGGCCGCTCCCGGATTGTACGCCAAGGTGAATCGCACCACGTCCCCGATGATCGGATGGGGCACATGCCGCGGGGACAACTGCTCCACCGCGGCGACCTTACTCGCGAAATCGAGCCCGGTCACCGTGGCGACAATGCACCAGAACTGCCACGTCGACGACGCGGCCGGACGCTCATCATCCAGCGCATAGGTCGTCGTCGATGGCGTCACACCTTTACCGGTCACTGGGCATCCATGGAATCGGGGCGTGCCGTCGGTACGGCGGCAGTGGCCTCGGCTTCTGGGGCTTCACCCCAAAGGACCCAGGCCAGCATGAACGCGCCGGTGCTCACCGCCATGTCGGCCACGTTGAACGTCGGCCAGCGATGCACACCGAACCCCACGTCGATGAAATCCACCACACCGAGGTCGGACCGAATCCGATCGATGAGATTGCCGACCGCGCCGGCCGCCACCAGCGCCACGGCCAAGGCCCGCAGGCGATCGCTCGCGTCCGTCTGCGCATAGAGCCGCCACAGGATGCCCAAGGCGCCCACGGTCAGCGCCATGAAGATCCAGCGCGAAAAGCCCCCGAGGTACAGCCCGAAGGCCGCGCCCGGGTTGTACACGAGCGCGAAACGGAGTCCGTCGCCAATCACCGACTGCGGGAAGCCGTTGGGCGGTAGCAACGTCACCGCCAGCGACTTCGTGAGCAGATCGGCGAGGACGACGACGATCAGAACGGGCCAAGAAATAAGTGCCTTCACGTCACGCCCTTTTGGAATCTTCCTCGCGCTGCTTGCACGCGATGCAGTAGCGGGCATGCGGCAGAGCATCGAGCCGCTCGAACGCGATGTCGAGGGTGCACTGATGGCACTTCCCGAACGTCTCGGGCGTCTTGTACAGACGCCGCAGCGCCTGATCAATATGCCAGAGGAAGCGTCCTTCCTGCGAGGCGAACAGGAACGCCTTTTCGCGTTCCATGGCATCCGTCCCCTGGTCGGCCATGTGGAACGAGTACGCGCTGGTGTCGTCGTCGGACTCGCCGTTCGGGCCGAACGTGTCGCCGTGATGACCGAGTTCCTTGATCACGCGCTTCCGCTCCTCGAGCAATCGCTTCTCGAAGTGCACCAACTGCTTCTTAGGCATCGACTTCGGCTTCTTCGTGGCTTCCTTCGGTACCGCGTTGGAACCGGGCATCACAGGCCTTCCTTTCTGAGCGCCAGAGGCACGGGACGTCCTTCAACGTCCACCACCTGTGTCGCGGTCCATGTGGCGCCATCCGCCGAACTGCCGAATGGCGTGCCTGCCTCGTCGCCGATAAGGATGCGCACCGCGAGCACCTCATCCGCGATACGGGCGCGATGCTCCGCGACCGCGTCGTTCAACTCCGCATCACCTGCCACGGCCAGCACGATGCGATCACTGACATCGAGCCGAGCCTCTTTCCGCAAACGCTGTACCCTGCTAATCACTTCGCGTGCCAGCCCCTCGGCGCGGAGCTCCGGCGTGACCGTGGGATCCAGCGCCACGCCGTAGCCGGCATCCTCCTGCACCACGGCCGCTCCCGTAGCGCGCCGGATGATGGCGACGTCGTCGGGGTCGATCAAGCGGTTAATCCCCGACACCTGTATCGAAATTGTCTGTCCGGCAGCCAATGGGCGCAGCGCGTCGGCGTCGAGCGCATTGACCGCCTCGGCCACCAGCGGCGTCTCCTTGCCGAACTTCTTTCCCAATGTCCGGAAATTGGCTTTTGCTTCGAGCGCGACCAACGCATCGGTGGAGGTGACAAACTCCACGCGTTTGACATTGAGTTCGGCCGCCAACAAGTCGCCGAGGGCGGCGGCGCCAGCGGAGTCGCCGGGAACGACGCACTGCATGGACGGCAGCGGCTGTCGCACTTTGACCTCGGCGGTATCGCGGGCCGCATGGGCCAACGTCACCAGCTTCCGGATGTCGGTCATCGCCGATTCGAGCGCCTCGTCCACGGCCGCCTCGCGCACCGCCAACGGCCGCGTGAACTCGGCGAGGTGCACTGACGTCCCCGTCAACGCACGATGGACGGCATCGGTCATGAACGGTGCGAACGGCGCGAGCAACCGGCAGGTCACGGCGAGCACCTCGTGCAACGTCGCGAAGGCGGCGCGATTGTCATCGGCGGCGACGTCGTAGAAACGGTTCCGCGAGAGCCGGACGTACCACTTGGACACGTCCTCGTCCATGAACTCCATGATGCGGCGCGCCGCTCCGGTGGCGTCGTAGGCGGTCAACTGCCGGTCCACATCGGCCTCAACCCGCGACAACCGGGAGAGAATCCACCGGTCAAGCGCGGGGCGATCGGCGACGGCCGGATCACGGTCGCTCGGCGTCCACCCGAAATTCGCATACTGCGCGAAGATGCCGTTGTAGACATTGCGGAACGTCAGCAGGAAGCGGCCAGCCGTCTCGCGAATGGCGTTCTCGTCGAAGCGACGCGGCACCCAGACCTGACTGGAGGCCACGAGGAACAGCCGCACCGCGTCGGCGCCATGACGGGACAGGACTTCCCACGGATTCACCACGTTCCCGCGGCTCTTCGACATCTTCTGGCCGCTCGCATCCAGCACGAGGTCATTCACCACCACGTTGCGATACGGCGCCGCGGTTCCCGGCTGGTTGTTGGGCAGCGCATCGCCCAACCCCGTGGCGATGGCCAGCAACGAGTAGAACCAGCCGCGCGTCTGGTCGACGCCTTCGGCGATGTAGTCGGCGGGATACTGCGACGCGACCAGTTCGCGGTTCTCGAACGGGTAGTGCCACTGCGCAAAGGGCATGGCCCCCGAGTCAAACCACGTATCGATGACTTCCGGAACCCGGCGCATCGTCCCCGTGCCGGTAGGCGACGGCCACGTGTACTGGTCGATGTGTGGCTTGTGCGGATCGAAGTCAGCCGGCAACGGCGCACCGGTGCGATCCGCCAATTCAGCGAAGCTCCCCAGCACGTCGATTTCCGTGGGGTCGGTGTCGTTGACCCACACGGGCAACGGCGATCCCCAGTAGCGATCGCGCGAGATGGCCCAGTCCACATTGTTGTGCAGCCACTCGCCGAAGCGGCCAGTGCCGACTTCGGACGGATTCCAGTTCACCGCGGCGTTGCGCGCCAGCAAGTCGTCACGGACGGCCGTGGTGCGGACAAACCATGAACCGCGCGCGTAGTACAGCAACGGCGTGCCGCAGCGCCAGCAATGCGGATATGAGTGCGTGAACGTGGACGCTTTCCAGAGCACATCGCGCGCACGCAGGACCTCGATGATATGCGCGTCCGCCTTCTTGACGAACAGGCCGCCCACTTCGGGCACGTCGGCCAAAAACTCACCGCGCGCCGTCACCGGCTGCAAGAACGCGAGGCCATGACGCTGGCCGGCCGCGTAGTCGTCCGCGCCGAACGCGGGCGCCATGTGCACCACGCCACTGCCATCGGCCGCCGAGACGAACTCCTCACCGACGATGATCTCGTGACGCCCCTCCTCGGGGTATGCGACCCAGTCGAGCGGACGCGCATAGCGCATCCCGATCAGGTCGGTGCCACGATGCGTGCCGACGACGTCCCATCGATCGGCCCAATCGCCACCCAACACGGCCGGTACGCGCGCCTCGGCGAGCAGAATCGTCCAGTCGAGGCTGTTCTTCTTGCGCAGCTCGGCGTACTCCAGCTCGGGATTGACGGCCAGCGCGGTGTTCGACACCAGGGTCCACGGCGTTGTCGTCCATACCAGAATGCGGCGACGCACGCCCGGAGTGGGTTGTCCGTTCGCGTCCAACAGATCGAGGGCGATGTACACGCTCGGATCCTCGACGTCCTCGTAGCCCTGCGCGACTTCATGGCTGGACAGTGCCGTGCCACAGCGGGCGCAATACGGCAGGATCTTGTGGCCGCGCGAGAGCAGCCCCTTCTCGTGCAGCGTGCGTAACGCCCACCACACGCTCTCCACGTAATTGTTGGAGTACGTGACGTACGGGTCGTTGTAGTCGAGCCAGTAGGCCGTGCGCTGCGACAGCTTCTCCCACTCGCCACGGTACTTCCACACACTTTCGCGGCAGCGCCGATTGAACTCGGCCACCCCGACCTGCTCGATCAGCTGCTTGCCACCGAGCTTGGCGACTTCCGCCGCGTCGACGCCCTGCCGTTCCGCCGCTTCGCGCTGCAACTCCTTCTCCACCTCGATCTCGACGGGCAGGCCGTGCGTGTCCCAGCCGGCCTTGCGGGGGACGAAATGCCCCTGCATCGCGCGATGGCGACAGAACAGATCCTTGATGGTCCGCGCGAAGACGTGATGAATCCCGGGCCGTCCGTTGGCCGTCGGCGGTCCTTCGAAGAACACGTACGGCGGCGCATCGGCGCGCGCGGCCTGCACGGTCTCAAACAGGCGCTCGGCCTCCCAGCGGGCGAGCACGTCCTGTTCGAACGCGTCGACCCCGACGTCAGGGAGCAGCGGATACAGCACATCGGACTGCGGTACGGTCATGGCAGCGGCGATCGTGGAAACAGACGGAAGGCAGGCGCGAAACGCAGAGAACGCAACGCGAACAACGAAACGGCAGGTGCTGCTGGCGGGGCTACAGGCGCGCGATCACACCCGCCACGACCGCGGTCAACTTGGGTTCGGCCGTGCGGGCAATGCGCAGGATCTGCTCCAGCGAGGCGAGCTCCAACGCGTCCGGCAGGCACTGGTCGGTCATGATGGAGAGGCCCAGCACCCGCATGCCGCCGTGGCGCGCAACGATGACCTCGGGCACGGTCGACATCCCCACGACGTCAGCCCCCATGGCGCGCAAGAAGCGGTACTCGGCCCGCGTTTCGAGGTTGGGGCCCTGCACCGCCACGTACACGCCTTCCCGCAGCACGATGCCGTTGGCGATGGCCACCTCACGCGCGACCTGACGCAGGGCCACGTCATACGGCTCCGACATATCCGGAAAGCGCGGGCCGAGCGTCGCATCATTGGGCCCGATGAGCGGGTTGTCGCCCAACAGGTTGATGTGGTCGGCGATGAGCATGAGATCACCCGGCGCCCACAAGGGGTGCATACCGCCGCAGGCATTGCTGACGATCAACGTGCTCGCGCCCAGCGCGCGCAGCACGCGCACCGGAAACGTGACCTGCTGCAGCGAATAGCCTTCGTAGCGGTGGAAGCGCCCTTGCATGGCGATGACCGTCTTCCCGCCCAACGTCCCGCAGAGCAAGCGCCCGCTGTGCGACTCGACGGTGGACAACGGGAAGTTGGGCAGCTCGCGGTAGTCGATGGTCTGCTCCACCGCGATTTCGTCGGCGAGCGCGCCCAGCCCCGTTCCCAGAATGATCGCGGCATCGATCGGCTTGTCGAAGCGCGCCCGCACGGCGTGTGCACAGGCCTCGATGCGCTCGCGGGCATGGAGTCCGAGGGCTGGATGGTCGAGGCCAACCTGGCGATGCTCCTGCGTGTACTGCAGTTGCGGATACGACTCGGGAGCGGTTGGCATCAGTCGTCCACCACATCAAGCCACGATGGCGTCGGCAGACTGGGGCGCGGCGGCAATTCGCGGAGTTCCCGCATGACGGGCTCCGCACCGGCGGACATGTCGGGCATGGACGGGCGTGGCGTCTCCGCGGCGGGCTCGCTACGCGTTTCGCCACGCGTTTCGCCGCGCGTTTCGCCACGCGTTTCGCCACGCGTTTCGCCACGCGGCTCCCGCGTCTGCACGCCTGGCGGCGCGGTCTCGCTTTCGGCGGCGACGAGCTCGGCGAGCTGCCGTTCGACGTGATTGCGCAGCTGCGCGAGATAGCCGCGCCGCGTCCGCCAGAGTTGCTGCAACTCGTCTTCCGAGCGGCGCAGCTCTTCTCGCACTTGTGCGACGTCCTGATCGGCTTGCGCCCGCGCCTCGCGCAGAATCAGCTGCGCCTCGCGCTCGGCCTGCTCCCGAATCTCGCCGCGCAGCTGCTGGGCACTCACGAGCGCTTCGTTGAGCGCTTTGTCGCGCTCGCGAAACGATTTCAACTGCTCGTGGAAGTTGCGCGCCTTGAGCTCCAGCTCCTGATTCGCGCGCGAGAGTCGCTCCAGCTCTTCCGCCACCTGATCACGGAATTGGTCGACCCGCGACCGATCGTAGCCACGCAGTGCGTTGCCGAAATCGTAGCGTCGTACGTCGAGCGCGGTGAGGTGGAAGGCGTCGTCCGTCATACGTGGGTCCGGAGGTGAGCGCCGCGACGGGGCTGGAATGGCGCCATCGCGATTTACGTCCGACTGCCGAAGAGAATGGAGCCGAGACGCACGTGCGTCGCGCCCTCCTCGATGGCCACTTCGAAGTCACCCGACATCCCCATGCTCAGCCAGGGCGCCGGATGTCCCGCCTGCTGCAACTGCGTGCGCACCTGTCGCGCCCCAGCAAAGACCTGACGTAACTGCGACTCCGGCGCGTCGAACGGGGCCATGGTCATGGCGCCCATCACCCGCAGCTGTCGGCAGTCGTGGAGTTGCTCGACCATGGCCGCCACCTCGCCCAGCGCGAGGCCACTCTTGCTCTCCTCGCCGCTCACATTCACCTGCAACAACACGTCGAGGGTGGTGCCGGCCGCCAACGCCGCCGCATCAAGTGCCTGCGCGAGCCGCAGACTATCCATGCCATGCACCAGCGAGAATCGCACGGCCGCCTTGGCCTTGTTGCGCTGGAGATGGCCGATGAGATGCCATCGCACCGGCTCGTGCACGACGTCCATCTTCGCTTCTGCTTCCTGCACGCGGTTTTCGCCGACATCCAGCACGCCGGCGCGCCACGCCGCCAAGACGGCTTCGGGCCCGTGCGTCTTCGTGACCGCAATTAGCGTGACGGGCTGCCCATGCCCGCCCCGCGCCATCGCGGCGTCCATTCGTTCACGCACTTCCGCAATCCGCGCCGACACGGCCGCATCGAATGCCGCGTCAACTGCAGTGGCGGACGAGTCCGAAATTGGCATAGCATATGAAGTTAGCTGCCGTTACACGTCCCCACAAGTAACGAGTCCCTCAGCGTCCGCACCTGCGGACAGCGCAGCAGCGCCTGCATTTGCTCAGCGGCCGGATCGGCCCCGAGCGGCAGCACATCGAGGGCGGAGGGCGGGATGCGCTCACTCGCCTGCCCCATGCGCACGAGGTCCAACCCCAGCGTCCGTGGGGGGAGCGAAAAGGACGGCGCATACACCAAGCCTTCCAGCACCCACGCTGCTGCCGGCTCAATCAGGACGCGATCACGGGCGTCCAGCAGCACACTGACGCGGACGGGCCGACGCGTCACGGCGGCGCGCATGGACGTGGAATGCAGCAGCGCCCCCAGCCCCGGCCACACGTCAACGGCTTGGTCCGGCAGGAGGGCGTGCCGCCGCAGGTTGTCGCGGTACCAGCGCGCGCCCAGCATGGGCACGGTGATGATGGCCACGTCCGGGCGGAATTGCTCGACCTGCTGCAAGTACCAGAGCGGAAAGGAATCATTGTCGCCGGCCGTATAGAGCACGCCGTTGGCGGGGA
The DNA here is from genome assembly GCA_943330235.2 of Candidatus Kuenenia stuttgartensis. Taxonomy (GTDB): domain Bacteria; phylum Gemmatimonadota; class Gemmatimonadetes; order Gemmatimonadales; family Gemmatimonadaceae; genus Gemmatimonas; species Gemmatimonas stuttgartiensis_A. Next base: position 10,742 of record CALQGY020000077.1, read on the forward strand.
CTGATTCAAGCAGGAGGCGGGCCACGGTGCGCGGCAAGAGCGAGCCGGGCTCGCGGGTGCGATCGGCCACGGCGCGATTGGCCAACAGGGGCACGGCGGCCAGCGCGAAGGGGAGCACCGCGATGGGCGCCGGGAGTCGCCGCGCCAATTGCCCCGCAATGGCGCTCATCCCGGCCCCGGCGCACATCCCCCAGGCCCAGAACCCCAGGACGAAGAAGTAGTCGCGCTCTCTCGCCTCGTGGACCGTCCCGCGCGGCAGCAGCTCGACCGCGTACGAGGGGCCGGCGTGCATGTTCAGCCAGAGCGCCACGCCCACCGTGCCGCTGGCCAGCAGCAGCAGCATCGCGCGCCCTACGCGTGCCTCATGTTGCCAGAGCGCCCGCACGCCGAGCGCGCCCAGCCACGCCCACGCAACGGTGAGCGAGGTACGACCGAACGCCGGTGCCGCAGACGGGTGCAGGCCATAGGCGACCTGCCAATCGGCCCATTCGAAGACGTTGCCGAGTTGCAGCCAGAGCGGCGCGATGCGCGGCCACAATCCGGCCACGGCGTACTGCTTGCGCTGCAGGACATCGAGCATGGCGCGGAGCGTCACGGGATGCCCCGAATCGAGGACGGGGCCCTGCGCGGAGAGCAGCGGCAGGATCGCGACCGCCGAGAGGCCAAGGGCGCCGATCGCCGCCCAGCCCACCACCTCGCGCGCACGCGGCCACGCGCCGCGCAAAGCAAACGCGATGGCGGCCGGGAGCGCGACCAGCACGCTCAAATGCAGGGGGATCGCGAGCGCCGCCACCAACACCATCACGCCACGCCAGCGGGCCCGCGTCTGATCGCTGATGTCCTGCCGTCCGGCCCGCTCGCCGGCGGCCAGCAGTGCGATCGACGCCAGCAAGGCGACCGCGTACACCTCGGCCTCGGTCGCGTTATTCCACACACTCAGCATCACGCCGGCGCCGACCGCCGACGCGACGGCGCCGCGTGCGCCGATCCAGCGCGTCGCCATGGCAGCGCCCAGCCCGCCGGCCAGCGCGCTCGCGAGGACCGACAGCAGGGTGACCGCACGGGCGGGCCCAGCCTCGCGAAAAGCCAGTGCGGCCAGATGACCCATCAGCACCCACAGCGGGGTGCCGGGTGGATGCGGCACGCCCAGCGTCTGCGCCGCGGTGACGAACTCAGAGGCGTCCCAGAAGGTCAGGTCGGGGGCCGCCGTCCCAAGATAGGTGGCGAGCAGCACCACGGCCGTGATCCCGCCCGCGACTACGGCGGGGGGCAGTCGGAATCCTCGACGAGGCCGACCACGGACCGGCGCTGCCGGACGTGTCGATGCCAATACCGATGCGGGCGTCACGCCGTCCGGCTCACCGGGCAAGGGTCGCGATGGCGTGTTCCGCCGTCACCCGCGGGATCCGGCCGCCCAGCACGTCACGGACCTGCAGCGGCGTCAGATTGGCTTGCAGCACCCCGGCGAGTGCCACGGAGACCATGGCCGTCTCTTCCGAGACGACAATGACCATCGCGTCGGTTTCTTCGCTGAGCCCGAGGGCGGCGCGATGGCGCGTGCCAAGGGACCGATCCCCCTTGCTGGCCTGCGAGAGCGGGAGAATGCAGCCCGCCCCGATGATGGTATCGCCGCGCACAATCACGGCCCCGTCGTGCAGCGGCGAGTACGGGGTGAAAATGGTCGCGAGCAGATCGGCCGTCAGGCGGGCCTGCATGTCGGATCCGCTCTCGATGAACGCGGTTAACGGCACCTCGCGCTCGATGGCGATGATGGCGCCAATCCCCGAGCGCGACAGACGTTCCACGGCATTCGCGATCTCGTCCTCGAACGGCCCGTCATCCGGCTTGCGGAAGAAGCGGGTGACCTGCGATTGCCCGAGATGGGCCAGCGCCGCCCGCAGCTCGGGCTGGAAGACCACGAGCAGGGCGAACGCCCCGTACGTGAACACCAAGCCGAGCAGGTAGGTGATCATGGTGAGCTTGAGCGCCCACGCGACGGCGTACGCCCCCACCAACACCATGATGCCCGCCAAGATCTGCAACGCACGCGTGCCCTGGATGAGCAGGAGGACGCGATAGAAGACGAGCGCGACGACCCCGATCTCGAGGCCGTCGCGCCAGTCTACATGCAGCGCGCGAAAGAGCGCGAAGTCGGTCACGAATGACCGGCGGGATCAGGCAGGCGCCACCTCGGGTCCACCCAGCATCGGCGGCGCGGACGGACGCGGCGTCGGCATGAGGGGCGGCACCATCGCCGGCGGCGCGGACGGGGTGTCCGTCACGCGCGGCGGCAGCTCCTTACCGGCCTTCAGCAACAGAATGTCGTCACGCGTCAGCGTCTCACGCTCGAGGAGCTGCGTGGCGACGATATCGAGCAACGAGCGATTCTCGGTGAGCACGCGCACGGCGCGCGCATGCGCGTCCATGACGACGCGCTTCACTTCGCCGTCGACCAGCTGCGCCGTCTGCTCGGAGACTTCGCGACGCGATTGAATCTCGCGGCCGAGGAACAGCTCCTGCTCGTTGTCGCCGACCAGGATCGGTCCGATGGCCTCGGAGAGTCCCCACTGCGTGACGTAGCGCCGCGCAATGCTGGTGGCCTGCTGGATATCGCTGGCCGCCCCGGTGGTCACGCGATCGTGGCCGAACACGATTTCTTCGGCCGCGCGCCCGCCGTACGCCATGACCAGACGCGCTTCCAGCTGCTCACGCGTGACGGACACGCGGTCGTCTTCGGGGAGCGTGAACGCGATACCCAGCGCACGCCCACGCGGCACGATGGTGACCTTGTGCAACGGATCGTTGCCCTTGACCATCATCGCGCAGACCGCGTGGCCGGCCTCGTGGAAGGCCGTGAGTCGGCGCTCCTCGTCCTTCATGACCAGCGACTTCCGCTCAGCGCCCAGCATGACGCGATCCTTCGCTTCCTCGAGATCGCTCATGTAGATCTTATCGTGTCCCTTCCGGGCCGCGAGGAGCGCCCCTTCGTTGACGAGATTGGCGAGGTCGGCGCCGGCCATCCCCGGGGTGCCACGCGCGAGCGAGGTCACGCTGACGTCGTCGGCCTGCGGCTTATTGCGGAGGTGCACCTTGAGAATGCCCTCGCGACCGCGGAGGTCGGGGGCATCGACGACGATCTGGCGGTCGAAGCGGCCCGGACGGAGCAACGCGGGGTCAAGCACATCGGGACGGTTGGTGGCGGCGATGAGAATGACGCCGTCGTTGGACTCAAAGCCGTCCATCTCCACCAGCAGCTGGTTGAGCGTCTGCTCGCGCTCATCATGTCCACCACCGAGACCGGCGCCGCGATGACGACCCACCGCGTCGATTTCGTCGATGAAGATGATGCACGGCGCCTGCGCCTTGCCCTGCTCGAACAGATCGCGCACGCGTGACGCGCCGACGCCCACGAACATCTCGACGAAGTCGGAGCCCGACATGCTGAAGAACGGGCGGCCGGCTTCACCCGCGACGGCCTTGGCCAGCAGCGTCTTACCGGTGCCCGGCGGTCCGACCAGCAACGCGCCCTTGGGCAGACGGCCACCGAGCTTGGTGAACTTCTGCGGATCCTTGAGGAACTCGATGATTTCCTGCAGTTCGACCTTGGCCTCGTCCGCACCGGCGACGTCGGCGAAGGTGATCTTGGGCGTGTCGCCGCTGAGCAACTTGGCCTTGCTCTTGCCGAACGAGAACGCCTTGTTGCCGCCGGACTGCATCTGGCGGAACAGGAAGATCCAGAAGCCGATCAGCAGGACGTACGGCAGGATGGTCACGAGGAAGCTGACGCCGCTGAAGCGCGCTTCCTGCGCCGAGATGCGCACGGCCTTGTCGTAGAGGCGCTTGGACTCGTCGGCCGAGACGCCCTTGGGGAGGCGCACGGTGAATTTCCGCGCCTCACGCGGGCCCACTTTGACCGACTGATTGAACTGACCGACCATCACGTCTTCCGGCTGGAAGGTGACGGCCTTGATGTTGCCGAGGTCGAGTTGTTGCCGGTACGCCGTGTAATCGATCTCCGGCGCCTGCGTTTCCCGCCCGCCGCTCCAGGTGAGGAACGCGACCGGAATGAGGATGACGAGAATCCAGAACGAGAGCGTTTTGGAGAATCGTGCCCAGTTGAAGGGCTTCTTGGAATTCGGCGACATGGGTGCTGGCATGAAGATTCCTGCGTTCCGGCTGATGATCCTGCGGGATTACTGCAAGCTGGCGACGTAGGGCAGATGCCGGAAGTTTTCGGCGTGATCCAATCCGTATCCGACCAGAAACTCGTGCGGGGCGTCAAATCCGATGAACTGCGTCGGGTGGTGCAATTCGGTGGCGATGTGCTTGTGCAGCAGGGCGCAGATTTCGAGCGACCGCGGACGGCGCTCCCCCAACAGATCGATCAGGCGGCTAAGGGTCCGTCCGGAATCGACGATATCCTCTACGAGGAGAATGTGTTTCCCCTCCAATTCGGTTTCCGGATCGTAGAGCAGCCGCACGACGCCGCTGGATTCCATCGCATCCCCATAGGAGGAGGCGACGAGAAAATCGACCTGCAACGGGCGTGCGATCTGGCGCACGAGATCGCTCAGGAAGATGAAGCTGCCTTTGAGGAGGCCGAGTACCAGCAGGTCGCCGTCGGGATAGGCGGCGGTGATATGCGCCCCCAGTTCGCTGACGCGGTGGGCAATCGTGTCGGCATCGAAGACGATACGCCGGACCGCGCGCCCATCCAGTCGCGGATCGGATTCGGTGGGGCCACCCACGGACGTATCAGTCGTCATCTCGCTCACACCGGTACCAGATCGAGTCCGGCCAGCTTGGCCGGGGTGGTGCCGCCACTGCGCGGCACAGTCCAGGAACGCTTAACAGCACATTGTCCCGCAGCACGACCGGCCAGCCTGACCGATCGAGCGCGGGAACATGCGCATCAGAAAAGTATCGAGTCACGCGCCGTCCCGCCGGGGCTCCCAGCGTTTCAATGCGATCCCCAGCACACCACGCGCGCACCGTCACCGTCGCGTTGGTCGGCACACCCACCAGCCAGCGATGGTCCGCGATGGTCTCAAGCAGATGCGGCATCACCCGCTGGAACCGCCAGCCGGCCAGCCGCGGCGGAAGCTGTGCGGCCGACCCGGTCCACGTCCAGTCAGCCACGCGCGGTTTGGTGAGTGGCCGACGCAGCTCGAACACGTCGTCCACACCAACACGGGCGCGTAGCGCCACGGCCCCGCCGGCCACGGTGACATACGCACCACGTCGTCCGTTGTGTCTAAACCGTACGAGCTCGCGGGTTCCTCGCGCATCCAATGCGACGCCGACCCGTGCGAAGCAGGCCGACCACAGGACGGCGCTCCCGTCGTCGGTGGTGCGCTCCAGCCCCGCGGTGGGCACCTGCAGGACGCCCGGGCGCGGCGAGACGGGCCCGAGTGCCTCGACCAGCTCCTCGAGGTGCCGACGCCATTCGGCGGCACGCTCCCCCAACGCGAGCATCTGGTCGGCAAAATCCGGGTGGATCGCCTCGATGGCCGGCAGGATGTCGTGCCGCACTCGTCCGCGCTGAAACGCCCGTGACGCGTTCATGGGGTCGTCGAGAAAGGGGACCGACTCGGCGATGGCCCAGGCCGCGATATCGGCGCGCGGCACGGGGAGCCACGGGCGCACCACGGCCGACGGCGCGGCTAACGCCGCCAGGCCGCGGGTGCCGGTGCCGCGCATGACGCGCATGACGATGGTCTCGAGCTGATCATCACGCGTATGCGCCGTTGCCACCCGGGCCCCATAGGCGCGCGCGACGCGCCGGAGGAAGCGCCACCGCGCGTCGCGCCAGGCCGCTTCGCCCGACGCCGGCGTCCGCGCGCGCTCACGAACCACGGCGAGGCCGAGGCGCCGCGCTTCCGTGGCCACCAACGACGCGGCCTCGGTGGCGTAACCGCCGGTGCCATGGTCGAAGGTCGCCACGGCCGCCAGACGGTTGGGGGCCCAGCGTGCCATGGCGAACATGAGGGCCATCGAGTCCCGCCCGCCGGAGATCGCAAGCACCAGCGGCTCCGAGACGCGCGCCAGGGCGACGTCGAGCGCCGCCCGCAGCAGAGGCTCGGGCGCCACGACATCGTCGGGCGCGGAATAGTCGCCCTGTTGCATGACAGGGACCGGTAGACCCAGATCAGGATCCTGGCGGCGGGAAACCATCACAGACAAATCGCCCGGCGGCGTCGCGGCGTCAACCGGTTTCGCCGGATTGGCCGTTCGTGGTGGGGCCGCCCCCTACCCTCGCGGCGCGGAGTCCGCTATCCTCCCTCCGCATCATCTCACTATCCGCGTTCGCATTCTTTCGCGCGATCGCGTCCGCTCGCATTTGGTCGGAGACCTGAGTCGTGGAACATCACGGAACGTTCGGCACCATCTGGGCCTCGCTGGGCATGACTGCCTACTACATGGCGATCACCTGGATCAACATCCTGCTCGGCCTGTTCCTCGGTCCACTGTTCATGATCCCGATCACGTGGGTTCAGGACGCGATGGGCAAGAAGACCGCCGCGTAACATCCGCAGGTGGGTCTGTAGGTTTGAAGGCTCCTCGCTACGGCGGGGAGCTTTCGTGTTTTCATGGGTGTCCCCACGAACTGCCTGCACGAAGTGCCTGAATGACAAAGGGCCCGCCGAGGCGGGCCCTTCGTGTGCGCGGACATGGCGCGGTGATTGCGCGATGATTGCGCGGTGAGCCCGAGCGCTAGGCGCGTCGCTGCGTGGGACGGTGCATGAGTTCCGACGCGGAGAGTACGACGGCATCGCCCAGAGGGGTCGAGCGTCCGGCCAGATCGCTGAGATCACTGCCGTGATAGGCCTCTTCGCCATGCTCGCTCAGATCGATACCGGTCATTTCCGCGCTCACCGGAATGCGCAGCGCCATCACCGCACGCAGCGCCGACACGATGACCACGGTGCCGATCGCGGCGAAGGCCACGGTGGTCACCACGGCCAGCAGCTGGACCCCAATCAGTCGCGCGTTGCCGAAGAGCAACCCATCGGCGCCATTGGCGTTGACCGCTTTGCTGGCGAAGACGCCCGTGAGGACCGCGCCGACGATACCGGCCACGCCGTGACAGGCGAAGACGTCGAGCGTGTCGTCGACCTTGGTCTTCGAGCGGTACTGCAGGGCGAAGAACGAGCAGGGCGCGGCGAGGGCGCCGATGGCAATCGCGGAGAGCGGCGAGACGAAGCCGGCCGCCGGCGTGATGGCCACCAATCCGACCACGGCGCCGGTGGCGGCGCCCACGGCGGTGGCGTGTCCGCTGCGCCACTGCTCCAGCAGAATCCACGTGACCAGCGCCGCGGCGGCCGCGGTGTGCGTGGTGACCAGCGCGTTGGCCGCGATCCCATCGGCGGCGAGAGCGGAGCCGGCATTAAAGCCGAACCAACCGAACCACAGGAGCCCAGCCCCGAGCAGGGCAAACGGCACGTTGTGCGGCACGGTGGGCACGCGCTTGAAGTCGCGCCGCGGTCCCATCATGATGGCGAGTACCAGCGCCGTCACGCCCGCGCTGATATGCACCACCGTCCCGCCGGCGAAATCGAGCGCCCCTAGCGTGCGCAACCAACCGCCATCGCCCCAGACCCAATGGGCCAGTGGATCGTAGATGAGGGTGGACCAGACCAGCCCGAAGATCAGGTAGCCGACGTAGCGCATCCGATCGATGACCGCGCCGGAAAAGAGCGCCACCGTGATGCCGGCGAACATCGCCTGGAACGCGGCGAAGAGCAGTTGCGGCAGCGCGGCGGCATACGTGGGGTTGGGAGCCCCGGTGACGCCCTGCAGGCCGGCCCACGCGAAGCCGCCAATGAACGAGGAGCCGGGCCCGAACGCGAGGCTGTACCCAAAGAGCACCCACTGCACCGACACAACGGCCAATGCGCCGAGGCTCATGAGCATCGTGTTGAGGGCGCTCTTCTGGCGAACGAGACCGCCGTAGAAGAAGGCGAGCCCCGGCACCATGAGTACCACGAGCGCGGTGCTGATGAGCACCCAGGCGGTATCGCCACTGGAGATAGTCGGCATCACCGGTCCTCGGTCCGCCCGCTGGGCGTTTCGAGTTGCGTCATACGCATGATCTCGTCGGCGTTCACCGCCGTGAGGGCGGCGTTGTCACTCTCCCCCGTGCGAATGCGCACCGTGTGATCGAGGGGCATGACGAAGATCTTGCCGTCTCCGACGCTCCCCGTGCGGGCGGCGTCGCAGATGGCTTGGATCGTGCGATCCACGAAGGCCTCGGAACAGGCCATCTCAATGCGGACCTTCTCGTGAAATTCGAGGACAACGGTGTCACCGCGATACTGCTGCACAACGTCACGCTCGCCACCGTGGCCGCTGACGCGGCTCAGCGTCATGCCCGTAACGCCAACCTGAAACAGTGCCCGCTTGACATCAGCGAGCTTTTCCGGACGAATGATCGCGATGATTAGCTTCATGGCGTTCTGTGAACGGTTGCGGTGAAGGCTTGCGCCGGCAAGGATGGGGTCGGCGACCCCAACTAACGTAATGACTTGCCCCGCGGTTCCCTGACTCGCCGTGTTGCCGCCGTTGTTCTCGCCGTTGTTCTCGCCGTTTCCCCGTCGTCTCTCGCCTTCATTCTGCCTGCCGACCATGTCACTCGGAACGATCGCCATTCTCGTGGGGCCGGAGTACGAGGATCTCGAAGTCTGGTATCCCAAGCTCCGTCTGGAAGAAGCCGGCTACGACAC
>CALQGY020000078.1 GCA_943330235.2 Candidatus Kuenenia stuttgartensis
CATCGCCGCGGGCCAGTGCAAGATGATGCGCCGCGTGGTGCTCCCCCACCGTGAGCAGCCCGGCAAAGCCTAAGCCGCGAATGCGGGCAACCGCTCGCGCATCCTGCGGAATCGCGGCCGTAACGGTGAAGTCGGCGCCGTCGGCGCGTGCCCGAACCGACGCCACCACCGCCGTACCGACCATGGCCGAGGAGGCAGGCATCGCCGACAGCATGCCGGCGTGCGCGGTCAGCATACGCTGAATCGCGGCGGCCGTTTTCGGTGCGCCGCGCACGGTAAAGCGGGCACCACCCTCAACGGCGGTCATCCGGACCGACGACCGCATCATGACCTCGTCCATGTCGATGAGGTGCTGTCGTAGCCGCTCGATATCGACGCGTGTCCAGTCGGTCGCGGGATCGGCCTCCAGCTGACGCACGACATCCGCGATGACCGCGAACGCGGCCTGCCCTGCGGGGGCGCTGGTCGTCGCGGTGGGGCCTGGCCCTTTCGCGGTCGAATCCGCCGACGCGGGGTGTACCATGCCGGCGGTATGCCCATGCGTCTGCGCGCGCGCCGCGCGCGGCACCGCACACACGGCCAGCGCACACACGGCCAGCGCGACGACGGTGAGGCGTGCGGCGACGGGTGCGGCCATGCGTACGAGGCGCCGCATCATGACACCACCGGCAGGTCATCGGCGGACGACTCGGGCTGATTGCGCATGAAGTCCGCCAACTCACGCAAACGCTGCCAGAGATACGCCCGCAGTTCATCGGGCATGGGGTGCTCCGCCACGGCACGCTGCATGCACCACAACCACTCGTCGCGCTCGCGCACGCCGATGGCAAAGGGCATGTGCCGGCCGCGTAGGCGCGGATGGCCGTAGCGCTCTACGTACGTTTGCGGCCCGCCGGTCCACCCCATGAGATACAGAAACAGTTTCTCGCGCGACACTTTGAGGCTGGCGGCGTGCAGCGCGCGCACGTTCGTCGCTTCAGGCGCGCTGTCCATCAGGTCGTAGAATCGATCGACCAACGTGCGGATACCGTCTTCGCCGCCGATCTGCGCGAAGTGGCTGCTCGGATCTGACTGGGGCAGGGTCATGGCCGCGGCTTACCGGCGACCGAACAGCACACCGGCGTACACCGTCAGCGTGCCGTTGCGCGCACGCTGTTGCAGCGCCGTCCCGTCGTCCTTGGACACGTTGGCCAGTCCCACGCCGTAGCGCGCGCCCCCGGTGACACCCACACCGCCGATGGAGAGATCCAGTCCCGCGCCCGCAATGGCGCTCCAATCGAGTGCCGCGGGGTGGAAGAAATCATCGCGCGTGCAATCCGAGGCGCTCTTGGGGATGCCCGAACCGCTGACCGTGACCGAGCAGGAGAGGTTGAAGCCGACGCTGGGGCCAAGGTAGAAGTGCGGGCCGATGGCCGACGTGAGATGCCGGTCGAAGCGCAGCAGCAGCGGCACCTCGAGGTAATCGAGCTTCACGTTGCGCGTGCCGCCGCCGCTGACGTCGAACGCACTGCCTTTGTTGATGAACAGCGCTTCAGGCTGCAGCGCGACGCCCTTGCTGAGCGGCAGCGTGATCGTGGCGCCGAACATGGTGCCCTCGCGGCTCTTGGCCGTCACGTTCGCCAGACCGCTCACGTGCGAGAAGGTCCCACCCGCCACAATGCCGATGCGTTGCGCACGCATCGGCATGACGGGGATCAGCATCAGGGCAGCGACAGCAGCCATCGAGGTCCAAGGGGTGCGAGGCATTCACAGGCTCCGGGAACAGAGGGGTGAGGGCGATGTCGCCAATATACCCGAGTCCCCCGACGCCGTGCCGTCGTCTCCGAGGCTCAGCCCTTCGACACTGCGATCTGACGCCCCTTGGCCTGCGGCAACTTCTGCAGCGTGATCGTCAGCACGCCTTTCAAGAAGATGGCCTTCACATGGTCGACATCCACCGTGCGAGGCAACGTGAACGACCGCTGGAAGGCGCCGTAGTAGCGCTCGTTGATGTAGTACGCTTTGGTCGGCGGCGCATCGGTGATCTCCTGCTCCTTCTCGCCCTCTATCGACAGCACGTTGTTCTCGATGCTGATCTTGAGATTCTTCTCGTCCAGACCGGGGAGCTCCGCGGTCAGCATGAGGGCGTCCGTGGTCTCCGACACCTCGACGGCGGGGACCCAGGATCCGACACGAGCGATGGACGGTCCGAACAACGGATCGTTCATGAGGCTGCGCATCATCCCCGAGAACCCGGGCTCTACGAGAGCGGGGAACGGACTGCGCGTGGTCAGCGTGGTCATACGGCCTCCTGCGCGCCGTGGCGCGCGATTGATGGTGATCATCAATCTGCGACGCACCGATGGCGCGACCATGCGGACAACAGGGTAATTCGCGTGCGGGATCGGCCGACGCACACGCCTGACACGACCTGAGCCGCTCGCTCAGTTCACCACGGGCAATAACGTGGACGCGGTCCCGTCGCGCACAAAGAGCAGCGCGTCGAAATCGTTGGGGAACAGACGCGGCAGGAAGTACGTGGCCTCAATCGACGGATTGTAATTCGCCCCCACCGAGCGCATCGCAATGGGGCCGCGCAGCACCTCGGCGCCGGCGCTGCCGTCGCCGCTGCGGCGCATATCCAGCAGCAGCAGCGCGCGGCCGGTGCTCACGAAGGCGTCCTCGATGGAACGCACCGGTACCAGCTGCGCATCGTGCGACTGCACGGTGAACAACGACGCCCCCTCCTGCAGCACGGCGTTGAAGCGGCCTTTGCCGAACAGCAGACCAATGGGTCGATAGTCGGTGCCGTATTGTCCGCCGAGGATGGCGCCCATGCTGCCGGGCTGACGCGTCAGGCGATCGTTGTGCGACCACACCATCACGCGCGCATCGGCGCCCCCCTGGTCGCGCAGCCACATCACGTTCTCGGCCATGGCCGCATCGCGCAGTCGCGCGACGGTGGTGGCAACGCCACTGGCCAGCAGCGTCTCGAACTGCTGAACCAGCCGCGCATGATGCAACGCCGTCTGATAGCCGGACGCCGCCGCGCCACGGGTGCGTAGAATCTGCAGCGCATCGGTCAGCGCCTCCGCGCACAACTGCCGACCTTCCGCGGACTGCAGCAGATATTCTGCGCGCGGCCGTCCCGCCGTCGCACCGCGGTTGCGATACGCATCAAGGCACCGGAAGCGCTCGACGATGTCGGCCTCGTACGCCGGACTGGCGCGATGCATGAACGCGACCACGCTGTCGATGGACGCACCCGGCGACTGCATGTCCACGCCCCGGAACTGCACGCGCTGCGCGACGGGCGCGGTGCTGTTCCACTGCCGCATCCACGCAATGAGATTGGCCACTTCCTGCGTGTTCAATGACCCCACATATAACCGCGACAACCAGCGGGCCGGATCACCGGTGCCGGTGTTGAGATACTGGTTGATGTCGTCGGCCTCCGGCGCGCTGGCGTCAATCGCGAAGGTCGTAAAGCCCATGCGCGTGACGAGGTAGCGCACGACGCGATCTTTCAGCAGCGCAAATTCGCGCGTCCCGCCGGTGGCCTCGCCAAGTCCGACCACATGCGCGGTGCCTACGATCGTGCGCAGCGGCTCAAGATCGTCGAGCGCGGCCGAGGGCGCGGTGGAGGTGAGCGTCGAGGCGTTCTGCGTGATCCACGTGGCGGTCTCGCTGCCAAACGGCGTCAGCCCTTCGAAGTCGAGATTGGTCGGGGTCAGCGCCAGTCGGGCGAAGGTCGCGGCCGTCGTGGCGGAGTCGCTGCCGCTGGCGGTGGGCGCGCTCAGCAGGTTGGTGGTGGGGACATCGGTGGCGACCACCTCGAAGCGCAGATCATCCACCAGCACCGAGTTGGTGGCCTGGAACTGCGCGCCGAACGAGATCCCGATGGCGGTGGCGGGGACATCGAGCACCACCGCGACCTGACGCCAATCGCCGTATCCGAACACGGGGCGGTTGGACATGTTGTCGAATCCCAGCGTCAGGCCGGGCCCTTCGATGCGCATCCACAGCCCCGACACCGACGTGTTGCTGACGTTGCGTGGGCGCATCCAGCCGGAGAGGCGCACCCGCTTGCCGCGGTAGTTGTCGGCGCGGACGGCCTGCAGCAGCGTGTAATTGCCGATGATGTTCGGCTGGAACGCATTGGACAGATAGGCGGACGCGTTGCCGCTGTGCCGCTCACTGCTGGTGGTGCCGATCGCCAGCGTGCCGGCGGTGCCGGACCACCCGGCCGGCGCGCCGGGAAACACGTTCAATTCTGGCTGCTTGATGAGGGACTCATCGAGACATCCCGCCACGGCGCTGAGCAGTATTAGCGCCGACAGGGAGCAGCAACGGCGCACCGAAGGGCGCAAGCGAGCACGTGAACGCATGACGGACCGTGGCACGGGAAGAATCGGGGAACCGAGTGACAAGTATGGCCGACGGCCACGCACATCACCAGCACGCATCAGATCGTGCTACCCGACGGAGAACAACCCGTGCCACGGCGGCGGCGTCACGACCGCATTGTCAGCGACACTTGGGATAGGCGGGATCGGCACCGGCAATGGCGGGACGATCCTTGCGGGTGGCAACCGCCATCATCACGTCGTGGATGAAGCGCGCCAGGCGGGCCGAGTGATCGTACTCGATGTACTGCGGCTCGTCGGTCTGCTGGTGATAGTCCTGCGCGTAGCCCAGCGAGAAATAGGTGACCGGCACGTCCTTGAGGACGTAGTTCACCTGATCGCTGCGGCAGAAGCGGTTCATCGGATTGGCCGTCACGTCCCACGTCTTGTCGATGGCCATCGTTTCCTTCCGCACGGCGTTCACGGAATCGATGATGTCGCCGAATTCGCGCGAGAGGCGGCGCGAGCCCAGCGTTTGCACCGAGGTGGGTCCGCCGAACTTGACCTGATCGGCGCGTCCCTTGCCCAGCATGTCCATGTTGTGCGCAGCGACGATGGACGTCAGCGGCACGGACGGATGATCGACAAACCACTTGGAGCCGAGCAGTCCGGCCTCTTCGCCCTGATGCGAGACGAAGATGATGGACCGGGCCGGCTTCTCGCTGGCAAAGCGCTCAGCGATTTCGAGCAGCACCACCGTGCCGGAGCCGTCATCGTCGGCGCCGTTCATGATGGAGTCGCGACGCGGGGCGCGGATGCTGCGCGCGCGGGCGATGATCGAATCGATCTGCTTCTGCTGGGCGACCGTCGGGGTACAGGCCGGGTCGTTGGCGCCCTGCTTGCGCGTGACGGTGTTGACGGCGCGCAGGGAGTCGTGATCGACGGTGGTGGTGTTGACGCCCACGTGATCGTTGTGCGCGCCCACGAGCACGTACTCGGCGGCCAGCGTCTTGTCGGAGCCCGGGAGAATGGCCACGACGTTGCGCGCGGGGGTGGCCGACATGCGCCACTCGTAGTTCCAGCTGGCCGAGACGGGCTGGCCGGTCGCGCCCACGGTGAGCTGATCCACCGACTTGCCGAACAGCTTGGCGGCGGCGTCGCGCGAAATGGTGGCGCCGGCGGTCGTGCTGGTGTTGGTCGCGGCGGTGGTGGGCTGCATGGTCATGCGGCCGGCGAAGGCCGCGGTGCGTGCGGCATCGGCCATCTCATCCAGACCGATCACCAGCACGGCTACGGCGCCCGCGCGGATGGCGCGGGTGTCGCGACCGGCTCCACCCGCCGCGCCGGCCGGTGCGGCGGGTCGACGGGCCCCAGCGGCCGTGGCTTCGACGGCGGCCGAGGCGGCGGCGCCGAACTTGTTGGGTACGTCGGCGCAGCTGACGAAGCTGATCGGCGCCGCGCCACCGCGGCCGCCACCGGCGCTCGTCGCACCCGGGGCGGCCAGGAACACCGCCACCTTACCGGCCAGCGCGGCCGGATCGAGTGTGACCGTGGTATCGCCCCAGCGGCCGGCGAAGACGGTGGGGACGTTGTTCAGGTTGGCCTTGGCGCTAAACCCGTTAGCGGGCGACGGGGCGGTGGGGACCCAATCGGTCTTGGCCGCGAGGGGCGCGCCGTTCACGGTGAGCTTGGACGCGGCGGCGTCGAAGCCCTGCGGGCCGAACGGGAGGACCTGGAAATACGAGCCACTGTCGCCGGCCGGCTTGAGGCCCAGGCGCTTGAACTCGCGCGCGATGTAGTCGGTGCCCTTGAAGTTGCCCAACTCGCCGATGCGCCGCCCCTGCATGGAATCGTCCGCGAACTGATACAGGCGGGTCCGCAGGTCGTTGGCCGTAATCTCGGCCGACGTGGGGCGCGGGGCCCATTTGCGGGGGCCTTCGTCTGGCCACACGGGACGGTCGGTGATGACCGTCTTGGTGGTGGGCTTCTTGTCGCCCGTGGGGCGCGCCTGCGCGGAGAGCGGAGCAGCGGCCGCGGCGAACGCCAGCAGCGCGGCGAGTGGGGCACGAGTCACAATCGGAGTCCTGGACGGCGAAGTCGGAGGGAAAGGAGCGTCGTCAAAGCTACGGCAAAGTCCGGCCCAGCGTTCGAACGGGTTGCGGGTGCGCCTGCCGACGCGGCGTCGTAGATTGGGGCCGATTCCTCCAGGAGCGTTTCAGGTGATGGAAAGCAGTCCCAAATCGCAGACCGCGTACGACGTGATCGTGGTGGGTTCCGGGGCCGGTGGCGGCATGGCCGCGTACCAGCTGGCCGTGGCCGGCCTCAAGGTGCTCGTGCTCGAAGCGGGCCGGTCGTACGATCCGGTGCGCGAAACGCCCATGTTCCAGCTGCCCCGACAGGCGCCACTGCGTGGCGCGGGGTCGCGCGAGAAGCCGTTCGGGTTCTACGACGCCACGGTGGATGGCGGCTGGGAGGTGCCGGGCGAGCCGTACACGAATGCGCCGGGCACCGACTTCCGGTGGTGGCGGTCGCGCATGCTGGGCGGACGCACCAACCACTGGGGACGCATTTCGCTGCGCATGGGCCAGTACGACTTCAAGCCGAAGACGCGCGACGGCTTGGGGGCCGACTGGCCGCTGACGTACGAAGAGCTGGCGCCGTACTACGATCGTACGGAGATGCTGATTGGCGTCTACGGCGGCGACGACGATCTGGAGAACACGCCGCGCTCGTCACCGGGCGTGCTGCAGCCGGCCCCCGCACCGCGCGCGGTGGAGCTGCTGACGAAGAAGCACGCCACGCCCATGGGCATCCCGGTCATTCCGGCGCACTTGGCTATCATGACGCAGCGGCAGAATGCGAACACGCTGCCGAAGCTCATTCACCCGGATAATCCGCTCGCGCAGCGCGTGTTGCGTGAGTCCATGCTCAGCCGACAGGCGTGCTTTTACGCGACGCCCTGCGGCAACGGGTGCAGCATCAAGGCGAATTTCCAGTCCACGACGGTGCTGCTGCCCCCCGCGCTGGCCACCGGCAACGTGGACATCGTGCCCGATGCGATGGTGCGCGAAGTCACCGTGGATGCGAAGGGGCTTGCCAATGGAGTGCGCTACATCGACAAGAACACGCGCACCGATCGCCATGTGAAGGCGCGCGTGGTCGTGCTGGCGGCCAGCGCGTGCGAGACGGCGCGTATTCTGCTCAACAGCAAGAGCCCCATGTTCCCCGCCGGCCTGTCCAACAGCAGCGGCCTGGTGGGCAAGTATCTCATGGACACCGTGGGCGCGGGGATCGGCGGCCAGATTCCGCTCTTGGAGAATCTGCCGCCGCACAACAACGACGGCGCCTCGGCAATGCACATGTACATGCCGTGGTGGCTCTACAAAGAGCAGCTGGCGGGCAAGCTGGGCTTCGCGCGTGGCTATCACGTGGAGTTCGGTGGCGGACGCGGTATGCCGGGCAACGGCTCGTTCAACTTCCTCGAAGGGCAGACGGGCGGCGCCTACGGCAAGAAGTTCAAGGAGGAAGCGCGTCGCTACTACGGCTCCTTCATGTGGTTTGACGGACGCGGCGAGATGATCCCCAACGAAGACAGCTATTGCACCATCGATCCGGACGTCGTGGATCAGTGGGGTATTCCGGTGCTGCGCTTCAACTGGAAGTGGTCCGACCACGAGCTCAAGCAGGCCGTGCACATGCAGCAGACGTTCGCTCAGGTCATTGAGGCGATGGGCGGCAAGGTGAACGGCACGGTGCAGACCGATGGCAACAAGGCCATCGCGCGCGGCGGCCAGATCATTCACGAAGTCGGCACGTGCCGTATGGGCGATAACCCCAAGACGTCGGTGCTCAACGCGCACTGTCAGTCCTGGGATGTGAAGAACCTGTTCGTCACCGACGGTGCGCCGTTTGTCTCGAACGCCGACAAGAACCCGACGCTGTCCATCCTCGCGCTGGCGTGGCGCACGACGGACTACGTGCTGGATCAACTGCGGAAGCGGAATATCGGATGAACTCCAACGACGAACGAGCCGAGGCGGCCCCGACGGCGCCCGAAGGTGTCACGCGACGCATTGCCCTGCAGGTCTTGGGGGCAGCCGCGGCGCTGCCCATGCTGGAGAGCCTCTCGGTGCACGAGGCGGCCGCGCAGCCCGCGCGCGGGGCGGTACCAACAGGCGGCCCGCCCATGGCCTCCTCGTCGCAGCAGGTCAGCCTGCTCTCTGGCCCGCGCGGGACGGCCAGTGATCCGGATCTGCTGCGCCCCAAGAAGGACTGGCCGCGCAAGTTGAACGCGCTGGAGCTGACCACGCTCGCCGCCCTGTGCGACATGATCATTCCGGCCGATGAGCACTCGCCGAGTGCGTCGGCGGTGGGTGCGCCCGCCTATATCAACGAGCACGTCAGCGCGCCGCTGGACAGCAACGCGCGTGATCTCGTGCGGGTGCGCGGCGGTGTGTCGTGGCTCAATCTGGAGAGTGACAAACGCTTTGGGCGTCCGTTCGCGAAGCTGACGCAGGGCGAGAAGACGCAGATCTGCGATGATATCTGCTACGTTCCCAAGGCGAAGCCGGAGTTTTCGGCGGGCGCGCGGTTCTTCTCGCTCGTGCGTAATCTCACGGCGACCGCGTTCTACACGACCGACGAGGGGATGAAGGACGTCGGGTACGTCGGCAACGTGGCGCTGCCGAAGTGGGAGTTACCGCCGACGGCGGTCCTCAAGCAGCTCGGGTTGCTGTAAGCGCGCGGACATCACTGCATTATCGAGGAGAAGGCCGAGTGGGTGCGAAGCGGGGATGGAGACGTGTGCTGCGAATCGGGGCGCTGGTCGGATGCGCGCTGCTGGTGGGACTGGGGGGATGGCTGGTTGTCGCCTCTCGGCCCTCGGCCGCGGCTGTCGCGGCCATGGGGACGGATGCGCGCGTGAAGGTGGAGCGCGACCCGTCCAACGGCGTGATCCGCTTCACGCCGGCGTCCACGCGCGCCGTGGTGCCGGTCGGGCTGCTGTTCTTCTCAAGCGCCATGGTGGATGTCGTGGCGTACGCGCCGCTCGCGCGGGCCGCGGCGGCGGCGGGCTATCCGGTGATCTTGGTGCCGCTCAAGCGACGCGGCCTGTTTATCAAGAGCGATCTGCCCGACATTCTGCACGTTGCGCTGGGCGCGGTGCATGAAGATGAGCGTGCGGCCCAGTGGTTGGTGGGCGGCCATTCCCTTGGTGCTACCATTGCCATTCGAATGGTGACTGAAGTTGTGGCACTTGGCGCGCGCAGCATGGGCGGCTTGTTGCTGGTCGGCACCACCAATCCGCGCAGTGAAGATCTGTCGTCGCTCAAGCTGCCGGTCACCAAAATTGTGGCCACCAACGACGGCCTCGCTCCGTTGGCGAACAGCGAGGCCAATCGGCGCCTGCTGCCGGCCAGCGCCCGCTGGGTGCGCATCGAAGGCGGCAATCATTCGCAGTTCGGCTGGTACGGCTTCCAGCCCGGCGATCACTTCGCGAACATCTCGCGCGACGCGCAGCACGAGCAGCTCATCAATGCGGTGCTCGAAGCGTTGCGACTGTCCGGTGATATCCGCCGGCCCACCACCGTGCCGTTGCCGTTCGCGCCCATTGCCCCGCCGCAGGCCTCGGCCGCGCCGTCAGCGACGCACTGAGGTCGCCCAATGCGCACGCTCCGACGGCTGATGGTGGCGGGCGCTGCGCTGGCCATGACGGCCGCCGCGGTCGGTGCGCAGCGCCGCAGTAATCGCATCTTCATTGAGCCGAACGTCGCGTACGACGGGCGCTTCACGTTTGTGCGGCTCAGCTACACGGTGTACAACCGCAGCGGCTGGGAGTTCGACTATCCGGCGATGGAACGCAATTTCATGACCATCGCCAACGATCTCACCACGCTGCATCCGCACGTGCGCCAGAGCAACGTGCACCGCATGGATGATCCGAAGCTGTCGCACTATCCCATCAGCTATCTGTCTGAGCCGGGCTACTGGCTGCCGGATGCGCGCGAGGCCGCCGGCCTGCGCGACTGGATCGCCAAGGGGGGCTTTCTCATCGTGGATGATTTCTATCTGCGCGAGTGGGCCAACTTCGACCGCTCGATGCATCTCGTGATGCCCGACGCGCGCATTGTGCCGATCCCGCTGTCGCATCCGATTTTCAATGCGTTCTTTCACATCACCACGCTGGACGGGATGACGCATCCCGATAATGCGTCCGCGCACGCGCAGTACCTCGGCATCTTCGAGAACAACGACCCGACCAAGCGCTTGCAGGTGATCATCAACTACAACAACGACATCGGCGATTACATGGAGTGGTCGGGGGGCGGATACTACCCGGTCAACATGTCGAACGATGCGTACAAGTTCGCGACCAATTACGTGGTGTACGCGCTGACGCACTAGGTGAGTGCGAAGGCGCCTGATGGCTGCGCGCTCATCGGTTTTCCGTTTCCCGTTCGCCTCTCCTGCATCACGGAGTGTCTTCATGCGGTCCGCCACTCTGCTGCGCCGCGTGTGCAGCGTGCTGTTGTTGATCATGCCACTTGCCCGCTCCGGTGCGCAGGTGCGCGGCACCGACCGCGGCATCGACCGCGGCACCGACCGCGGCATCGACCGCGGCGCCGCGCAGGTGCTCGCGCAGCTGACCTCACGCATTGCGCAGGTGCCCGGTGCGCAGGTCGCTATCGCGGTGCACGATCTCGCCAGCGGGCGCGTCCTCGCGCTCAATGGCGATACCGTGTTTCATGCGGCCAGCACCATGAAGGTGCCGGTGCTCTTCGCGCTCTTTCAGGAGTTTGAAAGCGGGCGCCTGAAGCCAACGGAAACCGTGCGGCTGGAGAACCGGTTTCTCTCCATCGTCGACCGCTCGCCGTACGCGCTGGATGCCGGTGAGGACAGCGACAGCACGATGTACGCGCGTGTGGGCACGGACGTGCCGCTGCGCGATCTGGCTGAGCGCATGATCACGCACTCCAGCAATCTGGCCACCAATGCGCTCATTGAGCGCCTCGATGCGGCGCGCATCACCGCGCTGACGCGCGGGTTTGGCGCCACACGGATGCAGGTCCTGCGCGGTGTTGAGGACGACCTCGCCTTCAAGGCAGGACTCAACAACACCACGACGGCCAACGATCTCGTCGCGCTGTTCGTGGCGCTGCAGCAGGGGCGGGTGGCCAACGCCGCCAGCACGGCCGATATGCTGCGCATTCTCGAGGCGCAGGCGTTCAACAACGAGATCCCGGCCGGTCTGCCGGCGGGGACGCGCGTCGCGCACAAGACGGGATCCATCACCGCCACGCTGCACGATGCCGGGCTGGTGTATCCTGCCGCGCGTCGGCCGTATGCCATCGCGGTGCTCACGCGCAATATTCCCGAGTCGGTGGTGGCCGAGCGGCTGATTGCGGATTGCTCGCGGATGATCTGGGCGTGGCTCGGGACGCCGGTGTCGCGCCGCTGAGAGGCGCTGCAGGCTGTAGGCTGTAGGCTGTGGGCTGTAGGCTGCAGGCTGTAGGCTGCAGGCTGTGGGCTAAACGCTGAACGCTGTCGGCTGAACGCGGTAACCGATGGCGGCCTGTCTCATTCTGCGAGGAGTGTTATGCATCGTCCCCGATCTTCCGCATCGGCATCTCCATCTGCATCCGCGCCGGCCGGGGTTCCCGGAGGGCTCTGGCTCATTGCGGGGTCCGGGCTCATTCCGTTCCTCGTGTGCCTGGCGCTGCTGTTCACGTCGCCGTCGCTGGCGGAACGCGCGGTCCATGCGTTCATCGTGTACGCCGCGTTGACCCTCTCGTTTTTGGGCGGCGCACGCTGGGGCGCGGAGTTGGTTCGGGTACCGGACGCGCCGTCGTTGCCGCGACTCGTGCTGTCGGCGATGCCATCCGTGATCGGGCTGGCGGCGTTGCTGCCCTATCTCTCCAGCACGGCCGCGATTGCGCTGCTCATGCTGTGCGGGCTGGCGCAGCTGGTGTGGGATGTGCGGGCATCGCACGACGGATCGCTGCCCTGGTGGAACGCCCGCCTGCGCACGGTCATGACCGTCGGCGGGACGCTGTGCAGTGTGGCGATGCTGGTGCTCAAGCCTGCCGGACTCTGAGCCGTCTCCGGTCGGGTGCGGCGCGGCGTGCCGGCACCGGGTTCTGGCAATCCGCGGGTGACCGCTGGTAGGGGGGCTGCTTCGGTGCTACAATCGGGCGACTGGTACCCACCCCTTGGAGATGGCCCCATGCTTTCGTTCCGCCCCGCAGGTCCCCGACTGTTCCGCCCGCTGCTTCCGCTGCTGGGCCTGACCCTTGCCCTCTCCGTGGGCGCTGCGCGTGGGCACGCGCAGGGCGCCGGCGACGCGGCGTTTCTCAAAGTCCGCATCGACGACGCGAAGAACCGCGCGATGCTTGAGATCCCCGTCGGCCAGCTCGATAAAGACTTCCTGCATCAGGTGACGCTCACCACGGGACTCGGCCAGAGCAACGGCCCCGGTCTCGATCGTGCGCAGATGGGACAGAGCGTGGTGGTGCGCCTCGAGCGTCGCGGCAATCGCGTACTCCTGGTGCGTGACAATTGGAGCGTGCGCGCCCCCGCCGGCAACGCGGCGAATCAGCGCGCGGCGGCCGACGCGTTCCCGCGCGCGGTCGTGGCCTCGTTCCCGGTGGACGGCGAGAAGGAGGGCGTGCTCACGGTGGATGCGAGCTCGCTGTTCCTCTCCGATGCGTACGGCGTGGCCGACGCGCTGCGCAGTGGTCAGGCCGGCACCTATCGCGTGGATGCGACCCGGAGCTGGCTGGACACGGCGCGCACGAAGGCGTTCCCGCGCAACGCGGAAGTGCATGCGGTGCTGACCTTCACCAGCGATGCGCCGGGCGGCGTCGTGCGGCGCGCGGCCCCCGACGCGAAGGCCATGACGTTTGAAGAGCATCACTCGCTGGTGGTGCTCCCCGAGGGATCGAACTATCGGCCGCGCGACTACGATCCGCGCTACGGCTTCGGCGGCACGCAGTTCGCCGATCTGTCGCAGGGCTTCGACGGCACGTATCGCAGCGGCTTCATCAACCGGTGGCGCCTGGTGCCCCGTGATCCCGCGGCGTACGCGCGCGGTGAACTGGTGGATCCGGTCACGCCCATCACGTACTACCTCGATCCCGGCATTCCGGCGCCGTATCGCGAGGCGCTGCGTGAAGGCGGCAACTGGTGGGCCAAGGTGTTCGAAGCCGCGGGGTTCCGGAATGCGTTCCGGGTGCTCGATCTCCCCGCCGGCGCCGACCCCATGGACGCGCGCTACAACATGCTGATGTGGGTGCACCGCTCCGGTCC
This sequence comes from Candidatus Kuenenia stuttgartensis, assembly GCA_943330235.2. Taxonomy (GTDB): domain Bacteria; phylum Gemmatimonadota; class Gemmatimonadetes; order Gemmatimonadales; family Gemmatimonadaceae; genus Gemmatimonas; species Gemmatimonas stuttgartiensis_A. Next base: position 13,629 of record CALQGY020000078.1, read on the forward strand.
CGGCCCGTCGGTGGGGCCGAGCTTCACCGATCCGCGCACCGGTGAAATTGTGCGCGCCATTGTGCGTATCGACGCGTGGCGCTCGCTCATTGATTACAACATCTGGGCGGGGACGGTGCCCACGTTCGGCGCCGCTGGCCCGAATGTCGACGCCGAAACGTTCGCCCTCATGCGCCGCCGTCAGCACGCCGCGCACGAAATCGGACACACTCTCGGACTGCAGCACAACTACATCGCGTCGTCGCAGGGACGCACGTCGGTGATGGACTATCCGTTCCCGGTCATCACCGCGAACACCGACGGCTCACTCGATCTGCGCGATGCGTGGCGCAAAGGCCCCGGCGCGTGGGATACGCTGGCCATCCGCTTGGGCTATACGTGGTATCCGAACGCCGCGGCCGAAAAGGCCGGACTGGCAGGCATCATGAAGGACGGCATCACGCGCAACGTGCGCTACATCAACGACCAGTACGCGAACGCCAACGGCTCTATCCCGCAGGTCACGCGCTGGGAAGAAGGGGCCACGCCGTTTGAAGGCATTGCGCGGGCCACCCGCGTGCGGCGCATCATGATGGACAAGTTTGACGAGCGCGCCATCCAGCCCGGCGAACCGATGGCGATGCTCAACATGCGCTTCACGCACGTGTACCTGCATCATCGCTATTCGCTGGAAGCGTTGAGCAAGTACGTGGGCGGCATGGATTTCAGCTTTGCCATGCGCGGCGACGGGCAGGTGCCCACGCGTATTCTCCCCGCTGCCGATCAGCGGAAGGCGCTCAATCTCGCGCTCGATGCCATTCGTCCGTCGGAGCTTACGGTGCCGGAGCGCGTGCAGCGCCTCATTCCCCCGCCGCCGCCGGGCTTTAACGCCGACATGACGTGGATTGACGGCAGCGGCGGCACTGCGTTCGATGCCGTTACGCTGGCGGGTGGTCTGGCCACGGAAGTCATCGGCTATCTGCTGGATCGCGAGCGTGCGGCGCGACTGGTGCTGTTCCAGGCCAGCGATGCGAATGCCCTTGGTCTCGACGAAGTACTGGCCACGATCGTGCGCCGCACGTGGGGCGCGCCGGTGCCCGCGAGCTCGGCGGAGCGCGCGGTGCTGCGTGCGTCGCAGCGCGCCGCGTTGGATGCGATGCTGGATCTCGCGGGTGACAAGGGCGTGATGCCCGACGTGCGCGCGGCCGCGCACTATCACCTCAAGCAGCTCGACGCGCGCTTGGCGTCGGCGCCCGGCACTGATGCGCCGGCTCGCGCGCATGTTGCCTCCGCGCGTCACGACATTGCGTCGTTGATGGCCGGTACCGATGTGCCCGCGTCGCGTCCGCGGTATCCGGTGATCGTCCTGCCATGGCCGTGAGACACGCGCGCTCTCGGTGGCTGCTGCTGGTTGTCCTGACGACGGTCGCGACGGCGCCGTCGTCCGTGGCGGCGCAGGCGTCGGCGCAGGCGTCGGCCGTGACGCCGCAGACGGAACGGCCGCTCCGTTTCGACGCAGCCGGACGGATTCTTGTGATTACACCGACGGACGCCGCGCGGTGGAAGCTCGCGCCCCCGTACTGGCCGCTGGGCGCCGATTGGAGCGAGGCGCGGCTGTTCGCGACCGACACGGTGACCGGCGCCGCGGTGCTGGTCGCGCAGCGCGTGGACGGCGCGCGGGTGCGCTACGCCTTCTCGCGCGAGGACGTCCTGCGGTTGCGCAGCGTGGTGGACGCGGCCGTGGTCGCGATGGGCACCGTCGGCGAAGGAGCGCGTGGCTCGACGGGGTTGGTGCTGTCAGAGCCGGCGGGGAATGTGTTCGTGCGCAACCAGACGGCGTTGGGACTGAGCGTGTACGGTGCGGCCGCCGCCGCGATTCTGAGTGGCGACGGGGCGGCGGCCGGCGGCGGCTATCTGCTGACAGCCGGTGCGACGTTCTTCATCGCGGCGCGCACGGTCCGCAATCGCCCAGTCACGCGCGCCCAAACCATTCTGAGCTTTCACGGCGGTACCCGCGGTGCAGCCATGGGCGCCGCGGTCGCGGCCCTGACCGAGGCCAATGGCGGCCCGGGGTATGGCACGCCCATTCTCGTCGGCGCATTGGGCGGCACGCTGGCCGGGTACCAGCGGGCGCGCAGTATGAGCGACGGGGAAGCGGCCTCCTCCGGCTTCGCGGCCGATCTGGCGGCCGTGTCCACGCTGGGGCTGGCCGGCGCGCTGGGCGCCTTTGACGACGACAGCACGCGGAGCGGCAACCACCTGCCCGGTCGCGCGAAGTTGGCACTGGGCAGCGCCATCGGCGCGGCGGTGACCGGCTATGTCGTGGGGCCGCGCTACGCCCGTCGCGCCGCGTACAACGTCACGGCGGGCGACATCGACGTCACCGTCACCAGTGCGTTCCTTGGCGCTCTGGCCGCGAGTAGTGTGCTCAGCTCCTCGGCCGATGGCCGGCTGCGCGCGGCCGTCATGACCACCGGTCTGCTCTCGGGCGCGTTGGTCGCCGATCGCACCAAGGTGCGTCATGCGGACCGGACGTCCGCCGATGGCAAGCAGGTGCAACTCGGTGCCATCGCCGGTTCGCTGATGGGAGGCGGGCTTGCAGCCATGGCCCAAGCCGACGTGCAGCCAACCCTCGCGCTGACGGCGGTGGGCGGCATGATCGGGCTGGCGCTGGCCGATCATCTGGTGCGACCCGGTGCGGACGCGGGCCCTAAGCGGGGCGTCCTGACGACGGGCAGCGTCACCGGCCGCGACGCGTCGTCGATGCTGTCACGCGTGTCGCTGTCGGTGGTGCCGGCGGCAACGTCGCTGGCGCTCGGGATGCGTGGAAGCGCGACGGCCGGTGTGTCAGCGGGAGGCGCCCGTCAGTTGCCGCTGCGTGTGCGTCGCGTGCCGGTCGTGCAGATCGCGTTTTAACGCGGTCGATCGTGATGCGCGGCGCGCGCGCGCCACGTCAGTCGCCGGCCGTGCGCATCGAATGTTTCACCGTCCCCGCCACGCGGTGCTCGCTGTGACCGAGGGCGCGCTCCACCATTTGCACAGTGACCGCCGCGAGCATCAGCAGCAGGACGGCCAAAACGATCAGCGTGATCGGTTTCTGCGAAATAGTTCGCAAAGCATTCATCTCGTGATACCCATCGTCGGGTGTCAGGGGCGTTCGGTGGACTGATGGTGATACACTACCAGTGTGTGCGCGATGGCGGGAGTGGTGCTGTGGCGCTGATTACCGATGTATCCGCATGTAAGAAAATTCGCATACACGAGTTCGTCGTGTGGCGCGGATCGTGACGGCCGCGCTTGCTGTGTCTCCAACCCTCCGATCATGAGCCAGACCGTTCGTGCCGCCGTGATGACGGCGCCGCATCAGCCCATTGAGTTGCGCGAGTTACCGTGGCCGACGTTGACGCCCGGGAGCGCGATGCTGCGCACGCTCTACTCCGAAGTGTGCGGCACCGACGTGCACCTGCATCACGGGCGGCTGGCGGGCGTGCCGTATCCGATTGTGCCGGGCCACGTGTCGGTGGGGCACCTCGCGGAGATCCGCGGCACGATGACGGACATTGAGGGGGTCCCGTTTCGCGAGGGCGATCTGGTGACGTTCCTCGATGTGCACGAGACGTGCGGTGCCTGCTACGAGTGCCTGGTCACCAAGCAGACCACACGCTGTCCGCATCGCAAAGTGTACGGCGTCACCTATGGCACCGCCGACGGCCCGCTGGGCGGCTGGGCCGATCACATCTGGATGAAGCCGGGGGTGAAGCTGCTGCGTCTGCCGCCGTCGGTCGATCCGGCGATGTTCATTGCCGGCGGCTGCGGGCTGGTGACGGCCATGCACGCGGTGGAGCGCGGTGGCGTGCGATTGGGCTCGACGGTGGCGGTACTGGGCGTGGGACCGGTGGGGCAGGCGGCCATCGCGCTGGCGTCACTGGCCGGTGCGCAGTCGGTGATTGCCGTCGGCGCCCCGGCCGCGCGTCTGGACTTCGCGCGCCGCATGGGCGCGACCGCTGCGATCTCCCTCGACATCCCCCCCGAGGAGCGCGTGGCCGCGGTGCGTGCGGCCAACGGCGGGCGCGGGGTCGATATCGTCATCGAAGTGGCCGGCGATCCGTCGGCGGTCGGGCAAGCGCTCGATCTCGTGCGTGACGGCGGGGTGGTCGTCGTGGCCGGTCAGTACACGGACGGCGGATCCATCTCCATCAACCCGCATCTGCAGATCAACAAAAAGCACGCCGAAATCCGCGGCTGCTGGGGGTGCGACTACTCGCATTTCCACCGGGCGGTGCAACTGCTGGCGCACCAGGGCGGACAGTTGCCGTGGCTCGATGCCGTCTCGCGCCGGTTCTCTTTGGCGCAGGCCAATGAGGCGCTGGCCGCGGTAGCGAATCGTGAGGTCGTCAAGGCGCTGATTGTGCCGTGAGTACGCGGCGGTACTCACGACGGAGTGCGCATCGCGCCCTCAGCGGTCAGCCCGTCGTGTCGCGTCGCAGCAGGAAGAAAAACGGCTGCGGCGCGCCGCGCTGATCCATCAGACCGATGAGCGTGTCGTCATCGACGCGGCGGAAGACGTCGTGAATTGGGAGGTGATCGTAGATCATGGTGGCCGTGACCACGCCACGGTACTCGATGTGCCGCAGGCGCGCCGCGGCGTGCCGCGTGCGCAGCAGGGGCAGCGCAAGACCGAATACGGTGCGGGCGAACGCCGAATGCGCGAGCCCGCGAAAACGCGCGAGCCCCAGCGGCATCAGGCGCGGCGAGACCGCGAAGGGCGCGCCGTGCCCCACGAACGGTATGAACAGCAGCGGATCGACATGATCGGCGTCGTGGAAATGCTTGCCGAACCAGCCGTAGTGTTCGAGCAGCCCGTCCATGAGGTGGCCCGTCGGCAGGCCACTGCCACGCCATCGCCCACGCATGTCGTCGGTGCTCACGGGGGCAGACGCATCGAAGAGCGCGAGGGCGTCGTGCAGCGTAGCCGAGGGGTGTGCACGCAGCCAGCGGGTGCGATCGGCCGCAGCGCGTAGGGGCATGACGGGCGCGTGGGACTCGCTCATAAGGCGTCGGGCAGCTGCGCCGCCGGCAGACTCAGGATGAACTCCGCGCCGCCCCCGTCGCGGGGACGATAGCGGACATCACCGTGTTGCGCCTGCGCGAAGGTGCGGGCGATGGCGAGCCCCAATCCCATCCCCTCGTGCGCGGGGGCTTCCGTCGCGGCTGGTCCACGACGGAACGGTTCAAATAGCTCGATGGCGTCGGATGGCGTCAGCCCGGGCCCGCGATCGCGCACGCTGATATCGACCTGCCCCTCACCCACCGCCACGAGGACGTCGATGGGCGATCCGAGCGGCGCATAGCGCGCGGCGTTCTCCAGAAGGTTGGCCAGAATCTGCAACGCCAGCGTGAAGTCACAGCGCACCAGCACCAGCGCGGGGGCGCTCGGTAGCTGCACGGAGATCACATGCCCCTGCAGCGCGATCTCGCGCGCCCGCACCGCGGTGCCGATCAGATCGTCCACCACATGTGACTCCACGTGCATCGACGGCACGTCGCGAGTCTCGGCAAACGCGTACCGGCGCATGCTGCTGACGAATTCATTCAAGCGGCGCGTCTCGGCCGCAATGCGCGCGAGCGCCGCCTCGCTACCCACCCCAGATTCGGGGTCTGACAGAATGGACAGCGTGGCCAACGGTGACCGCAGATCATGCGTGAGCGACGCGATCAAGGCGTTCTTGAGGCGCTCCGCCTCGCGCAGCACATCGGCGCG